>NZ_JBITIB010000007.1:0-294036 GCF_044458565.1 Streptomyces sp. NPDC050433 | reverse complement strand
CGTGGCAGGAGGGGTGCGCGAACACCCTTCTGGTGGCGGAACAGATCGATACGGAGGGCTGGTTCCAGGAGCGGAACCTGATGCCGAAGTTCGACATCCCCGACGGCTTCACCGAAGTCACCTGGTTCCGCGAGGAGACCATGCGGGGAATGGCCAGGCGTTTCCCGAACGGCATCCCGGAAGACCGTCTCAAGCAGGTCGAGTACGAGATGGGCATCATCATCGACATGGGGTTTCCGGGATACTTCCTGGTCGTCGCGGACTTCATCATGTGGGCCAAGAACAACGGCATCGCCGTCGGCCCCGGCCGAGGCTCCGCGGCCGGCTCGATCGTCTCGTACGCGATGGGCATCACCGACCTCGACCCGATCGAACACGGCCTGATCTTCGAGCGGTTCCTCAATCCCGAGCGCATCTCCATGCCGGACGTCGACATCGACTTCGACGAGCGTCGGCGCGGTGAGGTCATCCGGTATGTGACGGAGAAGTACGGCGCCGACAAGGTCGCCATGATCGGCACCTACGGCAAGATCAAGGCGAAGAACGCCATCAAGGACTCGGCGCGCGTGCTGGGTTACCCGTACGCGATGGGTGACCGGCTCACCAAGGCGATGCCGGCGGACGTCCTCGGCAAGGGCATCGACCTCAACGGCATCACCGACCCCAAGCACCCGCGCTACAGCGAGGCGGGCGAGATCCGGGGGATGTACGAGAACGAAGCCGATGTGAAGAAGGTCATCGACACCGCGAAGGGTGTCGAGGGCCTGGTGCGGCAGATGGGTGTGCACGCGGCCGGCGTGATCATGTCCAGCGAGACGATCACCGACCATGTCCCGGTCTGGGTCAGGCACACCGACGGCGTCACCATCACGCAGTGGGACTACCCGCAGTGCGAGTCGCTCGGCCTGCTGAAGATGGACTTCCTGGGTCTGCGAAATCTGACCATCATGGACGACGCCGTCAAGATGGTGAAGGCCAATAAGGGCGTCGATCTCGATCTGCTGTCCCTGCCGTTGGACGACCCCAAGACGTACGAACTGCTCTGCCGGGGTGACACGCTCGGCGTCTTCCAGTTCGACGGCGGCCCGATGCGCTCGCTGCTGCGGCTGATGAAGCCCGACAACTTCGAGGACATTTCCGCCGTGTCGGCCCTGTACCGGCCGGGCCCTATGGGCATGAACTCGCACACGAACTACGCGCTGCGCAAGAACGGGCAGCAGGAGATCACCCCGATCCATCCGCAGTTGGAGGACCCGCTCAAGGAAGTCCTCGGTCTCACCTACGGCCTGATCGTGTATCAGGAGCAGGTGCAGAAGGCCGCGCAGATCATCGCCGGTTACTCGCTCGGCGAGGCCGACATCCTCCGACGGGTGATGGGCAAGAAGAAGCCCGAGGAACTGGCCAAGAATTTCGTCCTGTTCCAGGCCGGTGCCAAGAAGAACAACTTCTCGGACGAGGCCATCCAGGCGCTGTGGGACGTGCTGGTGCCGTTCGCGGGTTACGCGTTCAACAAGGCGCACTCCTCCGCGTACGGGCTCGTCACCTACTGGACCGCGTATCTCAAGGCGAATTACCCCGCCGAGTACATGGCCGCGCTGCTGACTTCGGTGAAGGACGACAAGGACAAGTCGGCGGTCTATCTCAACGAGTGCCGGCGGATGGGCATCAAGGTGCTGCCGCCGAACGTGAACGAGTCGGTGGCGAATTTCGCCGCGCAGGGCGACGACGTGATTCTCTTCGGACTGACGGCCGTCCGGAACGTCGGTACGAACGTGGTCGATTCGATCATCCGGTCACGCAAGGCGAAGGGGAAGTACGCCACCTTCCCCGACTTCCTCGACAAGGTGGAGGCGGTCGTCTGCAACAAGCGCACCGTCGAATCCCTCATCAAGGCGGGCGCCTTCGACGAGATGGGGCACACCCGCAAGGGCCTCGTCGCGCACCACGAGCCGATGATCGACAACGTGGTGCAGGTCAAACGCAAGGAGGCGGAGGGGCAGTTCGACCTCTTCGGCGGCATGGGCGACAGCGACGACGAGTCCTCCGAGCCGGGCTTCGGGCTGGACGTGGAATTCTCCGACGTGGAGTGGGACAAGTCGTATCTGCTCGCGCAGGAACGGGAAATGCTCGGGCTCTACGTCTCCGACCACCCCCTCTTCGGTATCGAGCATGTGCTGTCCGACAAGTCCGACGCGGCCATCTCGCAGCTCACCGGCGGTGAGCACTCGGACGGCGCGGTGGTCACGATCGGCGGCATCATCTCCGGGCTCCAACGGAAGATGACCAAGCAGGGCAACGCGTGGGCGATCGCCACCGTGGAGGATCTGGCGGGCTCGATCGAGTGCATGTTCTTCCCCGCGACGTATCAGCTGGTCTCCACCCAACTGGTCGAGGACACCGTCGTCTTCGTCAAGGGCCGCCTCGACAAACGCGAGGACATCCCGCGTCTCGTCGCGATGGAGCTCCAGGTTCCCGACCTGTCGTCCGCCGGGACGAACGCGCCCGTCACCATCACCATCCCCACCGTGAAGCTCACCCCGCCCATGGTCAGCAGGCTCGGCGAGATCCTGAGCCACCACCGGGGCAACTCCGAGGTGCGGATCAAACTTCAGGGCGCGCGCAAGACCACCGTCCTCAGGCTCGACCGGCACCGGGTGCAGCCCGACCCGGCGCTCTTCGGCGACTTGAAGGTGCTGCTCGGGCCGTCCTGCCTGGCGGGATAGGCGCAGACGTACGCGCACGTCGACCTACCCGCACGTCGACCTACCCGCACGTAGAGGTTCCGTACGTGGAGGGGCACGCCCGGAGGATCCGGGCGTGCCCCTCTCGTCATCTGCGGCTCGTCATCACGGCCGACCGCGTCAGTTGTGGCCGAAACGCTTCTCGCGGCCCTTGTGGGGGACCTCGGAGGGAGTGACCCGCTCCTGTATCTGCTCGGCCCTGGTCTCCGACGAGGAGGACGAGGACTGCTCGCCGCCACGCTCGGTGGTGGAACGGTCCTGGTGCTGCTTGTTGCGGTCACGGTTCTTGTTCTTGGCCATGGTGCTGCCTCCTGAAGGATGTTGGTGCCAGGGCCGCGATCAGATTCACATATGCCGCTAACTCCCGCATTTTGGATCATTGCTGTATGTAACTGACCAAAGTTCCGGCGTCCGTAGGGGTAGCCGGGAGGGATACGCCACGCCGATGATCCAGTTCCGGCCGTTAAGCCAGTTGCGGTCGGGCAGACTCGAAGGAAACCCGTAGTAACTCCCGATCCCGACGTCCCCGAAAGAGGGTGGAACACGTGGACCGCTGCGTCGTCCTGGTGGACGCCGGTTATCTGCTGGGCGCCGCCGCGAGCCTCCTCGCCGGAGAACCGGCCCGCTCCCGCATCACCGTCGACCACGCCGCCCTCATCCAGGCCCTGCGTGAGCGTGCCGAGGCCGATACGGAGCAGCCACTGCTCCGTATCTACTGGTTCGACGGCGCCCCCGACCGCGTACCGCAGCCCGAACACCGGCGCCTGCGCGTCATGTCACGTGTCACCGTCCGGCTCGGCGCGCTGACCCGTAGTGACGGTCGCTGGGCGCAGAAGGGCGTCGACGCGGCGATGCACGCCGAACTCACGGAGTTGGCCAGAAACCGGGCCTGCTCGGACGTGGTGCTGGTGACCGGGGACGGTGACCTGCTGCCCGGACTGATGTCCGCCAAGGAACACGGCGTCGCCGTGCACCTGTGGGCGGTGCAGGCGGCGGACGGCGACTACAACCAGTCCGAGGACCTGGTGGCCGAGGCGGACGAACGCCGGGTGCTCGACCGGACCTGGATCACCAAGGCCGTACGCGCCAAGGACTTCGGCGGCATCTGCGCCCCGCCGCCCGCGCCCCGCCCCGAGATCGCCGCCATCCTCTCCGCGCCGCTGCCCGAGTCGGCGCTCGCCGCTTCCGCCGAACGGGCGGCAGAGGCAGAGGTGCAGGCGCAGGTGCAGGCGCAGGCCGCTTCCGCGCGCAACGGCACGGCGCCGCCGGCGCCGGAGCACGCGCCGGGCCACGCGCCGGCGCACGAGAACGGCCCCGAGGCCGCGCAGCCGGTGCCCCCGGGCGGCAGGGGCGTCCCCACCCCCAAGGACCTGGCCGCCCTGCGTACGTCCGGATCGCATGCCGCGCCGCCCCCGCCCGCGAACGCCACGCTCCGCTGGTCCTCGGACCGGGGCTGGGTCGAGCGCACGGGCGGCGGGGGTCAGCTCGGGGAGTCGCCCGAGACCGCGTCGCTGCCCACGCTCGCGCAGCTCACCAGCGCCGAGCAGCGCTGGGCCGACCGCGAGGAGGACATCACGACGGTCGGCGGGGACCCCTTCGAGGTGGGCCAGGTGTTCGCCCGCCGGTGGATGGAACGGCTGCCGGAGGCGAGCCATGTGCAGAAGCTGTCCACGATGTATCCGCGGATCCCGCACCGTATCGACGGCGAGGTACTGAGATACGCGGCCCGCTTCGGGCTGCTGGCGCACAAGGACGACCAGATCGACGAGCACGACCGGTACGCGATCAGAGCCGGGTTCTGGCGCGAGATCGACGTACGGGCGGCGGCGGACCACCCGCCCACGGCGGAGTAGCGGGCGAAAGGCCCCCGGGCGAATTGCGGGCAGTTGGACCCCGTAGGCTCGTCCCTCGTGAGTACGGTGTGCGCGGTACGGGAGCTCGTCAAGACGTACCCCGCCGCGCGCGGGGGGCGGGGGACCCCGGCGACACCCGAGGTGCGCGCCACCGACGGCATCTCCCTGGACGTGCGGCGCGGCGAGATCTTCGGTCTGCTCGGTCCCAACGGTGCGGGCAAGTCCACCCTCGTACGCCAGCTCACCGGACTCATGCGGCCCGACTCCGGCAGCGTCGACGTCCTCGGACACGATCTGGTCCGCCACCCCGAACGCGCCTCCCGTCTCATCGGCTATCTCGGCCAGGAGTCCACCGCGCTCGACGAGTTGACCGTCGGGCTCGCGGCCGAGACCACGGGGCGGCTGCGCGGGCTCGGCCTGGGGGAGGCGCGCGCCGAGCGCGACGCCGTCCTCGCCGAACTCGGGCTCACCGAACTCGCCGGCCGCCCGCTGAAGAAGCTCTCCGGCGGCCAGCGGCGGATGGCCTGCTTCGCGGCGACGCTGGTGGGGGAGCGGCCCGTGCTCGTCCTGGACGAGCCCACCACCGGCATGGACCCGGTGGCCAGGCGCGCGGTCTGGGCGGCGGTCGACCGGCGCCGGGTCGAGCGGGGCGCGACCGTGCTGCTCGTCACCCACAACGTCATCGAGGCCGAGACGGTCCTCGACCGGGTCGCCGTGCTCGACCGGGGCAAGGTCATCGCCTGCGACACCCCGTCCGGGCTGAAGGAGCAGGTCGCCGGGGACGTACGGCTCGAACTCGTCTGGCGCGAGCGCGCCCCGCTCGACGTCCCCGAGGTCGCCGCGCTGCGTGGCTCCGCGCAGGAGTCGGGCCGCCGCTGGGTGCTGCGGCTCGCACCCGACGAGGCGCGCGCCGCCGTCGCGGCGGTGACCGGCGGAGCCGCGTTCGCGGCGCTGGACGACTTCACGCTGGCGACACCGAGCCTGGAGGACGTGTATCTGGCGCTCGGAGGGCAGGTGCAGGGGCTGGTGAAGGCGTGACGACGGCTGTGACGACGCGTGTATCGGCCTGCGCGGGTGCACGGGCGGGATGCGTGGGGATTACGGCTCCGAGGCACACCCCGGTCGCCACCGGGGGCGCGTGCGTTGTCCCCGTGCCGGCTGTGTTCGGCGGGGACGTGCCTGTCGGATGGGGTGTGCGGGCGACGGACGTCCGGATTACGGCTCCGACGGCCACCCCCCTCGCCACCGGGGGCCGCGCCGTCGTCTCCCTGCGCGTTGGCCCACTCGCCCGCCGGGGCGGGATCGCCGGGGGCACCGGGCTGAACGGGGCCGCCCCTATGGGGCGTTCAGCACGTAAACGCCGTATGACACGCTGGTCCCGGTCGGCGCCGTGCCCGACGGGCCGTGCCCGCACCCGACCGTCCGCACCGAACAGGAGCAGCGCCAGGTGAGCATCGTGCCCGCGGAGGCCGTCGCAGGGGAGAGCCGGACAGCCCCGGACACCCGTGCCGCAACCGACGGAGCCGACGGAGCCGACGGGGCTGACAAGACGCCCGCGTCGCTGGCTCCTCGCGCGCGCCTGCTGCCCTCGCTCGCCGCCGTGTACCGCGCACAGCTGTCGCGGGCCCGCGTCGCCCGTATCCCGCTTCTCTTCGTCGCCACCTTCCAGTCCGTCGGGATCATGATCCTGATGCGCGGTGTCGTCGACGGCGGCGCCGAGGCGCGCGCCGTGGTGGCAGGGTCGAGCGTGCTCGTCGTGGCCTTCGTGGCGCTCAATCTGCTCGCCCAGTACTTCGGGCAGCTGCGGGCGACCGGCGGCCTCGACCACTACGCGACGCTGCCCGTGCCGCCCGCGGCCGTGGTGCTGGGCGCGGCCGGCGCGTACGCCTCGTTCACGGTGCCGGGTACCGCCGTGACCGCGGTGACCGGCAGTCTGCTGTTCGATCTGCCGCTCACCCACCTCTGGGTGCTGGTCGCCGTCATCCCGCTCTCCGGCGCGGCCCTCGCCGGTCTCGGTGCCGCGCTGGGGCTGCTCGCGCCCCGTCAGGAGCTGGCCACGCTGCTTGGGCAGCTCGGCATGTCCGCCGCGCTGCTGCTCGGTGTGCTGCCCGCCGACCGGCTTCCGGGGCTGATCACGTACGCCCGCGATCTGCTGCCGTCCACGTACGGCGTGGAGGCTCTGGCCCGCAGCTTCGACCGGCATCCGGACTGGCCCACCGTCGCCCTCGATCTGGCGGTCTGCGCGGCCGTCGGCGTGGTGTCGCTGGCTGTGGCGACCTGGGCGTACAGGCGTGCGGCGGTCCGATGAGGCACAGCCGCGCCATGCCTGGCACGATGGCGGGGTGACAGCACCTCTGACGCCTCCCCACCAGCCGCCGAACGACGATCCCTGGCAGAAGCCGCAGGGTGCGGGAGCCACCGCGTACGTCCCCGAGGCGGCGGACGAGACCGACACGAGGACCGAGCTGAAGCAGGCCGTCGGCGTGACCCTCGCCGTGGCTCTCTCCGGTGTGCTGCTCGGACTGCTCTGGCTCTGGCTGTCGCCGAGGGTGCCGTTGATCGCGGGTGACTCGGCCGTCTTCCTGAAGGACACGGAGGGCGAGGAGGCGATCGGCGCCGACGGCACGTTCGTGCTGCTGGCCCTGGGATTCGGTGTGGTCAGTGCCGCCCTGGTCTTCTTCTTCCGCAGGCGCGGCGGTGTCCCGCTGGTGGTGGGTCTGGCGCTGGGCGGGCTGCTCGCGTCGGGGCTGGCGTGGCTGGTCGGATGGGTGCTGGGCCCGGACGACGTGGTGGCGCAGGCGCGCGCGGTGGGGCAGGGCGCGACGTTCGACGCCCCGCTGGAGCTGAACGCGCGGGGCGCGCTGCTGGCGTGGCCGGTGGCGGCGATGCTCGTACATCTGGCGCTGACGGCGCTGTTCGGCCCGCGCGACCCTGAGCCGGAGTGGGTGCCGTTCGGGGCGCCGTACCTTCCCGCAGGACCCGACAACGCGCCGACGGACGCGCCGCGGGAGACCGGGCCGCAGGAGACCGGGCCGCAGGACGGGCGCTGACGGAGCGCGCCCGGCCGACGCCGTCAGGTCCTGGCGATCGGGGCCAGCGTCGCCGACGTCAGGGAGGCCAGGTCCGAGGGGGACAGTTCCACCTCCAGGCCGCGGCGGCCCGCCGAGACGCAGACCGTCGCGTGGTCCCGCGCCGAGGCGTCGACCACCGTACGCAGCCGCTTCCGCTGGCCCAGGGGTGAGATGCCGCCGCGCACGTAGCCCGTGGTGCGCTCCGCCGCCGCCGGGTCCGCCATCGTCGCCCGCTTGCCGCCCACCGAGGCGGCCAGCGCCTTGAGGTCCAGCGAGCCGGAGACCGGGACGACCGCCACGGTCAGTTCGCCGTCGACGTCGGCGACCAGCGTCTTGAACACCCGGTCCGCTGGGACCCCCAGCGCCTCGGCGGCCTCCTCGCCGTAACTGGGCGCCGCCGGGTCGTGCTCGTACGCGTGCAGGGTGAATGCGGCCTTGGCCGCCGTCAGCGCGACCGTCGCCGGGGTGCCGCCCGCGGCCTTCTTCGCCTGCTTCTTCGACTGCTTGGTCAAGGGACCTGTTCCTCGCGTCAGTTCGGGCTCGTCGGGGCCCGTGTCAGATCCACGGCCGGCAGCGACGGCAGATGCCGGATCACCGCCGTCTCGGCCCGCAGGAGCTTCAGCTCCTCCCGCAGCCGTGTCACGGTGTCCGGTGCCTGGAGCAGCCGCTGCTTCGCCGGGGTGTCCAGGACGGCCGCCGCGGCCACCAAGTACGAGACCACGGACGGCTCGTCGGGCAGCTCGGTGCCGGTCGACAGCGACCGCTCACGCGCGCCCGCCAGCCGTTTCTGGTAGCTGCGGAACGCCCGCAGTACGCCTTCGGCGAGCGCTCCCGCGCCCTCGCCCGAGTCCTCAGCGATGTCCTCGACCTCGGCGGTCAGATAGGGCCCGCTCGGGTCGACGGAGAGCAGCCTGACCCGGCTGGTGCCGGTGGCCAGTGCCTCGAAGCTGCCGTCCGGGCGTTCGCGGATCGTGGTCGCGTCGGCGACGCAGCCCACCTGGTGGAAGGAGTTGAGCGGCTCGGTGCCGAAGCCCGCCGCGGGTCCGCGCTCCGGCAGGGACGTGGGATCGGGCATGCCGGAGGCGGTCGGCGCGACCTCGTGTCCGTCGCGGATGGCGACCACGACGAAGCGTCGCGGTTCGGACTCGTCGGTCTTGAGCAGGTCGCGCATCATGGCGCGATACAGCTCCTCGAAGATGTTCAGGGGCATGACGAGGCCCGGGAACAACACCGCGTTCAGCGGGAAGAGAGGGAGATGTGCGGTGGTCACAACGCTCAAGCGTAATGGCCGCGCGGGCGCCTTCTGTCGGTTCGGTTCCACAAGGGCATCCCGGAGGCCACCTGGAGGCGTACGCCGTCCCGTGTCTCCAGAAACTGGCCCAGCGGATCGTCGGTCAGCGCCGTCCACGGAAAGGACGTCGCGTACGGGCCGATCAGCCGGAACTGTTCCAGTGCCTCGTCCCACCGGTGCCGTACGACCAGCACGTACGCCAGCAGATTCCGCACCTCCGCCGGCCAGGGGTCGCCCGTCGCGTACACGGAGGAGAGCGCGATCGCCTCGTCGCAGGCCGCGTCGATCCGGTCCGTCGTCACGGAGACGAGGTCGCCGCTCACCAGCCTGCTGAAGGCGGCCCGCATCGGAAGCGCCTTCACGAGCGAGCCCGGCAGCGCGTCCCCGGCGGCCTGTTCGGCGAAGTCGAAGCACTCCTGGTGCGAGCCGTGCCACTGGGCGGAGAGGTACTGGAGGGCCGCGACATGGCATCCGTAGTGGTGCGAGGAGCGGCGCACCGCCTCGCCCCACAGCGTCTCGAAGGCCTGGTGGCCCGCGTGTGTGCCGCGCGCGTGGTCCAGGGCGATCCGCCACGGCACCGGGTCGCGCGGGTCGCCCTCGGCCGCGGCGCCGATCAGCGGGCCCATGTCGCGCAGCAGTTCGGCGCGGGCCGGGGACTCCCAGGCCCTGCGCACGGCGAGTTCGGCCTTGACGACCAGTGCGTCCGGATCGTGCGGGGACGCGGCGAGCCAGTGGCCCAGCCAGGCGTCGCGGTGGTGGGCGAAGGCGGCGAGCCGTATGACGTAGCGGTCGCGGTTCTCCCATTCGGCTGATTCGCGTGTGGTCGCCAGCAGCTTCGCCGCCTGCTCGTACTCGCCGAGGGCGGCCGAGACGAGCGCCGGGGCGAGCCGGTCGTCGGGGGCGTCGAGCAGTACCGCATCGTCCGGGGGAAGTCCGTCGGCGAGCCGCGGGGTGTGCCGGAGCATGCGCGCGGTACTGATCAGTGCGCGAATCAATGCCATGGTGCGGACCATTGAAAACCGCAGGTCGCAGGGGCGCCAGAGGGCATATGTGAAGCTTTGGTGGTGGGTGAAAGGTTGTCTCCGGGTCGGTCAAGGGAAGGCAAAGAAAGCGGGTGGGTGCCGGGTCAGCCGCGACGCAGGAGACGTGAGGCGCCCGCTGCGACAGTCGTGGCGAGGATCCATCCCAGCAGGACGATCGCTGCCGACAACCACTGCCAGCCGCCCTCCGGCCGCCAGTGCCCGTCCTGGCCGAGATTGATCACCGGCACCAGCAGATCCAGCACATAAAGGGACGGATTCCACGCCGGGTGCTCCTCGCCCTTGAGCGGCTCCGGAGCATGCCGCGCGAAAGCGACCGTGCCGCCCGCCCACAGCATCGCCATCCACAGCGCGGCCCGGCCCGGCCGGTAGCCGTACGCCACCGTCCAGTCCTGGACATAGCCCCACAACTTCGCCGCCAACGGCAGCGTCTCGCGCCGTCGGCGCTGCTTGGCCAGCAGCACCTCGCGGGCGTCGGCGTCCTCGCCGCTGTTGCGCATCACCTGCGCCAGACGTTCGTACGGCTCCGGCGAATACTCCGGGGTCGCCGAACTCAGCCACTCCAGCCGCCGGTTGAGCGGGAAATGGCCGGACGGCACCACGTTCTCGTAGCCGAAGCCGCCCATGGCCAGACCGCCGGGGCCCGGCCAACTCGTGGACAGATCCATCAGCGTGGTGATCTTCGCGCCGCTCAGCACGACCCGGCCCTCCAGCGGGCGCTCGCACTGGAAGCGCAGCTCCGTCGCGGTGATCCGGCGCAGCGACAGTTCCTCGCCGGGCGCCATCAGGAAACGCGCCTGGTGGAAGTCGACCGTGTCGCCGAACCGCCCGTCGTCCAGCCGGACCCCGCCGTAGCACTCGAAGCGCTGGATCTCGGTGCCCGGCGGCAGCGTCGCGGTGTTTCCGGTGTAGACGGTGCCGTACGGCGGCGTGGAGTTGGCGTTGCCCGTCGCGATGCTCACGACGGCGCCCGTCATATAGAGCGAGCGCTCCACCGTCAGCTGCGGCGCGTTGAGCGCGCGGCGCTGGCCCGCCGCGCGCAGCCGGCTGCCGCGCAGCATGAGCGAGCCCCCGACCTTCGAGCCGCGCAGGCTGAACTCGCCGTGCGTCTCGATCTGTTCGGCCTGCAGATCCTGCCCCACCGACATCCCGTCGGCGGCTATCGACCGGCTGTTGCTGTCGGGCCGGACGGATATCTGGCTGAGCAGCAGGTCCGTGCCGATCTGCGCGTCGGTCAGCCGGATACCGCGCGCGACCTGGCAGCGCGGCAGATGCAGATCGCCCTCGGTGCGCAGCCGGGCCGCCTCCAGGCGCGGGAGCACGCAGCCCACCAGCCGCAGGGTGGTGAAGTGGCACTCCGGAAGCACCACCTCACGCTCGAAGCGGCAGTACGTCAGCTCCACGTACGGCTCGACATTGCCGCCCGCGAGATCCAGCGACCCGCTGATGTACGCCCCGCGCAGCTTGAGGGCGGCGACCCGGCCGGGCCGCGCCGAGGGGCCGCTGAGCAGCAGCAGCGCGACCACGCGGGCGCGCACGCTGCGGTGCTCGCCCCAGGGGCCGGCCTCGGCCGGGTCGTTGAGCAGTGGACTCGGCACGCTCAAGTCGTAGGTGCTGCCGTTCCGGAATGCCTGCCACATGCCGAGTTCTGTGGCGGAGAGCCAGTCCGGAGCTTCGTCGTTGTGCGGCTCGGACACTGCCGCGCCTCGCTTCCCCGTTTGCCGTGCCTGTCGCTGTGCGTCGTCGTGCCTGTCGTGTGTTCGCCGCCGTTGTCCGTCGCTGTGTGACTCCCGAGCAGCCGTCGCCGGGCGGGGCTGCTGTTGTGGGCCGTACGAATGTTCTTCCCTCTGAGTGACCGAATGAACGCCAATCGTCAACGTTAGTAGCCGTGAGTGACATTCAGGGCTCATATCAGCCAGTGATACGGGCGACCGTCGGCGAGATCCGGTCTGCGAGAATTGACCGCGTGATCTCACGAATCGATCTGCGCGGCGACGCCCTCCCCGAGGGCGGCGCACTGCGCGGCCTGCTGCCCCGTGCCGAGTTCGACGTGGAAGCCGCCCTGGCGAAGGTGCGGCCCATCTGCGAGGACGTACGCCATCGAGGCACGGCGGCGCTGATCGAGTACGCGGAGAAATTCGACGGCGTGACGCTGGACCGCGTACGGGTCCCCGCCGAAGCCCTCAGCCGGGCGCTGGAAGCCCTGGACCCCGCCGTACGGGCCGCGCTGGAGGAGTCCATCAGGCGGGCCCGTATCGTCCACCGCGCCCAGCGGCGCGCGGAGCACACCACCCAGGTCGTGCCCGGCGGCACGGTGACCGAGAAGTGGGTGCCGGTCGGCCGCGTCGGGCTGTACGCGCCCGGCGGACGCGCCGTCTACCCGTCGTCCGTGATCATGAACGTGGTCCCGGCGCAGGAAGCGGGCGTCGCGTCCATCGCCCTCGCCTCGCCCCCGCAGCAGGAGTTCGACGGCCTGCCGCACCCGACGATCCTGGCCGCCTGCGCCCTGCTCGGCGTCGACGACGTGTACGCGGTCGGCGGCGCCCAGGCCGTCGCGATGTTCGCGTACGGCACGACCGGCCCCGACGGCTGCCCGCCCGCCGACATGGTCACCGGACCCGGCAACATCTGGGTCACCGCCGCCAAGCGCTACTTCGCGGGCCGCATCGGCATCGACACCGAGGCCGGCCCCACCGAGATCGCCGTCCTCGCCGACGCGACCGCCGACCCGGCGCACGTCGCCGCCGACCTGATCAGCCAGGCCGAGCACGACCCGCTCGCCGCCGCCGTCCTGGTCACCGACTCCGTCGAGCTGGCCGACGCGGTCGAGAAGGAACTGGTGCCGCAGACCGCCGCCACCAAGCACGTCGAGGAGCGCATCGCGCCCGCCCTGGCGGGCAAGCAGTCCGCGATCGTGCTGGTCGACGGGATCGAGGAGGGACTGCGCGTGGTCGACGCGTACGGCGCCGAGCACCTGGAGGTGCAGACCGCCGACGCCGCCGCCGTCGCCGCCCGGGTCCGCAACGCGGGCGCGATCTTCGTGGGTCCCTACGCCCCCGTCTCGCTCGGCGACTACTGCGCCGGCTCCAACCACGTACTGCCGACCGGCGGTTGCGCCTGTCACTCCTCCGGCCTGTCCGTCCAGTCCTTCCTGCGCGGCATCCACATCGTGGACTACACGCGCGACGCGCTCGCCGACGTCGCCCACCACGTGGTGACGCTCGCCGAGGCCGAGGACCTGCCCGCGCACGGCGCGGCCGTCAAGGCGCGTTTCGGCTGGAAGTTGCCCATGGGGGAGGTGCGCGGCGCGTGACGAACATCGACGATCTTCCCGTACGTGACGAACTGCGCGGCAAGTCCCCCTACGGGGCGCCCCAGTTGGACGTCCCCGTACACCTCAACACCAACGAGAACCCGTACCCGCTGCCCGAACCGCTCGTCGAGCGGATCACCGAGCGGGTCCGCGACGCCGCGCGCGGGCTCAACCGCTACCCCGACCGGGACGCGGTCGAACTGCGCACCGAACTGGCCGCCTATCTGCGCCGTACCGCCGGCGACCTCCCGCTGACCGCCGCCAACGTCTGGGCGGCCAACGGCTCCAACGAGGTCATCCAGCAACTGCTCCAGACCTTCGGCGGCCCCGGCCGCACCGCGATCGGCTTCGAGCCCTCGTACTCGATGCACCACCTCATCGCGCGCGGCACCGGCACCGGCTGGATCTCCGGACCCCGCCACGAGGACTTCACCATCGACGTCGCCGCCGCCGAGCGGGCCGTCACCGAGCACCGCCCCGACGTCGTGTTCATCACCACCCCCAACAACCCCACCGGCAGCGCCGTCGACGCCGCGACCGTGGTGCGGCTGTACGACGCGGCGCAGGCCGCCAGGCCGTCACTGGTGGTCGTGGACGAGGCGTACGTCGAGTTCAGCCACCACCCCTCGCTGCTGCCGCTGCTCGCGGGCCGGCCGAACCTCGTCGTGTCCCGCACGATGTCCAAGGCCTTCGGCGCCGCCGGACTGCGCCTCGGCTATCTCGCCGCCGACCCCGCCGTGGTCGACGCGGTGCAGCTGGTGCGCCTGCCGTACCACCTGTCCGCCGTCACCCAGGCCACCGCGCTCGCCGCGCTGGAGCACACCGATACGCTGCTCGGATATGTCGAACAGCTCAAGACCGAGCGGGACCGGCTGGTCACCGAACTGCGGGCGATGGGCTTCGAGGTCACCGAATCGGACGCCAACTTCGTCCAGTTCGGCCGCTTCGAGGACGCGCACGAGGCGTGGCTGACGATCCTCGACCAGGGCGTGCTGGTGCGCGACAACGGCGTCCCCGGCCGGCTGCGGGTCACGGCGGGCACCCCGTCCGAGAACGACGCGTTCCTCGACGCGGTACGTAAATTGACGAAGGAGCAGAGCGCATGAGCCGGATCGGCCGCGTGGAACGAACGACCAAGGAGACCTCGGTCGTTGTCGAGCTTGACCTCGACGGCACGGGCAAGGTCGAGGTGTCGACGGGCGTCGGCTTCTACGACCACATGCTCGACCAGCTCGGCAGGCACGGCCTGTTCGACCTGACGGTCAAGACCGAGGGCGATCTGCACATCGACTCGCACCACACCATCGAGGACACCGCCCTCGCCCTCGGCGCCGCCTTCAAGCAGGCGCTCGGCGACAAGGTCGGCATCTACCGCTTCGGCAACTGCACCGTCCCGCTGGACGAATCGCTCGCCCAGGTCACCGTCGACCTCTCCGGCCGCCCCTACCTGGTGCACACCGAGCCCGAGAACATGGCGCCGATGATCGGCGCCTACGACACGACGATGACCCGGCACATCCTGGAGTCGTTCGTCGCCCAGGCACAGATCGCGCTGCACGTCCACGTCCCGTACGGGCGCAACGCGCACCACATCGTCGAGTGCCAGTTCAAGGCCCTGGCCCGCGCCCTGCGGTACGCGAGCGAACGCGACCCGCGCGCCGTCGGCATCCTCCCGTCCACGAAGGGCGCGCTCTAACCCCATGACCGGTCTCAACACCATCCTCATCGTCCTCGGCCTGTTCCTGGCCGGCGGCGTCTACTCCTTCGCGAAACAGAAACAGCCCACGGGCGTCATCGTCCTGCTCGGCATCTGCTCCGCGCTCTGCCTCGTCGCGGGCATCCTCCGTATCCAGGGACTCTGGGAATGACCAAGAACGTCGTCGTCCTCGACTACGGCTTCGGCAACGTCCGTTCGGCCGAGCGTGCCGTGGCCCGCGCCGGGGCGGAGGTCGAGATCACCCGTGACTTCGACAAGGCGATGAACGCCGACGGTCTGATCGTGCCCGGTGTCGGCGCCTTCTCCGCCTGCATGGAAGGGCTCCGCGCGGCACGCGGCGACTGGATCGTCGGCCGCCGGCTGGCCGGCGGGCGCCCCGTGCTCGGAATCTGCGTCGGCATGCAGATCCTCTTCGAGCGCGGCATCGAGCACGGCGTGGAGACCGAAGGTCTCGACGAGTGGCCGGGCACCGTCGGGCCGCTCACCGCCCCGACCGTCCCCCACATGGGCTGGAACACCGTCGAGGCGCCCGAGGACAGCCTGCTCTTCGCCGGGCTCGACGCGGGCGAGCGCTACTACTTCGTGCACTCGTACGCCGTCCACGACTGGTCCCTGGAAGTCACCAACCCCAAGATCCGCGCCCCGAAGGTCACCTGGTCCCGGCACGGCGAGCCGTTCGTGGCCGCCGTGGAGAACGGTGCACTGTGGGCCACGCAGTTCCACCCCGAGAAGTCCGGCGACGCCGGAGCCCAGCTGCTGTCCAACTGGATCGGAACCTTCTGATGTCCGGCACAACCACCCCGTCCTCCGTACGGAGGCTCGAACTCCTCCCCGCCGTCGACGTGCGCGACGGCCAGGCCGTGCGGCTCGTCCACGGCGAGTCGGGCTCCGAGACCTCGTACGGCTCACCGCTGGAGGCCGCGCTCGCCTGGCAGCGCGCGGGCGCCGAGTGGCTGCATCTCGTGGACCTCGACGCGGCGTTCGGCACCGGCGACAACAGGGACCTCGTCGCCGGGATCACCGGCGCCATGGACATCAAGGTCGAACTGTCGGGCGGTATCCGCGACGACGCCTCGCTCGCCGCCGCGCTCGCCACCGGCTGCACACGCGTCAACCTCGGTACGGCGGCGCTGGAGACCCCCGAGTGGGCGGCCAGGGCCATCGCCGAGTACGGCGACAGGATCGCGATCGGCCTCGACGTACGGGGTACGACGCTGCGCGGGCGCGGCTGGACCAGCGACGGCGGCGACCTGTGGGAGACGCTGGCGCGCTTCGACGCGGCCGGCTGCGCCCGGTACGTCGTCACCGACATCGCCAAGGACGGCACGCTCCAGGGGCCCAATCTGGACCTGCTGAAGCGGGTGTGCGCGGCCACCGACCGGCCGGTCGTCGCCTCCGGCGGCGTCTCCTCACTCGCCGACCTGAACGCGATCGCCTCGCTGGTGCCCGAGGGCGTCGAGGGCGCGATCATCGGCAAGGCGCTGTACGCGAAGGCGTTCACCCTGGAAGAGGCGCTCGTGGAGGTGGCCCGATGAGCGAGATCCCCACGACCGACGAGGGCGTACGCCGGATCTCCTCCGGCGGTCCCTGGGAGGACGCCTACGGCTACTCCCGCGCCGTCGAACTTCCCGGCGGTCTCGTCCTCGTCTCCGGCTGCACCTCGGTCGTCGACGGGCGGATCGCCGAGGGCGGCCCCTACGAACAGGCCGTCACCGCCTTCGGCGTCGGCATCAAGGCGCTGGGCGACCTCGGCCTCGGCGCGGAGCACGTCGTACGCACCCGGATGTATGTGACGCACGCCGGGGACGCGGACGACGTCGGGCGTGCCCACAAGGAGCTGTTCGGCGCCGTACGGCCTGCCGCGTCGATGGTCGTCGTCGCCGGTCTCATCGACCCGAGCCTGGTCGTCGAGATCGAGCTGGAAGCCTTCCGCCCGCCCTCCGGAGCCGGAGGCCCGGCATGAGCCTCGCAGTCCGAGTCATCCCCTGCCTGGACGTGGACAACGGCCGGGTCGTCAAGGGCGTCAACTTCCAGAATCTGCGCGACGCCGGTGACCCCGTCGAGATGGCCAGGCTGTACGACGCCGAGGGCGCCGACGAGCTGACCTTCCTCGACATCACCGCCTCGTCGGGGGACCGCGAGACGACGTACGACGTGGTGCGCCGCACCGCCGAGCAGGTCTTCATCCCGCTCACGGTCGGCGGCGGCGTCCGCACCCCCGAGGACGTCGACAAGCTGCTGCGGGCGGGCGCCGACAAGGTCGGCGTCAACACGGCGGCCATCGCGCGCCCCGACCTCATCCGGGAGATCGCCGAGCGCTTCGGCCGCCAGGTGCTCGTCCTGTCGGTCGACGCCCGGCGTACGCCGGAGGGCAGCTTCGAGGTCACCACGCACGGCGGGCGCCGGGGCACCGGCATCGACGCCGTCGAGTGGGCGCACCGCGCCGCCGAACTGGGCGCCGGCGAGATCCTGCTCAACTCGATGGACGCGGACGGCACCAAGGACGGCTACGACACGGAGATGATCGCGGCGGTACGTGAACACGTCACCGTTCCGGTCATCGCCTCGGGCGGCGCGGGCAGTCTCGCGCACTTCCCGCCGGCCGTCGAAGCGGGCGCGGACGCCGTCCTTGCCGCCTCCGTCTTCCACTTCGGTGACCTGCGGATCTCCCAGGTCAAGAAGGCGCTGCGGGAGGCGGGACACCCGGTGCGCTGAGTACCCGCCCAGCCGCGCGCCTACGTACGGAAGCCGCCCCGGAACGACCCGTTCCGGGGCAGTTCTCCGTCAACCTGCCAACCCGCCGATGGGCGAAGGGGGTTCGTGGCGGGAAGGCTCTCGGTGTCAGCCAGTACGGCGGTCGCCGTCCGGTGGGACACGTGGCCCCGGACGACGGGTCCGTCCCTCGCATGTGGCGCCGCCTCCACCGAGAGGACCCCCCCAGTGCGACAACTCTCCCGCGCCGCCCTGACCGCGGGCGCCGCGACCGCCGCCCTGTTCGGCGGACTCGTCCCCGGAGCCCAGGCCACCGCCCCGGAAGCAGCCGCCGCCAACCCGTACGAGCGCGGCCCCGACCCGACCGTCTCCAGCATCGAGGCGCCGCTCGGCTCGTACGCCGTCTCGCAGACCGCCGTCTCCGCGAGCGCCGTCGACGGGTTCGGCGGGGGCACCATCTACTACCCGACGTCCACCGCCGACGGCACCTTCGGCGCGGTTGCGATCGCCCCCGGCTTCACCGCCACACAGTCCAGCGTCGCCTGGTTCGGCCCCAGACTCGCCTCGCAGGGCTTCGTGGTCTTCACCATCAACACCAACACCACCCTCGACCAGCCGGCCAGCAGAGGCCGTCAACTCCTCGCCGCCCTCGACCACTTGAAGCAGAACAGCACGGTCAGCGGCCGGATCGACGCGGCCCGGCTCGGCGTCATGGGCCACTCGATGGGCGGCGGCGGCAGCCTGGAGGCCGCCAAGAGCCGTACGTCGCTGAAGGCGGCGATCCCGCTGACCGGCTGGAACACCGACAAGACCTGGCCGGAGCTTCGGACACCCACCCTGGTCGTCGGGGCCGACGGCGATACGGTCGCGCCCGTCGCCACGCACTCCGAGCCGTTCTACGAGTCGCTGCCCGGCTCGCTCGGCAAGGCGTATCTGGAGCTGAACGGGGCCGGCCACTCCGCGCCCACCACGGCGAACACCACGATCGCCAAATACAGCATTTCGTGGCTGAAGCGGTTCATCGACGACGACACCCGCTTCGAACAGTTCCTGTGCCCGCTTCCGCAGCCGAGCGCCACCATCGAGGAGTACCGGGGGAGTTGCCCGATCGGCTGACCCGTACCGCGTACCTGAGACCCCCGCACCGTGCCCACAAACGGTGCGGGGGCCACCGCGCGGGCGCACCGCAGGATCCGCAGGAAATATTGCGCAACTTATATTGCGCAACTTTTCTTTTGTATCTACGGTGGTGGACATGGCAGCCAAGGACAACCGCAGGATCGACGACCTGGCCACCCTCAAGGCCTTCGGCCACCCCTTGCGCATGAAGCTCTACCGCGCGCTCTACATCTCCCGTACGGCCACCGCGTCGCAGCTCGCCGAGCAGGTGGACGAGGCCGTCTCGCTCGTCAGCTACCACCTGCGCAAGCTCGCCGACCACGGTCTGATCGAGGAGGCACCGCGGCAGGGCAAGGACGGTCGCGAGCGCTGGTGGCAGCCGGCGTCCGAAGGGGTGAGCTTCCGCGACGAGGACTTCCGCGACGCCCCCGAGGCCGTGGCGACGCACGCGGCCATCGGCCGGATGTCGTTCGAGCAGCGCTCCGAGCTGTACCGCGGCTACATGGACAGCCAGTCGGCATGGGCGCCGGAGTGGCGCGGCGCGTCGTTCAGCAGTGAGTACCTGGCACGGCTCACCGCCGGCGAACTGGCCGCGCTCAGCCAGGAGATGCACAAGCTGATCAAGCGGTACGAGGAGGCCGGCCGGGCCGCGGAGGAGACCGGCGGGACCGAGGACCGCGAGAACGTCGCCCTGCACATCTACGGATTCCCCTTCCGCCAGTCCTGACGGAGGTTCACGCCCTCATGAGCGCGCTCCCGACCCTTTCCGTCCCCGTCACGCCGGAGCCCGAGCGGCCCGCCCACCGCGACGCGAACGTCCTGCGCTGGCTCGCCGCGTACACCCTGTCGATGGTCGGCGACAGCGTCTACTACATGGCGCTGGCCTGGGCCGCCGCCCGCTCCGGCAGCCCGACCCAGGCCGGTGTCGTGCTGGCCGTGGGCGCCGTGCCGCGGGCCGTACTGATGCTCGGCGGGGGAGTGCTCGCCGACCGGTGGGGCCCGCGCCGCGTCGTCATCGGCAGTGACGCCGCGCGCTGCGTGGTGATCCTCGCCATCGCCGCGGTCCTGCTCTTCACCGCGCCCGGTCTGTGGCTGCTGATCGGCGTGGCCCTGGTCTTCGGCGTCGTGGACGCCCTGTTCCTGCCCGCCGTCGGCGCCCTGCCGCCGCGCATTACCACTCCCGGCCAGCTCGCCAGGGTGCAGGGGCTGCGCGGCCTGGCGGCGCGCGTGGCCAATGTGACCGGGGGGCCGCTGGGCGGGCTGCTCGTCGCGTTCGGCGGGCCGTCGGCGGCGTTCGCCACGGCGGGCGCGCTGTTCGCCGTCTCGCTGGCGCTCCTCGTCGCCGTACGGATCGGGCCCCTGCCGCTCGGGGAGACCGCCGGGGCCTCCACCGAAGCCCCCACAGAGGCCACGGGAGCCGGTCCCTGGCACGAACTCACCGACGGACTGCGCTACATCCGCCACCACCGGGTCCTGGGCCCGCTGATGCTCGTCATCGCGCTCAGCGAGCTCGGCTTCGTCGGCCCGCTCAACCTCGGTCTGGTCCTGCTCGCCCAGGAACGGGGCTGGGGCGCCGGCGGCATGGGCTGGATCGTCGCCGCCTTCGGCATCGGCGCCGGCGGCGCCTCCCTGTTGCTGGCGGTACGCGGACGCCTCCCGCGCGCGGGCCTCGTCATGTGCCTCTCCGCCATCGGTGGTTCCCTCGCGATCGGCGCCGTCGCCTTCGTACCCACTGTCGCCCTCGCCGCCGTGGCGGGCCTCTGCGTCGGGCTGCTGGCAGGTCTCGCCGGCGGGCTCTGCGGGGCGCTGACCCAGACGGTCACCGAGCCCGGGTACCTCGGCCGGGTGACATCGGTGGCCACCTTCTTCACCCTCGGCATCGCACCGCTGAGCTTCCCGGTGACCGGCGCCGCCGTAGGACTGTGGGGCACCGGCCCGGTCTTCGTCGTCAGTGCCGCCGTCTGTGCGGCGGGCGGCGCGCTGGGCCTGGCCTTCACCGGCCTGCGCCGTGCCGAACTCCCCGGCGGCCGACCGGCCCCGGCAGGCTGAGCAGGCCGAGCCGAACCACATCCCGAGCCGGGCTACATCCCGAGCTTCGCCCGCTGGACCTGGTCGACCGCTTCCTTGTCGCCCTCCACCTCGACGCGGGCCGCCTCCTGCCGCCCGAAGACGAAGAGCAGCAACTCGCTCGGCTCGCCGGTCACCGTCACCACGGGAGAGCCCCGGTGCGCCACCGCCGTCTGACCGTCCGGACGCCGCAGCACCAGCCCCACCGGCGACTTGCGGCCCATCATCCGGGCGCCCTTCTCCAGCCGCGACCACAGCGCGTTCGAGAAGACCTTGTCCAGCTCACGGGGCGTCCAGTCGGGCTGTGCCCGCCGTACGTCCTCCGCGTGCACGTAGTACTCGACCGTGTTCGCCGCCTCGTCGAACTGCTTGATACCGAAGGGGGACATCCGGGGCGGTCCCGTACGGATGAGCTGGATCAACTCCTCGTAAGGCTTCGCCACATACTCCGCCTGCACCCGCTCCAGCCGGTTCTTGAGCGCGCCGATGAGCTGTCCGCCCGCCGCGTCCGGGCGGCGCTCGCGCACCACCACGTGCGCCGCGAGATCACGGGCGGTCCAGCCGTCGCACAGGGTCGGGGCGTCGGGTCCCTCCGCCTCCAACAGGTCGGCGAGCAGAAGTCGTTCACGCTTCGCGTAGGTCGACATGTTCCCCAGCGTACGACTGCCGCGCGCCGTCCGCCCAGTGGACATCGCACCGGCGGGCGGCGCCGGCGCGGCACAATGGCACCATGACCAGCGCGACCGAGGGCTCAGCCCCCACCAGCGGCCTCGACCCCGCCATCGCCGCCCGGCTCAAGCGGGGGGCCGACGGGCTGATTCCCGCCGTCGCCCAGCAGTACGACACGGGCGAGGTGCTGATGCTCGGCTGGATGAACGACGAGGCCCTGCACCGCACCCTCACCACCGGACGCGCCACCTACTGGTCACGCAGCCGCGGCGAGTACTGGGTCAAGGGCGACACGTCCGGCCATGTCCAGCACGTCAGGTCCGTCTCGCTCGACTGCGACGCCGACACCGTCCTCGTCAAGGTCGACCAGATGGGCGCCGCCTGCCACACGGGAGACCGGACCTGCTTCGACGCGGACGTCATCCTGCCGTCGGCGCCGTCGACAGGCCCCGCCGCCGACTAGGCTCCGCTGCCATGGATCTCGACACCTTCCGCAAGCTGGCGGTCGACCGCCGTGTCATCCCGGTCGGCCGCAGGCTCCTCGCGGACGGCGACACCCCGGTCGGTCTCTACCGCAAGCTCGCCGCCGAACGCCCGGGGACCTTCCTCCTCGAATCCGCCGAGAACGGCCGCTCCTGGTCGCGCTACTCCTTCATCGGTGTACGGTCCGCCGCCACGCTCACCGAGCGCGACGGGCGCACCCACTGGCTCGGCACCCCGCCCGTCGGCGTCCCGGTCGACGGCGACCCGCTCGCCGCCCTGCGCGCCACCGTGGAGGCGCTGCACACCCCGCACGACCTCCACGACGACGAGGCCGACACCCCGCCCTTCACCGGCGGCATGGTCGGCTACCTCGGCTTCGACGTCGTCCGCCGGCTGGAGAAGAAGATCGGCGACCACGCGCGCGACGACCTCCACCTGCCCGAGCTGACGATGCTGCTCACCTCCGACCTCGCCGTCCTGGACCACCGCTCCGGCACCGTCCTGCTCATCGCCAACGCCATCAACCACAACGACACCGACACCGGCGTCGACGAGGCGTACGCGGACGCCGTCAACCGGCTCGACGCCATGGAACGGGACCTGGCACGCCCCCTGGACAGCGCGCCCACCGCACTGCCGCCGTCCGAACTCCCGCCGTACACCGCGCTGTGGGGCGGCCTCGCCTACCAGGAGGCCGTCGAGGACATCAAGGAGCGCATCAGGGCGGGCGAGGCCTTCCAGGTCGTTCCCTCGCAGCGCTTCGAGACCCCCTGCGAGGCGAGCGCGCTCGACGTCTACCGGGTGCTGCGGGCCACCAACCCGAGCCCGTACATGTATCTCTTCCGCTTCGACGGTTTCGACGTCGTCGGCTCCAGCCCCGAGGCCCTGGTCAAGGTCGAGGACGGCCACGCGATGGTCCACCCCATCGCCGGCACCCGCCCGCGCGGCGCGACCCCGCAGGACGACCAGGCCCTCGCCGACGAACTGCTCGCCGACCCCAAGGAGCGCGCCGAGCATCTGATGCTGGTCGACCTCGGCCGCAACGACCTGGGGCGGGTCTGCGAACCCGGCACCGTCGAGGTCGTCGACTTCATGTCCGTCGAGCGCTACTCGCACGTCATGCATATCGTCTCGACCGTCACCGGCCGCGTCGCCGAAGGCCGTACCGCCTTCGACGTCCTCACCGCCTGCTTCCCCGCCGGCACGCTCTCCGGCGCCCCGAAGCCGCGCGCCCTCCAGATCATCGACGAACTGGAGCCCTCGCGGCGGGGTCTGTACGGAGGCTGCGTCGGCTACCTCGACTTCGCCGGCGACTCCGACACCGCCATCGCCATCCGTACGGCCCTGCTCCGCGACGGCACCGCGTACGTCCAGGCGGGCGCGGGTGTCGTCGCCGACTCCGACCCTGTCGCCGAGGACACGGAGTGCCGCAACAAGGCGGCAGCGGTGCTACGGGCGGTGCACACCGCGAACCGGCTGGGCGGCTCCTGACGGCAGCCCGTCCGAGGTACGCCCGGACCGGTAGGGGATAGTGGGTCGGGTGACTGCCCTACCCATTCCCCAGCCCCGCGCCGAGTCCGCGGCCGACGCCACGAGAAGGCGTGCCGGCCGAAGCCTCGGCGTCGCCCTCCTGCTCGGCGCCGTCGGCGCCGCCGTGGTGCTGATCGCCTCCGGCCAGACCTGGGCCGAGGGCAGCGCCGCCGTGGCGGGCGCCAGCGTGTCGCTCGACGCCGGAGGCCGTGACGTCACCGGCGTCCCCGCCGCGCTCGCCGTCGTCGGTCTCGCCGCCCTCGTCGCGGTCTTCGCCGTCCGTACGGCGGGGCGGCTGCTGGTCTCCGGGCTGCTCGCCCTCAGCGGTGCGGGCGCGACCGTCGCCGCGCTCCTCGGCGCGACCGACAGCGCGGCGCTCGACGACCAGGCCGCGCGTACGACGGGCGACACCGCCGCCACCGTCGATGCCCTCACGCACACCGCCTGGCCCTATGTCACAGCCGCCGGCGGCCTGCTCATCCTGCTCGCCGGGCTGCTGGCCCTGCGGTACGGATCACACTGGCCGACCATGTCGGGCCGCTACGAACGCGACGGCACCCCGCGCGCCGCCCGCGTCCGGGGGTCGGCCGCCAGGCCCGCCAAGGCCACCGGGCCCGCAGCGGATCCCGACCGCCCCGAAGACCTCTGGAAGGCCCTGGACCGGGGCGAGGACCCGACGAGCTAGCTCGCCGACCGCGGTCGCCACCCCCTGGCGGGAAACGCCGACGGGTGCGGGACAATGAACGGTGAGCGTCCGACTCACCCAGCGCGCGACCCCAGTGCCACAGCAGCACATCAGCAAACGAGGAGCGAATTCATGGCGGGCAGCAGCCACGGACACACCCCGGCCGCCTGGACCGGTGTCACCATCACTGTCATCGGCTTCTGCATCGCAGGCGTCTTCATGGTGGCGGCCGATCCCCTCGGCGTCGTCGCCGGCCTGGCGGTCGTCCCCCTCGGTGTCGTCGTCGGCCTCGCCATGCGGGCCGCGGGTCTCGGCGCCGTCAAGGAGTCCGAAGCGGCGAAGCAGGCTCGGGTGGAGGCCGCGCGCGCGTCCCTGGACCGCGCCGAGCACGAGGCCGCCGAGCGTGGGGGCCGGCCCACCGGCGAGCCGCACGCCCCGGCGGAGCCCCAGCCGGCCAGCCAGACCGCGTAACCGACGCGTCCGCGACATGAGGCGCGGCCCGGCACAGCCGGGCCGCGCCTCGCGCTGTCGCCACGATCCGTGCCGACGACGCGCGTAAGGGGCCGGGCTGCGCTTTCCCGCGCTCACGGGGGACAATCACCCGGTGGACGCCATGCCTGTACCCGCCGCGCCGCCCCCGGCCGCCGCCCGGCCGCCGCTCGCCCGGCGGCTCCTCTCGCCGCTCGGCACACTCACCGGCGTCGTCGCCGCCTTCACCTACGTCGGCCTGGTCGACCCCAACGAGAGCGGCCACTACCCCGTCTGCCCGCTGCTCAGCATGACCGGCCTCTACTGCCCCGGCTGCGGCGGACTCCGCAGCGCCCACGCCGTCGCGCACGGTGACCTCGCCGCCGCCCTCGGTGCCAACGCGCTCGCCGTCGTCGGCTACGGCGTCTTCGCCGTGGTCTGGTTTATCTGGCTGATTCGTGTCGTTCGCGGAAGGCCGGTCCATGTCTCGGTGCCACCCTTCTTGGGATGGGCCGTCGGCGCCGTCATTCTGGTCTTCACGGTGGTACGGAACCTGCCCTTCGGCTCGTCGCTCGCTCCATGAAGTCCCAGGTGATGGCGAGGCTCGACCGGCGGATGCGGGCGCTGGGCCCTCCTCCGGATACCATCGACATGGCTGATCCTCATCCATTCGTCATCCATGGCTGAACCCGACACCGTTCCCGGAAGGGGGCCGCTCGCGTGAGTGTGCTCGACGAGATCATCGAAGGCGTACGCGCGGACCTCGCGGAGCGGCAGGCGCGCGTCAGCCTCGACGAGCTCAAGGAGCGCGCGGCCAAGGCGCGGCCGGCCAAGGACGGCGTCGCCGCACTGAGCGGCGAGGGTGTCACGGTGATCTGCGAGGTCAAGCGCTCCAGCCCCTCCAAGGGCGCCCTGGCCGCGATCGCCGACCCCGCCGGACTCGCCGCGGACTACGAGGCGGGCGGCGCGGCCGTCATCTCCGTACTGACCGAGCAGCGCCGCTTCGGCGGCTCGCTGGCCGACCTCGAAGCCGTCCGGGCCAAGGTCGACATCCCCGTCCTGCGCAAGGACTTCATCGTCACGGCGTACCAGTTGTGGGAGGCGCGCGCGTACGGCGCCGATCTCGCCCTGCTGATCGTCTCCGCCCTGGAGCAGCCCGCGCTGGTCTCGCTCATCGAGCGTGCCGAGTCCATCGGTCTCACCCCGATCGTCGAGGTGCACGACGAGGACGAGGTGGAGCGCGCCGTCGACGCCGGGGCGAAGATCATCGGGGTCAACGCGCGTGACCTGAAGACGCTGAAGGTCGACCGGAGCACGTTCGAGCGGGTCGCCCCCGAGATCCCGGAGGGCATCGTCAAGATCGCCGAGTCCGGTGTGCGCGGACCGCACGACCTCATCGCCTACGCCAACGCGGGCGCCGACTCGGTGCTCGTCGGCGAGTCCCTGGTCACCGGGCGCGACCCGAAGTCGGCGGTGGCCGATCTGGTCGCCGCGGGTGCCCACCCGGCGCTGCGGCACGGACGGAGCTGACCCCGCCGATGCCCGTCACCGCCCCCGGAGGAACCCTCGCCGCCGTGCGCGCGCCCCACGCGCCGCTGGCGCGCGGGTGCCGCCCGCGCGGCTGCCGGGCCCCGGCCAGGCGGGTGCACGGCCGGCGGGTGCGGTACGTGATCGGTGACGAACCCGGTCAGGTCAATGGCATGCGATGGCGTCGGGCCGCGCTCAGGCGAGGCCCTTCCGACGTAGTGGTGTGACACGTCGTCGCGCAGCCGCGACGACGCACGCCCGGAAGTCCGGTTTCCTCATGACAGCCCCGGCCCGTTTCACAGGCAAGGGGCCACCTCGCCCATGGCGCACACGGCGCACCCCTATCCGTTGCCTCACGAGGAGAACGTCCGTGACGTCCGCTTCCACTGCTTCTTCTGCTTCTTCGGGGTTTTTCATTCCCGACCCCCTGGGTCTGAGCCCCGACGCCGAGGGCTACTTCGGTGCCTTCGGCGGCAAGTTCATCCCCGAGGCGCTCGTCGCCGCCGTCGACGAGGTCGCCGTCGAGTACGAGAAGGCCAAGGGCGACCCCGCCTTCGCCGCTGAGCTGAACGACCTCATGGTCAACTACACCGGCCGCCCCAGTGCCCTCACCGAGGTCCCGCGGTTCGCCGCCGAGGCCGGCGGCGCTCGGGTGTTCCTCAAGCGGGAAGACCTGAACCACACCGGCTCCCACAAGATCAACAACGTGCTCGGCCAGGCGCTGCTCACCCGGCGCATGGGCAAGACCCGCGTCATCGCCGAGACCGGCGCCGGACAGCACGGCGTCGCCACCGCGACCGCCTGCGCGCTGTTCGGACTCGAATGCACCATCTACATGGGCGAGATCGACACCGAGCGCCAGGCGCTCAACGTCGCCCGTATGCGGATGCTCGGCGCCGAGGTTGTGCCGGTCGCTTCCGGCAGCCGCACCCTGAAGGACGCCATCAACGAGGCGTTCCGTGACTGGGTCGCCAACGTGGACCGTACGCACTACCTGTTCGGCACCGTCGCCGGACCGCACCCCTTCCCCGCGATGGTGCGCGACTTCCACCGTGTCATCGGCATCGAGGCGCGGCGGCAGATCCTGGAGCGGGCGGGCCGGCTGCCCGACGCGGCCGTCGCCTGTGTAGGAGGCGGGTCGAACGCGATCGGTCTCTTCCACGCGTTCCTCGCCGACGAGGCCGTACGGCTGGTGGGCTGCGAGCCCGCGGGCCACGGCATCGAGACCGGCGAGCACGCGGCGACGCTGAGCGCGGGCGAGCCCGGCATCCTGCACGGTTCGCGGTCCTACGTCCTTCAGGACGAGGAGGGCCAGATCACCGAGCCGTACTCGATCTCCGCCGGGCTCGACTATCCGGGCATCGGCCCCGAGCACGCGTATCTCAAGGACAGCGGGCGCGGCGAGTACCGCGCCGTGACCGACGACGACGCGATGCAGGCGCTGCTGCTGCTGTCCCGCAGCGAGGGCATCATCCCCGCCATCGAGAGCGCGCACGCGCTCGCCGGGGCGCTGGAGGTCGGCCGTGAGCTGGGGAAGGACGGCCTGATCGTCGTCAACCTCTCCGGGCGCGGCGACAAGGACATGGACACCGCCGCCCGTTACTTCGGGCTGTACGACGGGGAGAGCGCCAAGTGAGCGGGAACATCCAGCTGTTGAGCGACACCCTCGCCGCCGCGAGGGGCGAAGGGCGCGCCGCCCTCATCGCGTATCTGCCCGCCGGATTCCCCACGGTCGACGGTGGCATCGACGCCGTGAAGGCCGTCTTCGACGGCGGCGCCGATGTCGTCGAGGTCGGGCTGCCGCACAGCGACCCGGTCCTCGACGGGCCCGTCATCCAGACCGCCGACGACATCGCCCTCAAGGGCGGCGTGAAGATCGCGGACGTGATGCGCACGGTGCGTGAGGCGTACGAGGCCACCGGAAAGCCGGTGCTGGTCATGACGTACTGGAACCCGATCGACCGGTACGGCATCGAGCGGTTCACCACGGAGCTGGCCGAGGCGGGCGGCGCCGGGTGCATCCTGCCCGACCTGCCCGTACAGGAGTCCGAGGTGTGGCGGCAGCACGCCGACAAGCAGGGCCTCGCCACCGTCTTCGTGGTCGCGCCCAGCAGCAAGGACGACCGGCTCGCGAAGATCACGGCCGTGGGCTCCGGATTCGTCTACGCCGCATCCCTGATGGGCGTCACCGGAACCCGCCAGTCGGTGGGCGCGCAGGCCCAGGACCTGGTGACGCGGACCCGCGCCACGACCGATCTGCCGGTGTGCGTCGGGCTCGGGGTGTCCAACGCGGCGCAGGCCGCCGAGGTCGCCGCGTTCGCCGACGGGGTCATCGTCGGCTCGGCCTTCGTCAAGCTGATGCTGGACGCCGCCGACCACGAGGCGGGACTGGCGGCGGTCCGCGCGCTCGCCGCCGACCTGGGCGAAGGCGTTCGTAAGCGCTGACGGGCGAGGTAGCTCGTACGGGTGGACCTGGGACCGGGGAGGTGCGTACGCGCCTCCCCGGTTCGTTGCTGAGGCGTGAGCGAGAAGAACCGTGAGGCAAAGAGGAGCGCCCGAGAGCGGCTCCAGGAGCAGCGTGAGCAGGAGAAGAGGCGAGAGCGGCGCAAGCGCTCCCTGATCGTCTCGGCGGCGGTGGTGGGCGGTCTGGGCCTCGCGGCGGCGGTCGGACTCGTCGCCGCCAACGCGAACAAGGACAAGGGCGGCAGCGGCGCCGCGGGCCCCGTGCTCGCGCCGTCCGGCGCGCAGGGCAAGGACGAGCTGGCGATCCCCGTGGGCAGGGTGGACGCGCCGTCGACCCTCACCGTGTGGGAGGACTTCCGCTGCCCGGCCTGCGGCCAGTTCGAGAACGCGTTCCGGGACACGATCAAGGAGTTGGAGAGCGCCGGCCAGCTCAAGGTCGACTACCACCTCGCCACGATCATCGACGGCAACATGGGCGGCACCGGCTCGCTGCGCGCGGCCAACGCGGCGGCGTGCGCCCAGGACGTGGGGAAGTTCGCGCCGTATCACGACACGCTCTTCCAGAATCAGCCGCCGGAGCCCGAGGACGCCTTCGCGGACAACGCCCGGCTGCTGGAGCTGGCGGGCAAGGTCGACGGCCTGGAGTCGGCCCCCGGCTTCCGTCAGTGCGTGGAGGACGGCAAGCACGACAAATGGGTGGTGAATTCGAACACAGCCTTCCAGAAGGGCGGCTTCAGCGGCACACCGACCGTCCTGCTCAACGGCGAATCCGTCTTCCCGAAGAAGGAGGGCGAGAACATCACCCCGGCCAATTTCAAGCGGTGGGTCACGGAGGCCAACAAGGGCAAGCAGCCGGGCACCGCACCGGCGACCCCGCCGGAGACCGGGGCTTCCCCCTCCTGATCCCTCCTGGCCCCACCTGATCCCACGGCCCGCGCGGGGCCCGAATCGCGTGGGCTCGTTATCCAGACGTTGCCGGGCGGGTTGCCGTGGGCCCCGCCCGGCACGGTAGCGTCGGAACCGCCATGGAACTTGCCTATATCCCCAGTCCGTCGACCGGTGTGATCCATCTCGGACCACTCCCGCTGCGCGGCTACGCGTTCTGCATCATTCTCGGTGTCTTTGTCGCCGTCTGGTACGGCAACAGGCGCTGGATCGCCCGCGGCGGCAAGGCCGGCACCGTGGCCGACATCTCCGTCTGGGCCGTGCCCTTCGGACTTGTCGGCGGCCGGCTCTACCACGTGATCACCGACTACCAGCTGTACTTCAGCGACGGTAAGAACTGGGTCGACGCCTTCAAGATCTGGGAGGGCGGCCTCGGGATCTGGGGCGCCATCGCCTTCGGCGCCGTCGGCGCCTGGATCGGCTGCCGCCGCAGAGGCATCCCGCTGCCGGCGTACGCGGACGCCATCGCACCCGCCATCGTGCTCGCCCAGGCCATCGGCCGCTGGGGCAACTGGTTCAACCAGGAGCTGTACGGCAAGCCCACCGACGTGCCGTGGGCGGTGGAGATCAGCGAGGGTGTGAACCGCGAGGCCGGCACCTACCACCCGACGTTCCTCTACGAGTCGCTGTGGTGCGTCGGCGTCGCGCTGCTCGTGGTCTGGGCCGACCGCCGCTTCAAGCTCGGCCACGGACGGGTGTTCGCCCTGTACGTCGCCGCGTACTGCACGGGCCGGGCCTGGATCGAGTACATGCGCGTCGACGAGGCGCACCATGTGCTGGGGCTGCGCCTCAATGTGTGGACCGCGATCGTCGTCTTCGTGCTGGCCGTCGTCTACATGGTGATCTCGGCGCGGATCAGGCCGGGGCGCGAGGAGATCGTGGAGCCGGACCGGGAGGCTCTCGCCAAGGACAAGGCCAACGACAAGGCCAAGGACAAGGTCGAGATCAAGAAGGACGGCGACAGCGCCGACGCGGCGGACGCCGACGCGGCCGACGCCGAGGACAGCCCCGATCCGGCGGCGGCCAAGAACGTCTGACAGCCACCGGAGCCACGAAAGGGCCGCCGGACCTCCTTCAGGGGGTCGGCGGCCCTTTCGCGTCCTCAGCCGCGCTCGGCCAGGATGAGCGTGCGGTGCGCCGCCGCCACGATCGCCGCGTCCACGAACCGCCCGTCCGGCAGCGCCAGCGCCCCCGCGCCCTTCGCCGCCGCCTCGACGATCTCGGTGGCCGACTCGACCTCCCGCGCCGTGGGCAGATACGCACGCTCGATCACCGGCAGCTGCCGCGGATGGATCGCCGACCTCCCGAAGAAGCCGAGCGAGCGGCCGTGCGCGCAGGAGGCCGCCAGCCCCTCCAGGTCGCGTACGTCGGGGAAGACCGACTGGACGGGCGCCGGCAGACCGGCGGCCCGCGCCGCCACCACGACGCGGCTACGCGGCCAGTCGAGCCCTGCGTCGTTCCGTACCCCCAGATCGGCACGGAGGTCGGCCTCACCGAGTGCGATACCGCGCACGGCGGGGTGGGCCGAGGCGATGGCGTGTGCGTTCTCGATGCCGAGCGCGGATTCGAGCAGCGCGTACAGCGGGGTGTGCGGGGCCGTGGCGGCGACCCGGTGGATGTCCGAGGCGTGGGTGATCTTCGGCAGTCGCAGCCCGGCCAGTCCGGGAAGTGCGGCCAGCGCGGGGATGTCGTCCTCGCCCGCGACGCGGACATGGACGGGCGCGAGGCCGGGGGAGGCCGACGCCAGCAGCTCGGCCGTCGCGGCGCGCGCGTACTCCCTGCGGTCGGCGGCCACCGCGTCCTCCAGGTCGACGATCACCGCGTCGGCGCCGGAGGCGAGCGCCTTCTGTACGACGTCGGGCCGGTCCCCGGGGGCGTACAGCCAGGTGAGCGGGGCGTGTACCGCCCCAGGACCCGGCCCGGTCACCGGCCCCGGTACGCCGGTCACAGCGCGCCTTCCTTACGGAGGGCGGCGATCTCCGGTGCGGACAGGCCCAGCTCCGTGAGGACCGCGTCCGTGTCGGCGCCGTGCGGTCGGCCCGCCCAGCGGATGGAGCCAGGGGTCTCGGAGAGCCGGAAGAGGACGTTCTGCATACGGATCGGGCCCAGCTCCGGGTCCGGGACCTCGGTGATGCTGTCCAGCGCCCGGTACTGCGGGTCGCCCAGCACGTCGCGGACGTCGTACACGGGCGCGATCGCGGCCTCCGCCTTCTCGAACGCGGCCATCGCGTCCTCGCGCGTATGCCGGGCGATCCAGCCGCCGACCGCCTCGTCCAGCACGTCGGCGTGCTCCGCCCGCCCGCTGCCGGTGCCGAACCACGGCTCGTCGACCAGATCCTCCCTGCCCACCAGACGCATCACGCGCTCGGCGATCGACTGGGCGGAGGTGGAGACGGCGAGCCAGGACCCGTCGGCGGTGCGGTAGGTGTTGCGGGGGGCGTTGTTACGGGAGCGGTTGCCGGTACGGGGCTGTACGTAGCCGAGCTGGTCGTACCAGAGCGGCTGCGGCCCCAGGACCGTCAGGATCGGCTCGATGATCGCCAGGTCCACCACCTGGCCCCGGCCCGTCGTCGCCCGTCCGTTGAGCGCGGTCATCACGGCGTACGCGGTGGCCAGCGCCGCGATCGAGTCGGCCAGACCGAACGGGGGCAGCGTCGGCGGCCCGTCGGGCTCACCGGTCATGGCGGCGAACCCGCTCATCGCCTCGGCGAGGGTGCCGAAGCCGGGGCGGCGGGAGTACGGGCCGAACTGCCCGAAGCCGGTGACGCGGGCCAGGACCAACCGGGGGTTGGCGGCCGAGAGTTCGGCCCACCCCAGGCCCCACTTCTCCAGTGTGCCGGGGCGGAAGTTCTCGACGATCACGTCCGCGTCGGCGGCCAGCCGCAGCAGGACGTCGCGGCCCGCCGGGGTACCGAGGTGGAGCGTGATGGTGCGCTTGTTGCGGCCCAGGATCTTCCACCAGAGGCCGACACCGTCCTTCGCGGGGCCGTGCCCGCGCGACGGGTCGGGGCGGGTGGGGTGCTCGACCTTGATGACCTCGGCGCCGAAGTCGCCCAGCATCGTGGCGGCGAGGGGCCCGGCGAAGAGGGTGGCGAGGTCGAGAACGCGCAGGCCGTGCAGCGGAAGGGGAGCGGGGGTGCGGGCAGCGGTGGTCATGAGGCGGCCTCGTCGATCTCGGAGCGGTACGGCATGGAGGTCGAGGCACCGTGGCGCTGCACGCACAGCGCGGCGGCGGCCGACGCCCACCGCGTCGCCTCGGCCATCGGACGGCCCTCGCCGATCGCCACGGCGAGGGCGCCGACGAACGTGTCGCCGGCGCCCGTCGTGTCCACGGCCGTGACCTTGGGCGCCGGGACGGTGACGGGCAGGGAGCCGCGTGCCGCGTACAGACTGCCCGCCGCGCCCAGGGTGATCACGACCTCGGGGACCTGCCGGAGCAGCACCTCGGCCGCGGCGTACGGGTCGGCGACGCCCGCGAGGGCGGCGGCCTCGTGCTCGTTGGGCACCAACAGGTCGGTGGCGGCGAGGAGTTCGGGTGGCAGCGGCTGGACGGGGGCCGGGGTGAGGATCGTCCGCACCCCGTGCAGCTTGGCGGCCCGCGCACCGTCGAGCACGGCGCTCAGGGGGAGTTCGAGCTGGAGGAGCAGGGAGGTGGCGGTGCCGATGAGGGTCTCCTCGCCGGGGCCGAGGGCGGTGAGGGTGCCGTTCGCGCCGGGGACGACGACGATCGCGTTGCCGCCCTCGTCGTCCACGACGATGTGCGCGGTTCCGGAGGGGCCTTCGGCGGTGTGCAGGAGGTCGGTGTCCACGCCGGACGCGGTGAGCGTGTGCCGGAGCCGTACGCCGAACTCGTCGGCGCCGACCGCGCCGATCATCGCCACGTCGCCACCGGCGCGGGCGGCGGCGACGGCCTGGTTGGCGCCCTTGCCGCCGGGGACCGTGCGGAATTCACGCCCCGTCACGGTCTCCCCGTGCTTCGGCGCCCGCGCGACGTACGCGACGAGGTCCATGTTGGTGCTGCCGAGTACCACGATTCCGGTCATGGGCGAAGTGCCTCCTGGGTGAGTCGGGCGAGTTCGTCGAAACCGATGCCGTCGAATCCGACGACGGAGGTGGCGAGCCGGTTCTTGAGCGGCGCCGTCCACCGCTCGGGCAGCCGGTCCGGGTGCCCGGCGAGCAGACCGGCGACGGAACCGGCCGTCGCGCCGTTCGAGTCCGTGTCCCAACCGCCGGACACGGCACGGCAGATGGAGCCGGTGAAGTCGCCGTCGGCGTGGGTCAGGGCGGCGGCGAGGAGCGCGGCGTTGGGGATGGCGTGGACCCAGTGGTAGTGACCGTGGGCGGTGTGCAGCCGGTCGACGACGGTGTCGAAGTCCTGGTGCGCGCGGGCGGTCGCGATCGCGTCGCGGACGGCTGCGGCGAGGCGGGAGCGCGGGGGTACGACGGTGAGGCCGCTCCGGAGGGAGACGTGCACGTCGGCGCCGCCGCCGGCCGCGGCGATCGTGCCCGCGACGAACATCGCTCCGTACACGCCGTTGGCGGTGTGCGTCAGCGCCGCGTCCCGGTGCGCCTGCGCGGCGGCCGACGCGGGGTCGCCGGGATGCGCCCAGCCGTGCACGTCGGCGCGGATCGCCGCGCCGATCCACTCCCGGAACGGGTTGTGGTGCCGGGCGGTGTCCGGCGGCTCGATCCCGGAGAGCAGATTGCGGTACGCGACGCGCTCGGCGGTGAACGTACGCCCGGCGGGCAACTCGTCGAGCCACAGCCGGGCGACGTCGGCGGTGCGGAAGCCGCGGCCGTAGCGCCGGAGCAACAGCACATTGAGGAGCGGGTAGTTGAGGTCGTCGTCCTCGGGCATGCCGTCGATGTTCTCGGCGAGCGAGTTGGCGGCGGAGCGGCGGTTCCAGGGGTGGGCGGCGGCGAGTTCCGAGGGGAGGCCCCTGGCGGTGAACCAGGTGGTGAGGGGCCAGTTGCCGGTGGCGCGGGCGAGTGCGCGGATGGCGGGGAGGGGGAGCTTCTCGACGGGCTTCCCGAGGAGGCACCCGACGGCGCGGCCGAGCCAGGCGGCGTGCAGCTGGTGGGTGCGGAGGCGGGCGTGCTTCTCCCCTGTCCCGCCCCTTCCCGAAACCGGGGGCCGGCCCCCGGACCCCCTGGCGGCCGTCGCATCCGTGACGCCGCGTGGCGCGCTTGGCGGCGCGGTGGTGGATGGTGCGTGAACGTCGGTTCCATCCGCTTCCGGGGCCGGACCCGGAAGCGCGTCCCCGCACGCTCGTACGATCTCCGGCAGTGCCGTCGGCTCCAGAGCCGCCAACGGGGTTGGCAGTTCCGCCAGTTCGGCCAGCAGCGTCAGCGCCAGCGCGCGCAGGTGCGGGGGTGCCGGTGGGGTGGACGCGCCCGCGTGGGGCGGGGCCGCCGGGCCGCCCGCCGCCTGCCAGGTGGTGGCCGGGGGCGTCGCGTCGCGGCCGTCCTCGGTCGCCTGGCGGAGTTCGTGGCCCACCAGGTCCTCCGGCTGGACCCAGGTCACCCGCAACGGCTCCGTCATCGCGCCACCGTCAGCGCGCCGAAGGCGGACTCGTGGGCGCGGCGGCGTGCCAGGTCCCGCTCGAAGATCTCGTACGCGACCTCCGTCAGCGTCCGCCCCGGACCGTGCAGGTCCAGGCGGCTCGCCTCCGAGACGTGCTTCGACCAGTCCGGCGGGATCGTCGCCCCGCCGGCCAGCGCCCCGGCCAGCGCCCCGCTCATCGTGGCGATCGAGTCGCAGTCGCGGCCGTAGTTGACCGAACCCAGCACCGTACGGCGGTAGTCGCCGTCGCCGACGAGCAACATGCCCAGCGCCACGGGCAGTTCCTCGATGGAGTGCAGCCGCGAGGGCCGGCGCGCGCCGAGGGACGGGGCGCGGTAGTCCCGGCCCACGGTGTCGAACGGCGCGACGGCCTCCCGCAGTGGGCGCAGCGCGGGCTCGAAGTCCTGGTGGCCGGCGGCCACTTCGCACACCGCCTCGATCGCCGTGCGCGTCCCGTCCTTGGCGAGCGCGAGGCACGCGTCGACGACGCTCGTCGGCGTCGCACCCGGCGCGCATGCCGCCGCGACCGCCGCCGCGAGGACCCCGGCGGCCTCCCTGCCGTACGAGGACTGGTGCGCGGCGGCGATGTCGACGGCCTCCGCGTACGCCGCGGCCGGATTCGCCGCGTTGACGAGGCCGACCGGCGCCATGTACATCGCCGCACCGCAGTTGACGATGTTCCCGGTCCCCGCCTCGCGCGGGTCGACGTGCCCGTAGTGGATACGGGCCACGAGCCACTTCTCCGCGAGGAAGATCCGCTGGAGCGGCAGCGCCTCCGCCTCCAGCTCGGGGATCCAGCGCGGGGTGGAGATCAGGTCGGGGACGAGATGGTCGGCGACGGCGTACGCGTCGAGATGGTCGCGCACCGTGTTGTACACCCGGACCAGCGCGTGCGTCATCAAGGTGTCGTCGGTGACGTGGCCGTCGCCCTTGTGGTACGGGGCGATGGGCCGTGCCGTGCGCCAGTCCTCGTTCCAGGGGCCGACGACGCCGGACACCCGGCCGCCGTGCCGGTCCATGATCTGCTCGGGGGTGTAGCCCTCGACGGGGCCGCCGAGCGCGTCACCGACGGCCGCGCCGACGAGACTGCCGGTGATCCGGTCTTCGAGTGTGGGCGTGGCGGATGGTGTGAGCGTCGTCATGCCGGAATTGTCCACCGAGGCGCACCGCCTGGGGGTGAACCTCGCCGTCTACGGGGAGTTGTGGTCCGCCGGGGCGAGGGTGCGCGCGAGGAGACCGGCGAGTTCGACGAGGTCCGTACCCGCGAGGCGGGGCAGCGCGCACCCGGCGAGGGTGCGGCAGGCGTCGCGCCAGGTCGGGGGCACGGCCTCGCCGCCGCCGAGCGCCCCGGCCAGCGCGCCGGCGAGCGCGGGCGCGGAGTCCGCGACGCGCGAGAGGCACGCGGCGGCGGGTACGGCGGTGGAGACGCTCCCGCCGGAGGCGACGGTCAGGGCGAGCGCGACCGGCACGGTCTCGGCAGCCGCGATGCCGTAGCTGTAGACGTGGTCGACGATCTGATGCTCCAGCAGCGGGACGAGCGCGAACGCGCCGGCCGGCTCGTGCGCGAAGTCCCGTGCCAGCTTGACCGCGTGCTGCGCGTTGCGGCCGATCTCCGTGCTGTCCGGGAGCTGTTCGAGCGCGGCGGATACGGCTGACTCGGTGTCGGCGCCGCCGAGCGCGGCGGCGACGGCGGCGGCCATCGCGCGGGCGCCGTGCACGCCGTCGCCGTCCTGCGTGTAGCGGGCGTCGAACTCGGCGAGTTCGGCGGCGGCGTGCGGCCGTCCCGGATGGACGACCGCCAGCACCACGGCCCGTACGCAGGCCGCGTCGTCGAAGTAGTGCGGGTTGTCGTGGCCGGTCGCCGGCGGGCGCAGACCGGTGGCGAGATTGCCGAGCCCTGCGCGTACGGAGATCCGGGCGCGGAGCGGCAGTACGGCGGACTCGACCTCGGGTGCCCGGTCCGCCGCGGCGGCGACCTCGCTGGCGAGGGTGTTCCAGGCGAGGTCGACGGCGGCGCGGGTCCTGCGGTCGGTGGGAAGGCCGACGAAGAGATCACCGAAGGCGGTGAGCACGGTCTCGGCGGCGAACGCCGCCCACTCGGCGTCGTCGGACGGACCGAGGCGCAGCGGTTCCGGGGGCTGGTTGAGGGCGATGGGGACGGGGAGGGTGGTGGTCGCGTTCTGCTCGGCGAAGGTGTCGAGTTCGCGGGTGAGCCGGCGGGTCCACTCGGGCATCCGCGCGGCACGGTGCCGCGCGGCGGGCCACCCGGCGGCATCACCGGCGGCGAGCCCGAGAAGCATCCCCTCGACGCGCCGCCGCGACGGCGGAGTCGCCCCGGCGAGATGCTCGCACCGGGGCGGGTCGCCACCTGTCTGCCGCCGCCCGGCGGCTCCGTGCCCGACGGCCGATTCCGCCTCGGCCGCAGGCCGGGTTGCGAGCCGTCCGCGGCTCGGTCCGTCCGTCGCCGCTGGGTGGGCAGGGTTCTGTCCGGCGGGCGGTTGGTCGTCGGTCGTCGGGTGGTGGGCGGGGATTCGTCCGGTTGTGGCTCTGTCTGCCGCCGGCGGTCGGGCTGTGAGCCGCCCGAAGGCTGGTCCGTCCGTACTCCTCGGACGTGCTGAGATCTTGTCGGCGGTGGGTTCGTCGTCGATTGTCCGCGGGGCGGAGAGCCTTCCGTCGGCCGGTGCGTCCCTGGTCGCCGGCAGGGGTGGTACGTGCTCGGCAGCCGTATCGTCGCCGCTCGTCAGGCGGGCCGGGTTCCGGCGGGCCGTGGCTTCGCCTTCCCTCGCCGGGCGGGCCGGAAGCCCTCCGTGAGGCGGTTCGTCCGGACCCCCTGGCCGGGCCCGGTCTCCGCCCCCGCTCATCACGCCGCCCCCTGCCCGTCCTCGTCCGGTGTCAGCAGGTCCGCGATGTCCAGGACGTGGTAGCCGCGCATCGAGGGGAGGCAGCTGCCGCGGACCGGGCCGATCGCTGAGGACCATTCCTGCGGTACGGCTCCGGCTCCGGACACCGCGCCCGCCAGGGCGCCCGCGACCGCCGCCGTGGTGTCGGCGTCGCGGCCCATGTTGACCGCCGTCAGCACCGACGTACGGAAGTCCCCGCGGGCCGCCGCGAACGCGCCGAACGCCAGGCCCACCGCCTCCGGCGCCAGGTCCGTCCACGGGTAGCCGCCGATGACGACCGCCGATCGCACCGCCCGTTCCATGGTCAGCGTGTCCGGGTACTCGCGTCCCGCCGCGACCACCGCGCGGCGTAGCGAGCGGGCCGTCCAGGAGTCCATCGGGATCACGGAGAGCGCCGCTGCGACCACGGAGGCCGGGCCCGCGCCCGTCATCGCGGCGGCGACACCGGCCGCCACCGCCTGGCCGCCGTAGATGCCCTCGCCCTCGTGGCTGACGGTGCCGTCGACCGCGACGAGGCGGGCCGCCTCGGCCGGGCGGCCCGCGGCGAAGACGCCGAACGGCGCGGCCCGCATCGCGAGGCCGTCGCTCCAGGCGTGCCGGTGCTGGGCGGTGATCGGGGCGGCGAGGCCCCGGCGCAGATTCTCCAGCGTGCCGCGCTCGCTGAACCCCGCTCCCCGGAACGGCCCCTCGTCGAGGTCGGCCAGCCAGTGGTGCCAGGCGTTCTCGACGTGCGTGACGGTCAGGGCCGAGCCGTGTCTGGCCAGGAGGAGGCCGGAGAAGATCGCGTACTCGGTGTCGTCGGTGCCTGCCGGGTTGTCGCTGACGAAGCCCTCGATACGGCCCCACCGGCGGCGGATCTCCGAGGGGCGCATGTTCTCGGCGGGGGCGCCGAGCGCGTCGCCGACGGCGAGGCCGAGCAGCGCGCCGCGTGCCCGCTCACGCAGAGCGGCGACCTCCGAAAGATCCGAGAGATCCGCAAGATCCGAAAGAGCGGCGGGACCGAGGGTCGTCAACTCCATCGCGGGGCCTTTCGCACATCGGGCCCAGAGAGGCCCCTCTTCCTCCCATGCCTCCCACGCCACACCCCGGAGGAGTCCGAACGGCGCCGCTGTCACCCGGCTGGTGCCCTGGTAAGCATGGCTTTCCTTGCTGGCGGGCGCCGAATTTCGTGCGTACTTTCGAACCCGTGGCGGGGTGTCCCGCCGAGCATGACCCGCAGGGAACAGGGAAGGGGACAGCTGTGTCCGTCATGGACAACGAGGCGTCGCTCCACGGAGCGCACCGCAGCAATCACACGCACCGCGATGTGAACGGCGGCTGGCTGCGTCCCGCGGTGTTCGGCGCGATGGACGGACTCGTCTCGAACCTCGCCCTGATGACCGGTGTGGCGGGCGGCGCCGTCGACCGGCAGACCATCATCATCACCGGGCTCGCGGGGCTGGCGGCCGGCGCCTTCTCGATGGCGGCGGGGGAGTACACCTCCGTGGCGTCCCAGCGCGAGCTGGTCCAGGCCGAGCTGGACGTGGAACGGCGGGAGCTGCGCAAGTTCCCCGAGGACGAGATGGCGGAGCTGGCCGCGCTGTACGAGTCGCGCGGTGTCGACCGCGACCTGGCGCGCCAGGTCGCCGAGCAGCTGTCGAAGGACCCCGAGCTGGCGCTGGAGATCCACGCGCGCGAGGAGCTGGGGGTCGACCCGGACGACCTGCCGTCGCCGATGGTCGCCGCGGTGTCGTCGTTCGGCTCCTTCGCGCTGGGCGCGCTGCTGCCCGTCCTGCCGTATCTGTTGGGCGCCACCGTGCTGTGGCCCGCCGTCCTGGTGGCGCTGGCGGGTCTCTTCGCCTGCGGCGCGCTGGTGGCGCGGGTGACCGCGCGCACCTGGTGGTACAGCGGCCTGCGCCAGTTGCTCCTCGGTGGGACGGCGGCGGCGCTCACGTACGGGCTCGGGTCGCTGTTCGGCGCGGCCGTCTAGTCCCGTACGACGCGTACGACGCGTACGGGCTACCGGGCGCCCGACATATTGCGCGGTCGGGGCCTTACCGTCACTGTGGTGACGAACATCCCTCGACCACCCCTCGGCGGTTGCCCCACCCCGGTGGGACACTATGCATGGCGTCACATATTTAGCCGTTACCCGGTTGTTTCGAACGCTTGAACTCCGGGCATGAGCCGTAGGCGCTGCGGGCAAAGAAGCCCGCTCCGCCGTGGTCCGGTGTCCGGCGTTCCGTTCGCCTCTGATCACCTCTGGCCTACCTTCGCCGCCACGTCGGCGCCCACGCACGGCGTCCACATGTTGGAATCAGCTTTCCGCTTCCTGAGCGGCCGACCCATCATGTAACCTGCACGAAATTTTGCCCTGGGCCAACGTCGTCCCTCGGTATCGCATATCGCAAATGCCACGACGACGACGGGAGAGCCGATGCGTTTCGACGCCTGGTCGCCCATGGATGGCCGCCCCGCTGCGCAGGGCATGTATGACCCCCGTAACGAGCACGACGCGTGTGGCGTCGGGTTCGTGGCCACCCTGACCGGTGTGCCCGGCCACGAGATGGTCGAGCAGGCGCTGACCGTACTGCGCAATCTCGAACACCGCGGCGCCACCGGCTCCGAGCCCGACTCGGGTGACGGCGCCGGCATACTGCTGCAGATCCCGGACGCCTTCCTGCGTGAGGTCACCGACTTCGCGCTGCCCGAGGCCGGTTCGTACGCCGTCGGAATCGCCTTCCTGCCTGCCGAGAACCCGAACGAGGCCGTCTCACGGATCGAGACGATCGCCGCCGAGGAAGGCATCGACGTCCTCGGCTGGCGCGACGTCCCCGTCGCCCCGCAGATGCTCGGCGCCATCGCCCGCGCCACGATGCCCGTCTTCCGCCAGCTCTTCGTCGCGGCAAACGGCACCACCGGCGGCGTCGGCACCACTGGCGGCACCGGCACCACCGGTATCGCCCTCGACCGCAAGACGTTCGTCCTGCGCAAGCGCGCCGAGCGCGAGGCCGGGATCTACTTCCCCTCGCTCTCCGCCCGGACGATCGTCTACAAGGGCATGCTGACCACCGGCCAGCTGGAGCCTTTCTTTCCCGACCTCTCCGACCGCCGCTTCGCGACCGCCGTCGCCGTGGTCCACTCGCGCTTCTCCACGAACACCTTCCCGAGCTGGCCGCTCGCCCACCCGTACCGCTTCGTCGCGCACAACGGCGAGATCAACACGGTCAAGGGAAACCGCAACTGGATGAAGGCCCGCGAGTCCCAGCTGGCCTCCGACGTGTTCGGTGACGACCCCCGCACGCTGGAGCGGACCTTCCCGGTCTGCACCCCCGACGCCTCCGACTCGGCGTCCTTCGACGAGGTCCTGGAACTGCTCCACCTCGGCGGCCGGTCGCTGCCGCACTCCGTGCTGATGATGGTCCCCGAGGCGTGGGAGAACCACGACTCCATGGACCCCGCCCGGCGGGCCTTCTACCAGTACCACGCCACGATGATGGAGCCCTGGGACGGCCCCGCCTGCGTCACCTTCACCGACGGCGTCCAGGTCGGCGCGGTCCTGGACCGCAACGGACTGCGCCCCGGCCGCTACTGGGTTACCGACGACGGCCTCGTCGTCCTCTCCTCCGAGGTCGGCGTCCTCGACATCGACCCCGCGAAGGTCGTCCGCAAGGGCCGCCTCCAGCCCGGCCGGATGTTCCTCGTCGACACGGCCGAGCACCGCATCATCGAGGACGACGAGATCAAGGCGACGCTCGCCGCCGAGAAGCCGTACGAGGAGTGGCTGGAAGCCGGCGAGATCGAGCTGGAAGACCTCCCCGAGCGCGAGCACATCGTGCACACGCACGCCTCCGTCACCCGCCGCCAGCAGACCTTCGGCTACACCGAGGAGGAGCTGCGGATCATCCTCGCGCCGATGGCCCGTACCGGCGGCGAACCGCTCGGCTCCATGGGCACCGACAGCCCCATCGCGGCGCTCTCCGCCCGCCCCCGGCTGCTGTTCGACTACTTCACCCAGCTGTTCGCGCAGGTCACCAACCCGCCGCTGGACGCCATCCGCGAGGAACTGGTCACCTCGCTGCGCTCCACCCTCGGCCCCGCGGGCAACCTCCTGATGCCGACCGCCGCCGCCTGCCGCAGCGTCACCCTCCCCTTCCCGGTGATCGACAACGACGAGCTGGCCAAGCTCATACACGTCAACGCCGACGGCGACATGCCGGGCATGACCACCGCCACCCTCTCCGGCCTCTACCGGGTCGGCGGCGGCGGTGAGGCCCTGGCCGCCCGTATCGAGGAGATCCGCGCCGAGACCGACGCCGCGATCGAGGGCGGCGCGCGGATCATCGTGCTCTCCGACCGGCACTCCGACGCGGAGCACGCGCCCATCCCGTCCCTGCTGCTCACCGCGGCCGTGCACCACCACCTCATCCGCACCAAGCAGCGCACCCAGGTGGGGCTGCTGGTCGAGGCCGGTGACGTACGCGAGGTGCACCACGTCGCGCTGCTCATCGGCTACGGCGCCGCGGCCGTCAACCCGTACCTCGCGATGGAGTCCGTCGAGGACCTCGTCCGCGCGGGCACCTTCATCGAGGGCCTGGAGCCCGAGCACGCCATCCGCAACCTGATCCACGCGCTCGGCAAGGGCGTCCTGAAGGTCATGTCCAAGATGGGCATCTCCACCGTCGCCTCCTACCGAGGCGCGCAGGTCTTCGAGGCCGTCGGTCTCGACGAGGCCTTCGTGGAGAAGTACTTCAGCGGTACGGCGACCAAGATCGGCGGCGCCGGGCTCGACATCGTCGCCCAGGAGGTCGCCGCCCGCCACGCCAAGGGCTACCCGGCCTCCGGCATCTCCGCCTCGCACCGCGCGCTGGACATCGGCGGCGAGTACCAGTGGCGCCGCGAGGGCGAGCCGCACCTCTTCGACCCCGACACCGTCTTCCGTCTCCAGCACGCCACCCGCAACCGCCGCTTCGACATCTTCAAGCAGTACACGGACCGGGTGAACGAGCAGTCCGAGCGCCTGATGACGCTGCGCGGACTCTTCACCTTCGACTCCGGCCGCGAGCCGGTCGCCCTCGACGAGGTCGAGCCCGCCTCCGAGATCGTCAAGCGCTTCTCCACCGGCGCCATGTCGTACGGCTCCATCTCCAAGGAGGCGCACGAGACCCTTGCCATCGCGATGAACCAGCTCGGTGGCAAGTCCAACACCGGCGAGGGCGGCGAGGACGCGGACCGGCTGTACGACCCGACCCGCCGCTCCTCCATCAAGCAGGTCGCCTCCGGCCGCTTCGGCGTCACCAGCGAATACCTCGTCAACGCCGACGACATCCAGATCAAGATGGCCCAGGGCGCCAAGCCCGGCGAGGGCGGCCAGCTGCCCGGCCACAAGGTCTACCCCTGGGTCGCCAAGACCCGGCACTCCACCCCCGGTGTCGGCCTCATCTCGCCGCCGCCGCACCACGACATCTACTCCATCGAAGACCTCGCCCAGCTGATCCACGACCTCAAGAACGCCAACCCGGCCGCCCGCATCCATGTGAAGCTGGTCTCCGAGGTCGGCGTCGGTACGGTCGCGGCCGGTGTCTCCAAGGCCCACGCCGATGTGGTCCTGATCTCCGGACACGACGGCGGTACGGGCGCCTCCCCGCTGACCTCGCTCAAGCACGCGGGCGGCCCCTGGGAGCTGGGCCTCGCCGAGACCCAGCAGACCCTGCTGCTCAACGGGCTGCGCGACCGCATCGTCGTGCAGACCGACGGCCAGCTCAAGACCGGCCGCGACGTCGTCGTCGCCGCGCTGCTGGGCGCCGAGGAGTTCGGCTTCGCCACCGCGCCGCTCGTCGTCTCCGGCTGCGTCATGATGCGCGTCTGCCACCTCGACACCTGCCCGGTCGGCATCGCCACCCAGAACCCGGTGCTGCGCGAGCGCTTCTCCGGCAAGGCCGAATACGTCGTCAACTTCTTCCAGTTCATCGCCGAGGAGGTCCGCGAGATCCTGGCCGAGCTGGGCTTCCGTACGCTCGAAGAGGCCGTCGGCCACGCCGAGTTCCTGAACACCGAGCGGGCGGTCGACCACTGGAAGGCCCAGGGCCTGGACCTGGAGCCGCTGTTCCACGTACCGATCCTCGGGGCCGGCGCCGTACGCCACCGGACCGTCGAGCAGGACCACGGCCTGGCCAAGGCGCTCGACAACCAGCTGATCAAGCTCGCCGCCGACGCGCTCGGTGCCGAGAGCGCCGAGGCCGCCCAGCCGGTCCGCGCGCAGCTCGCGATCCGCAACATCAACCGCACCGTCGGTACGATGCTCGGCCACGAGGTGACCAAGAGGTTCGGCGGCGCGGGCCTTCCCGACGACACCGTCGACATCACCTTCACCGGTTCGGCGGGCCAGTCCTTCGGTGCCTTCCTGCCCAGGGGCATCACGCTGCGCCTGGAGGGCGACGCCAACGACTACGTCGGCAAGGGCCTGTCCGGCGGCCGGATCGTCGTCCGCCCCGACCGGGGCGCCGACCACCTCGCCGAGTACTCGACCATCGCGGGCAACACCATCGCGTACGGCGCCACCGGCGGTGAGCTGCTGCTGCGCGGGCGCACCGGCGAGCGCTTCTGCGTCCGCAACTCCGGTGCCACGGTGGTCTCCGAGGGCGTCGGCGACCACGGCTGCGAGTACATGACCGGCGGCCACGCCGTCGTCCTCGGCGAGACGGGACGCAACTTCGCGGCCGGCATGTCCGGCGGTATCGCGTACGTCATCGACCTCGACCCGGACAACGTCAACGCCGGCAACCTCGGCGCCGTGGAGACCGACCTCTCCGCCACCGACAAGGAGTGGCTGCACGACGTCGTGCGCCGACACCACGAGGAGACCGGCTCCACCGTCGCCGAGAAACTGCTGACCGACTGGGACATCTCCGTGGCCCGCTTCAGCAAGATCATTCCTTCCACGTACAAGGCAGTGCTCGCCGCCAAGGACGCCGCTGAGCTCGCCGGTCTCTCCGAGCAGGAGACCACCGAGAAGATGATGGAGGCGGCGACCAATGGCTGACCCCAAGGGCTTTCTGACCACCGGGCGTGAAGTCGCCGAGTCCCGCCCCGTGGAGGAGCGCAAGAAGGACTGGAACGAGGTCTACGTTCCGGGCTCGCTGCTCCCGATCATCAGCAAGCAGGCCGGGCGCTGCATGGACTGCGGCATCCCCTTCTGTCACAACGGCTGCCCGCTCGGCAATCTCATCCCCGAGTGGAACGACTACGCGTACCGCGAGGACTGGACGGCGGCGAGCGAGCGCCTGCACGCCACCAACAACTTCCCGGAGTTCACGGGCCGGCTCTGCCCCGCGCCCTGCGAGTCCGCGTGCGTGCTGGCCATCAACCAGCCCGCCGTCACCATCAAGAACGTCGAGGTCTCCATCATCGACAAGGCGTGGGACAACGGCGACGTCGTGCCGCGCCCCCCGGAGCGGCTGTCCGGCAAGACCGTCGCCGTCATCGGCTCGGGCCCGGCGGGCCTCGCCGCGGCCCAGCAGCTCACCCGCGCAGGACACACGGTCGCCGTGTACGAGCGCGCCGACCGCATCGGCGGGCTGCTGCGCTACGGAATCCCCGAGTTCAAGATGGAGAAGTCCCACATCAACCGCCGTATCGAGCAGATGCGCGCGGAGGGCACCAAGTTCCGTACGGAGACGGAGATCGGCCGCGACGTCGACGCGGCGAAGCTGCGCAGGCGCTACGACGCCGTGGTCATCGCGGCCGGCGCCACCGTCTCGCGCGACCTGCCCGTGCCCGGCCGCGAGCTGAACGGCATCCACTTCGCCATGGAGTACCTGCCGCTGGCCAACAAGGTGCAGGAGGGCGACCTGACGGTCTCCCCGATCACCGCCGAGGGCAAGCACGTCGTGGTCATCGGCGGCGGCGACACCGGCGCGGACTGCGTCGGTACGGCGCACCGCCAGGGCGCGGCGTCCGTCACCCAGCTGGAGATCATGCCCCGGCCGGGCGAGGACCGGGCCCCGAACCAGCCGTGGCCGACCTTCCCGATGCTCTACAAGGTGACCTCCGCGCACGAGGAGGGCGGCGAGCGGATCTACTCCGTCTCCACCACCCACTTCGAGGGCGACGAGGACGGCAACGTGCGGTCGCTGCACCTCACCGAGGTCGAGTTCACCGACGGCCGCCCGGTGCCGAAGCCGGGCACCGAGCGCACCATCCCCGCCCAGCTGGTCACCCTCGCGATGGGATTCACCGGCACCGACCAGGAGAACGGCCTGGTCGAGCAGTTCGGCCTGGAACTGGACGCGCGCGGCAACATCGCACGGGACGCCGACTACGCGACCAATGTCGACGGCGTGTACGTTGCCGGGGACGCGGGCCGCGGCCAGTCCCTGATCGTGTGGGCCATCGCCGAGGGCCGTTCGGCGGCGCGCGGCGTCGACCGCTATCTGACCGGAGCGAGCGATCTGCACGCTCCGATCCGCCCGACGGACCGCTCGCTCACGGTCTGACGGCACGAGATACGTCCCGTACAACGGCGTACGGGCGGTGACGGCCCGGGGATGCCCCGGACCCTCCGCAGGACACGGCGCCCGCCAGTCCCCGACCGGACGACGGCGGGCGCCGTGGCATGTGGGCGCGGCGCTGTGTAGCCTCGACGACCCCCCCCCGCCCCGTCGAGCGAACGGCAACGCCCATGACCACAGCGCCCTTCGCGGCAGGCCCGGCGATCAGCCTCCGCAAGGTCGAGGAGACCGCGCCCGCGCTCGTCGAGCACTACCGGGCGGCCGGCATATCACTGCGCAAGCACGGGATGAGCGGTCAGCGCGCCGCCGTATATCTGGTCCTGGACTACTCGGGATCGATGCGCGAGTACTACCGGGACGGCAGCGTCCAGGCCTTCGCCGACCGGGTGCTCGGCCTCTCGGCGAATCTGGACGACGACGGTGTCGTCCCCGTCGTGTTCTTCTCCACGGACGTCGACGCCGAGACGGACATCACGCTCGCGGACCATCGCGGCCGTATCGACCGGATCGTGGCCGGGCTCGGGCACATGGGCAAGACCAGCTACCACCTCGCGATGGACGCGGTGATCGACCACTATCTGGACAGCGGGTCCACCGCGCCGGCGCTGGTGGTCTTCCAGACCGACGGCGGGCCGATCAGCAAACTCGCCGCCGAGCGCTATCTCTGCAAGGCGGCGGAGCTTCCGCTGTTCTGGCAGTTCGTCGGCTTCGGCAACAAGCGCAGCTCGCAGTTCAACTTCCTTCAAAAACTTGATGAGTTGGCCGTCCCGCAGAAGCGGTGCGTCGACAACGCGGGCTTCTTCCACGCCGGTCTCGACCCGCGCGACGTGCCGGACGAGGTGCTGTACGACCGGCTCGTCGCGGAATTCCCGCAGTGGCTCGGCGCGGCCCGCGCACGCGGCATCGTGTCCGGTTGACCCGTCCTGACCAGCCACGACACCGTCCGGGCGGCGTCCGTCCTGCACCGTGCGTGTCGGATCCGCGTAAGTCTCGGGGGCGTGCTAGGCTGACTGCGTTGCAGTTTTGGTACCCATGAACATTATGTGCGCCTGACGGGAATGTTCCTCAGGCGCATTTTATTGTTTTCGCCGGCTTCTCCGGATGGGGCTCAATGCGGCGACGAGGAATCCGTGAAGTGCGGATTCGTCTCTGCACCTGTTTTAGGAGAATGACATGGCTACTGGAACCGTGAAGTGGTTCAACTCGGAAAAGGGCTTCGGCTTCATCGAGCAGGACGGCGGCGGCGCCGACGTCTTCGCCCACTACTCGAACATCGCCACCTCGGGCTTCCGTGAGCTCCAGGAGGGCCAGAAGGTCTCGTTCGACGTCACGCAGGGCCAGAAGGGCCCGCAGGCGGAGAACATCGTCCCGGCCTGATTTCCGGACGCGTACCTCGCAGCCGGGGCCCGCACCTGCACGGTGCGGGCCCCGGCTTGTGCTGTCCCCAGGCTTAGGGAAGGCTTTACCGAAATGACTCGCTCCGAACGCCCGTCCCGCGCACCCCGCCCGGCCGGCAGGCGCCCGGTCAACTCCCGTGCCAAGAGCCCCGCGAAGGGCTCGGCGAAGGCGCCGGTGCGCCGCGCCGCGCGCCCGCAGGAGTTCACGCTGCCGGAAACCATCACCCCCGCGCTGCCCGCCGTTGAGGCGTTCGACGAGCTCGACATGCCCGCGGGACTGCTCAAGACCCTCACCTCGCTGGGGGTGACCGAGCCCTTCCCGATCCAGGGCGCCACCCTTCCGAACTCACTCGCGGGCCGGGACATCCTCGGCCGGGGCCGCACCGGATCCGGCAAGACCCTCGCCTTCGGTCTCGCGCTGCTCGCCCGCCTCGCCGGGCGTCGCGCCGAACCGCGCGCGCCGTACGCGATGGTGCTGGTGCCCACGCGCGAGCTGGCCCAGCAGGTCACCGACGCCCTCACCCCGTACGCCACCGCCGTGAACCTGCGCCTGGCGACCGTCGTCGGCGGTCTGTCGATCAGCAAGCAGGCCGGGCAGCTGCGCCGTGGAGCCGAAGTGCTCGTGGCGACGCCCGGACGGCTCAAGGACCTCATCGAGCGCGGCGACTGCCGGCTGGACCAGGTCACCATCACCGTCCTCGACGAGGCCGACCAGATGGCAGACATGGGCTTCATGCCGCAGGTCACCGCGCTGCTCAAGCAGGTGCGGCCGGACGGACAGCGGATGCTGTTCTCCGCGACGCTGGACAAGAACATCGACCGGCTCGTACGGCAGTATCTGACCGATCCCGTCGTCCACTCCGTCGACCCCTCGCAGGGCGCGGTCACGACGATGGAGCACCACGTCCTCTACGTCATGGACGACACCGACAAGAAGGCCGTCACGATGCGCATCGCGGCCCGCGAGGGCCGGGTGCTGCTGTTCCTGGACACCAAGCGGGCGGTGGACCGGCTGGTCAAGCGGCTGCTGGCGAGCGGTGTACGGGCCTCCGGCCTGCACGGCGGACGGTCGCAGCCGCAGCGCAACCGCACGCTGGACCAGTTCAAGACCGGGCTGGTGACGGTGCTCGTCGCGACGAACGTCGCGGCCCGCGGTATCCACGTGGACGACCTCGACCTGGTGGTGAACGTCGATCCGCCCGTCGACCACAAGGACTATCTGCACCGTGGCGGACGCACCGCGCGGGCCGGTGAGTCCGGCAGTGTCGTGACGCTCGTCCTGCCCGAGCAGAAGCGGGACATGACGCGGCTGATGTCGGACGCCGGCATCGCCCCCCGGACCACCAGCGTCAAGTCGACCGACGAGGAACTGGCGCGGCTGACCGGTGCGCGCGAGCCCTCCGGGGTCGCGATCACCATCGAGGTACCCCAGCAGGCCACCGTGCGGAAGCCGCAGAAGGCGCGCGCGTCGCGTCCGGCGCGGCGGGGCGGCGGCGCCGGTTCGGGTGACGGCGGGGCCCGGCTGGGCGGGGCCGGCGGTTCCGGGCGCGGCAGCAGGGGCAGCCGCGGCGGACGTCGCGGCCGGCCGCCGGAGCGCGGCGCCGAGGGCGGTCGCCGCACCGCCGCGTAGCCGGCTCACGCAGTCGTAGGCGTCGGGGGGGGGGGGGGGGGGGGGGGGGGGGGGGGCCCCGCCGCCCCCCCCCCCACGACCCACTGGCGACAAACCGGCAACAACGGGCGGATGTCGTGCCCGTGCCACGCGGTTAACTTCCCGAAAACTCCACCGACTTGGCATTGACGTGCACACGTCTACGCGCGTCATCATGAAGACATGCGAATCCCCCCACGAATCGCCCTCATCGGCGGCGCAGCCGCCCTCCTGTCCACCCTCCTCGTCGGCGGCACGGTCGCGACCACGGCCACGGCCGCCCCGCTCGCGGTCGGCGACATCTGCTACTCCGACCTCCCGTCCCAGGCGCACGACACCCTTGACCTGATCGACGCGGGCGGGCCCTACCCGTACCCGCAGGACGGCGGGGTCTTCCAGAACCGCGAGGGCCTCCTTCCTCAGGAGTCCCTCGGCTACTACCACGAGTACACCGTCGAGACGCCGGGCTCGCCCGACCGCGGCGCCCGCCGCATCGTGACCGGCGACGAGGAGCAGGACTACTACACCGCCGACCACTACGCGTCCTTCGACCTCGTCGACCACGGCTGCTGATCACGCACCTCCGGTACGACAACGGACAGGTAGCCTCCGCCCCATGACTGTGACCTATGTGATCCACGGGGCGGAGGTCACCGGCCTGGACCAGTTCTGGCAGGTGATCGGCGAGGCCGTGAACGGCCCGGACGGCTACTTCGGCCGCAACCTCGACGCGTTCGCCGACTGCCTCAGCGGCGGCTACGGAACGCCGGACGACCGGGACTTCGTCATCGAGTGGCGCGACCACGAACTCTCCCGCCGCGCGCTCGGCCACGAGGAGACTGCGCGCCGGCTCCGGCTCCGGCTCGCACGCGTTCCCGAGGCCAACAGAGCGCTGGTACGAGGGCAGTTGGCCGACGCGGAAGCCGGCCGTGGCCCTACCGTCTTCGACTGGCTCACGGAGATCATCGAGGACCGCGCACCGGGCGCACTGCGGCTGCGCTGATTCCGCGCGCCCTCGACGCGCCCTCGGCGCACGGGCGCCGTCCCCGGCCGTACGTGCCCCGCGCCCGTCAACGACCGCGCGGCAGCAGGCCCTGAAGCCTGCGCCGCACCGCGGCGTCCGGCAGCCGGCGCACCCCGTCGGCCGCCGTCTCGCGCGCGTCACCGGTCACCGACCCGTCGGCGAGCATCCTGGCCAGGGCGTCCACCGCGCGCGGATCCCGGCGCACCGCCAGCCCCCGCGCCGCCTCGGCCGCCGTGACCGCCACCGGGTCCGTCAGCCGCGCCGCCAGCGCCTCGCGGATCGTGGGCGTGTCCGCGTCGACCCCCGCCAGGGCCGTCGTCGCCCGCTCCCGCACCTCGTTGTCGATGTCCGTCCCGAGCGCCGTCAGCGCCGCGACCCCCTCCTCGTGGTCGCCCGGCACCAGCCCCGCCAGCGCCACGGCCACCCGGCGGCGTATCCCGGCGTCCGGATGCCCCGTGTGCCGCAGGATCTCCGGCAGGGCGTCCCCGTCGCCCTGTTCCCCGAGCGCCGTCACACACGCGCCGATCAGCTCAGGCGTCTCCGCGCCCGCGCACAACTCCCGCAGCGGCGCCAGCGCGCGGGCCGCGAACGGCCTGCTCCCATCAGCCGCGCCCAGCCGCGCGAGTACGTCGGCGGCGAAGGCCCGACGCGGCGGATCGTCACTCGCACACCAGGCGAGCGCCGCCTCGAACGACTCCTCGTCGCCGCGCCGCCACAGCGCCGCCACCTGCTCCCGCCAGCCGTCCCGGTCGGGTACCCCGCACCGCAGCGCCCGCCCCGCCAACTCCTCGAACGGCGCCCGGACGCCCAAGGACTCCTCCAGGAGCGTGACGATCGCCCCGTGCCCGGTCTGCCGCTCCAGGCTCGCGACCGGCACGCCGTCCTTCAGCGTCTCCACGACGATCGTCACCCCGCCGTCCTCGTCGATCCGGCGCACCACCGTCTCGTCACCCGCGCCCGCCATCGGCAGCAACTCGGCGTGCAACTCGTGCTCCACCGCCTCGGGGGCGGTCCACCGCCGCGCCTCGGCCAGCGCCTCCTCCCGCGCGACCGCGCCGAACCGCAGCAGGGCCCGAACGGTCGACGGCGAACCGCGCCGGGCGGCCGTCACCAGGGGCGGCTCGCCGTCCGGCGCTCCGCCGCCGGGCCCCGAGAGGTCGGGGTCCGCGCCGTGCGCCAGCAGCGCCTCCACCGTCTCCGTGTGGCCCTGCCCGACGGCCCAGGCCAGCGCCGTGAAGCCGTACGCCTCCCGCCGGTCGGGGCGCGCGCCCGCCGCCAGCAGCGCCAGGACCGCCTCCGTATGACCGCCGCACGCCGCCCCGCACAGCGGCAGGTCACCGGCGTCGGGTCCGCTCGCGCGCTCGGGGTCGGCGCCCGCCGCCAGCAGCAGCCGGACCGCGCCGGGTTCGTCGCTCACCGCGGCGGCGTACAGCGCGCTCTGGCCGTCCTCATCGGTCGCCTCGGCGGGGACACCGGAACGGAGCAGAGTGACGACAGCGTCGTTCCGGCCCCCGTACACGGCCGAGAACAGCTCGTCCGGCGTGCCGTCGGCGCCCGCTGTCCGCTCGTTCGTCATGGGTCGACCATCGCTCGGGAAGGTCATCCTCACCAAATCAACACATCGGTGACCATCCGTCACATACGGTGAAGTCCCCTGCGGGGAGGGGCAGTTCAGGTGTCGCAGTCGAGCACGGTGTGACAGAGCTGGCACCGCGCCCGCACCCGGCCCCGGACCGGCACGCGGATGCGCTGATGGCAGGTGGGGCAGGGGAACGACACCCGCAGCCCGTCGGCGAGCGTCTCGAAGGCGTACGGGCGCCCCGCGTCCCCCGACTCGCCGGGGTGGTCGAGCGCGTAACGCCGGTCCTTGGCATACCGGTGCCGGCCCGACCAGCCCGCCGTGGTCAGCGGCGGCTGCTGCTCGTCCCGTACGGCCTGGGCCTTGCCTTTCGTGTACGCGGTGTAGCCCTGCGGGCTGGTGAACCAGATGCCGGGGTCCTCGTTGAACACCATGGCGCGCTTGGCCAGCACATAGCCGAACTCCTCCGGCGTCAGATAGCCGAGCTTCTGGCTGGAGTCCCGGTCCTCCCGGAACGCGTCGAGCAGCAGCCAGCCCGCGCCCAGATACGTCGTCACGGTGTCGGTCAGGATCTCGTTGTCGCGGGTACCGGGGAAGCTCAGCCCGAGCCGGTGCAGCAGGACATGGGTGATCTCGTGCGCGAGGGCGGCGCCGATGTCCCTGCGATGCGTCCGGAACCGGTCGTTGAGTTCGATGAAGTACTCCGGCCCCGCCGTCAGCTCGACGCTCGCCGCGTGTTCCATCTCGTGGAAGCTGACGATCACCCGGGCGTCCGGCAGATGCAGCTGCTGGACCAGCGCGCGGGCCACCCGCTGCACCCCGAGATGGAGGTCGTCGTGATCGGCGAAGGCGACGTCGGCGGGCGCGACGCTGGAGTCGTACCGCAGGATGCCGTCGCCCGGCATCCGCCGGTACAGCGCCGTGATGGCGGCCCGCACGGTGTCGAGATGCGGGTAGCCGTGTACGACCTGGCTGCCGTTCGTCGCGCCTCTGTCCGTCACGCCACTACCCCTTCGTAGGACGGTCGACCGCTGTCAACTGTACGGGGGCCGGCTCCGCACGGGCGCGGTCGGCGGGGGTGTGGCAGGGCACGTCGCGGACCGCCCGGCGTGCTCCCGTACACCAATCGCCGGACGCGGGGCGAGGCTCGACCGTTCGGTTGGCCGAAACCTACATCTTGTGCCACGGCTGATTTCTTCCGCATAATCCGGATCACGCTGTGGCGGGCGGACACGGGCAGGCTTCGTTTCATTGGTCGTTCGGTCGGCTTCGCCATGCGTACGGCACCCCCACGTGCTGAGCGTCATGTGTCACAGCTTCACGCACGACAGCCCCACGCAAGACCAGCACATGCACTGTTTCCCCCCACGAAAGGCAGTCAGTTGAGCTTTTTGCGTGCCATCAAAAGATGTGCCGTCGTCGGCGCGGTCGTCCTCGCCGGTGTGAGCCTCCAGCCCACCACCGCGTCGGCCGCCCCCACCCCGGACCCGCGGGTCGTCGGCGGCACCCCCGCCGCGCAGGGTGAATTCCCCTTCATGGTCCGGCTCTCCATGGGCTGCGGCGGCGCGCTCTACGAGCAGGACATCGTCCTGACGGCCGCCCACTGCGTGGACGGCTCCGGCCCCAACACCGGCATCACCGCCACGGCGGGTGTCGTGGACCTGGAGAGCCCGGACGCGATCGAGGTCAACTCCACCGAGGTCCTCCAGGCTCCCGGCTACAACGGCACGGGCAAGGACTGGGCGCTGATCAAGCTCGCCCAGCCGATCGACCTGCCCACGCTCGACATAGCCACCGACGACTCGTTCAACAACGGCGAGTTCACCGTCGCCGGCTGGGGCGCGGCCACCGAGGGCGGTGCCCAGGAGCGGTACATGCTCAAGGCGAACGTGCCGTTCGTCTCCGACGCGGACTGCGAGGGCGCGTACGGCAGCAGCCTCGTCCCGTCCGAGGAGATCTGCGCCGGCTTCATCGACGAGGGCGGGGTCGACACCTGCCAGGGCGACTCCGGCGGCCCGATGTTCCGTGACAACGGAGCGGGCGGCTGGGTCCAGGTCGGCGTCGTCAGCTGGGGCCAGGGCTGCGCGCAGCCCGGCTTCCCGGGCGTCTACACCGAGGTGTCCACCTTCGCCGCCGACATCCAGTCGGCAGCGGCAGGGCTCTGACGAAGAGTCCGCCGGTGCCCGGCGCGGCGACGCGCGGCGCGCCGGGCGCGTGAGATGACACGGAGGGGTGGGTTCCGGACCGTTTGGTCCGGGGCCCGCCCCTCTTTTCCGTGCCTGGTTCCGTACCGGTTTTCTGTGCGGGGTTTCCGTGCCGGGGGTCGCACGACTTACGCCCGTGTGGGCGCCATGTCCGAGGACGCTCGCGCGGCGACGGGGGGTATGGGGGTGTTCCGGTGTTCGGTAACCGGACGGCGACCGGAGGCCGACCGTTCGGTTGGCTGAGATTCGTATCTTGTGGGGCCGCTCCTGCCCTCCGGATAATCCGGATCGCGTTCCTGTCGGGCTCATGCCAACGTCGCGCAACGCGCGTCGACTCGTGTGCCCTACAGGAACAAATCCCTCAAGCCCCCACGAAAGGCAGACCGTTGAGCATTCAGGGTGTCCTCAAGAGATGCATCGCGGCCGGCGCTGTCATGCTCGCCGCCATCAGCCTCCAGACCGCTACCGCCTCCGCCGCGCCCGTGTCGGACGCGCCCAAGACTCAGGCCGCGGCCCCCCTCGCCCCGCCCGTCGTCGGCGGCACCCGTGCCGCCCAGGGCGAGTTCCCCTTCATGGTCCGCCTCTCGATGGGCTGTGGTGGCTCGCTGTACTCGTCCACCGTCGTCCTGACCGCGGCCCACTGTGTGAGCGGATCGGGCAACAACACCAGCATCACCGCCACCGCGGGCGTCGTCGACCTCCAGAGCACCAGCGCCATCAAGGTCCGGTCCACCAAGGTCCTCCAGGCCCCCGGCTACAACGGCACGGGCAAGGACTGGGCGCTGATCAAGCTCGCCCAGCCCATCAACCTGCCGACGCTGAAGATCGCCACCACCACGGCGTACAACAACGGCAACTTCACCGTCGCCGGCTGGGGTGCGGCCACCGAGGGCGGCGCCCAGCAGCGCTACCTCCTCAAGGCCACCGTCCCGTTCGTCTCCGACGCCACCTGCAACGCGAACTACGGCGGCCAGATCATCGCCAGCGAAGAGATCTGCGCGGGATACGCCGCGGGCGGCGTGGACACCTGCCAGGGTGACTCCGGCGGCCCGATGTTCCGCAAGGACAGCGCGGGTGCCTTCATCCAGGTCGGCATCGTGAGCTGGGGCAACGGCTGCGCCCGGCCCAACTACCCCGGTGTCTACACCGAGGTCTCCACCTTCGCCTCCGCCATCGCGTCGGCCGCTGCCACACTCTGAACGTGAACGTGTGACCCACTAGGGGACGTCCCCTGGGGCGGGACAGGTCACGGACACGCCGTCGGCGCGTTGGTCCAAGACCTGTCCCGCCCCTGTCCATGGGCGCACCCGCTCCTCGCGACGCAGACCGACGTGCACGGAACACCGTGGACGAGGAGGAGCGACGCGTACGCCGACGCAAGCGACCGAGGCTCCCGCCGCAAATCCGTCGTGTCGTACACGGATCGACCAGAGCGGCGCGCGACACTGCTCGCCGCCCGCGTCGAGATCGACAAGGCCAGGAGCGGCGACACCCTCGTCCGGGTCACCCCCCGGCACCACCTGGGACAACGGGCATCCCTGGCACCGCCCCGGACGACGGGGAGGCGTGGGCCCGTCCGGTGGGGCACTTGACGCGAGTCGTGGCGGGGTGCCTCACACCAGCCGTACATGCCCCTCGCCCGCGCCCTCCAGCTCCAGCACCCACACCTCGTTGTGCCCCGCGCGCAGCACCGGCCCCGGCACGTACAGCGACTCCTGCGGGCCAACCGCCCAGTACCTGCCCAGGCAGAAGCCGTTGACCCAGACGAAGCCCCGCGTCCAGCCCGGCAGCCCGAGCCGGGCGTCACCGGGGGACGCGACGTCGAACGACCCCCGGTACAGGCCCCGCGCTCCCGGCCAGGACGGGGCGCGGAACGGCAGCGCCGCGACCGCCGCCGCGTCGTCGAAGGCGTCCAGCCGCAACCCCCGCGCCCGCACCCCGTGCAGATACTGCCGCTCATGCAGGAAACCGCCCGTGATGCCCTTCGGCTCCCCCGTACGCGGCCCGTAGTTGACCCGCCCCAGGGACTCCACCCACGCCTCCACCACCGCGGGACCGGCCACCGGCTCCGCCAGCACCGGGTCCTCCTCACGCAGCACCCCGGCCCGCACCCCGTCGACGTGCACCACCGCCAGATCACGCAGTCCGGACAGCGTGAGCGGATACGGCCGACGGGGACCCGGCACCGCCACGCGGTAGCGCACCAGCCCCCGGTCCACGCCCAGTTCCTCGAAGGACGGCGGCATCGGCGTCCGCGTCTCCGGCCCGCCGAGCGCGTCGACCACCTCGTCCAGCGGCGCCCACGCGTCCAGCTCCGCGCGCACCGGCCCGCCGCCCAGCACCGAGGGAGCGGGCGGCACGTCGGGCAACGGCCCCTCCTGGTAACCCGCCAGGACCTCCCGGAACAGCCGGAACTTCTCCGTGGGCCGCCCCGCCTCGTCCACCGGCGCGTCGTAGTCGTACGACGTCACGTCCGGCTCCAGCGCGCCCTCGTGCAGCGCGCCCGCGCGATTGGCGCCCGCCCGGCCCGCGAAGCTCGTGCCGCCGTGCGCCATGTAGATGTTGACCGAGGCACCGCACTCAAGGATCTCCCGCAGCACCCCCGCCGCGTCCGCCGGATCACGCACCGCGTGCCCGCCGCCCCAGTGGTCGAACCAGCCGCACCAGAACTCCGTGCACATCAGCGGACCCTCCGGCCGGTGCTCGCGCAGCGCCGCGAACGCCGCGCGCGCCCCCGAACCGAAGTTCACCGTCGCCAGGACACCCGGCACCGAGCCACCCGTCAGCATGTGGTCCTCCGGCCCGTCGGAGGTGAACAGCGGCACGTCGATCCCGCGGTTACGGAGCAGCGCGGCCAGAGTGGAGAGGTACGGCAGGTCGGAGCCGTAACTCCCGTACTCGTTCTCGACCTGCACCATGATCACCGGGCCGCCGCGGTCGATCTGGCGGGAGACGACCTGCGGCAGGAGGCGGCGGAACCACCGCCGGACCGCGGCCAGATACTCCGGATCGCCGGTCCGCACGCGCGCGCCCACCGCCACCGTCAGCCAGTGCGGCAGCCCGCCGTTGTCCCACTCCGCGCAGATGTACGGGCCCGGCCGCACGATCGCCCACAGCCCCGCCTCACCGGCCGCGTCCAGGAACCGGCCCAGCGCCTCCACGTCCGCGAAGCGGCCGGGCGCGGGCTCGTGCAGATTCCACGGGACGTACGTCTCCACACAGTTCAGGCCCATCGCGCGCAGCATCCGCAGCCGGTGCGGCCACAGCTCCTCGTGGACCCGGAAGTAGTGCAGCGCCCCGGAGAGGAGCCGTACCGGCCGGCCGTCGAGCAGGAAATCCCTGTCACCTACAGTGAACTCGGCCACGGCCGCCGCCCTTCGGTTCGATCATGTCCCAGGGACACCCTCACCCCCTGGTCAGGAACGGGTCCATGGACAAAGATCGGCAGGATGTTGGACTTGCGGTACCGGCCTGAAGGGAGCGGCAGCCGATGTACCACACCTGGATGCGGTACTTCACCCCCAGCCCCGTCCACCACCGCCTCGGCCTCGTCTGCCTCGGCGTCGGCCTCCAGCACGGCCGGCTGCCGACCGTCGGCCCCCGCGTCCTCGACCACCACGTCGCCGTCGTCATCGGCGCGGGCAGTGGCTGGTACCGCGACCCCGACGGCCGCCGCACCACCGTCACCGCGCCCGCGCTGCTCTGGCTGCTCCCCGGCGTACCGCACCACTACGGCGCCGACTCCGAGACCGGCTGGGACGAGAGCTTCGTCGACTTCACCGGCCCCGCCACCGCCACCTACACCGACCTCGGCTACATCGAGACGACCCGACCCGTCGTCCCCCTCTCCGACGCGGCCACCGCACGCACCGCCGTCGGCCGCATCGTCCGCGCCGCGCGGCGCGGCAACCCGCTCCTGGAGGTCGAGACCGGCGCCGCCGTCCACGAACTCCTCGTCGCGCTGCGCCGCGCCCGCGCCGACACCAACGCCGAGGGCGACCTGGTCCTCGAATCGCTCGCCCGCGACGCGTTCCTGCCGCTCTCCGTCGCCGAACACGCCGCCCGGCACGGCATGACGCCCGCCGAACTGCGCAACGCCGTACGCAGGGGCGCCGGTTGCAGCCCCAAGGACTATCTGCTGGGCATCAGACTCGGCCACGCCAAAGAACTCCTCGCCGCCACCGAACTGCCTGTCGCGGCCGTCGCCCGCCGCGTCGGCTACGACGATCCGGCGTACTTCTCCCGGCTGTTCACACGCCGCGTGGGCACCGCGCCGATCCGCTTCAGACAGCGCCAGGGCCGAACCGTCCCCGGCGGCTGGAGCAACCGCGTCCCGGACCCCGACCACCCGCCGACGATCAGCACGTCCTCTCCGTGAGACGCCTCCGCCACGGCGGGGCGCAGGGCCTAAGCTTCCGCAGCATGACCACGAGTGACAACGGCGACAATTCCGGCGGCAACAGCGGCAACAGCGGCAACAGCGGCAACAGCGACAGCGGCGACAGCGGCGCCAGCGACGCGTCCGTCCAGGCCGAGCTGGACCGGCTCCGCGGCAGTATCGACAACATCGACGCTGCCGTCGTCCACATGCTGGCCGAACGGTTCAAATGCACCCAGCAGGTCGGCCACCTCAAGGCCGCCCACCACCTGCCGCCCGCCGACCCGGCTCGCGAGTCCCGGCAGATCACCCGGCTCCGCCAACTCGCCGAGAGCGCCCGGCTCGACCCCGCGTTCGCCGAGAAGCTCCTCAACTTCGTCATCGCCGAGGTGATCCGCCACCACGAGACGATCGCCGACAACGCCGACAACGCGGGGCGCACAGAAAGCTGAGCCACCCCCGCCCGGCAGCTCGCGCGGGCACCACGCTTCCGTGACCCGCCCCGTGCGCTCACAGCGCAACCCCCACCCGCTGCGCGCCCCGACACCCATCGGGCAGCATGTCTGCATGTCCGTACTGACGCGCGACGAAGCGCAGACCCGTGCCCAGCTCATCGACGTCCACCGGTACACGGTCGCCCTCGACCTCACCACCGGCGACGAGACCTTCGAATCCCGCGCCGCCATCCACTTCACCGCCCTCGCGGCCGGAGACACCTTCGTCGAGCTGAAGCCCGCACTGCTGCGCTCCGTCACCCTCGACGGACAGCCCCTGGACCCCGACGCCCTCACCGAGAACCGGCTCGCGCTCACCGGCCTCGCCGCGGGCGAGCACGAACTGCGCGTCGACGCCACCATGCGCTACTCCCGCACCGGCGAAGGCATGCACCGCTTCACCGACCCCACCGACGGCGAGACCTACGTCTACACCCAGATGTTCCTCGAAGACGTCCAGCGGGTCTTCGCCGTCTTCGACCAGCCCGACCTCAAAGCCGTCTTCGAACTCTCCGTCACCGCCCCCGAAGGCTGGACCGTCCTCGGCAACGGCATCGCCACCGACGTGGGCGACGGCCGCTGGAGCATCGCGCCGACCCCGCCCATCTCCACCTACCTCGTCGCCGTCGCCGCCGGCCCCTGGCACTCCGTACGCACCGAACACGCGGGCCTGCCCTTCGGCATCCACTGCCGCCGCTCCCTCGCACCCCATCTCGACATCGACGCCGACGAGATCCTCACCATCACCCGCGCCTGCTACGACCGCTACCACGAGAAGTTCAAGGAGCCGTACCCCTTCGACTCCTACGACCAGGCATTCGTCCCCGAGTTCAACGCGGGCGCCATGGAGAACCCCGGCCTCGTCACCTTCCGCGACGAATTCGTCTACCGCTCCGCCGTCACCGACACCGAGCGGCAGACCCGCGCCATGGTCATCGCCCACGAGATGGCCCACATGTGGTTCGGCGACCTCGTCACCCTCACCTGGTGGGACGACATCTGGCTGAACGAGTCCTTCGCCGAGTACATGGGCTACCAGACCCTCACCGAGGCCACCCGCTACGCCGACACCTGGGTCGCCTTCGGCATCGACCGCAAGTCCTGGGGCTACGACGCCGACCAGCGGCCCTCCACCCACCCCGTCGCGCCCGACCCCGACGCCGTGCCCGACACCGCGTCCGCGATGCTCAACTTCGACGGCATCTCCTACGCCAAGGGCGCCTCCGCGCTGCGCCAACTCGTCGCCTGGCTCGGCGAGAAGGACTTCCTCGCCGGCATCAACACCCACTTCGCCCGGCACAAGTTCGGCAACGCCACCCTCGCCGACTTCATCGACTCCCTCGCCGCCTCCACCGACCGCGACGTCCACCGCTGGGCCGAGAAGTGGCTCCGCACGTCCGGCGTCGACACCCTCACCCCCACCGTCGGAGGCAACGGCTCCGAAGCCGGCTGGACCCTCGACATCGCCCAGCAGGGCAACCGCCCGCACCGTATCGCCGTCGGCGCCTACGACCGCGACCTCGTCGACCCCGGCCACCTCACCCCCCGCGACCGCTTCGAGATCGACATCCCGCAGCAGGACGGCCCCACCGTCCGCCCCGGCCGCCGCCCCGACCTGGTCGTGCTCAACGACGGCGACCTCACCTACGCCAAGGTCCGCCTCGACGCCCGCTCCTGGGCCACCGCCCTCGACTGCCTCTCCGGCATCCCCGACCCGCTGACCCGCACCGTCGTGTGGAACACCGCCCGCGACATGGTCCGCGACGGCGAACTGCCCCCCACCGCCTACCTGGACGCCGCCCGCACCCACCTCCCGCACGAAACCGACCTCGCCGTCGTCCAAGGCGTACTCGGCTTCGCCGCCACCCAGATCGCCGACCGCTACCTCGGCCCCGACGACCGGCCCGCCGCCCTCGCCACCCTCACCCGCATCTGCCGCGCCCTCATCCGCCGCACCGAGGACGGCAACGCACCCGGCCTGCGCCTCACCGCCGTACGCCACTTCATCTCCGCCGCCACCCAGCCCGACGGCATCCAGGACTGGCTGAACTCCGGCAGCGTCCCCGGCGGCCCCGAACTCGACCCCGAACTGCGCTGGCGCATCCTCTACCGCCTCGCCGTCCTCGGCGCCGCCGACGACACCGCCATCGCCGACGAACTCGCCCGCGACCCGAGCGCCACCGGCCAGGAAGGCGCCGCCCGCTGCCGCGCCGCCCTCCCCGACGGCGACGCCAAAGCCGCCGCCTGGGAACGGCTGTTCCTCACCGACGACCTGTCCAACCACCTCTTCACCGCCACCGCCCAGGGCTTCTGGCAGCCCGAACAGACCGACCTCGTACGCAAATACGTCCCGCGCTACTACACCGACGCCGTCGACCTCGCCAACCGCCGCGGCCCCGCCATCGCCGACTTCGCCGGACGCCACGCCTTCCCGCTGCACGCCGTGGACGCGGAATCACTGCGCCTGGGCGAAGAATGCCTGACCGGCCCGGACCTCCTGCCCGCCCTCCGCCGCAAACTCGTCGACCAACTGGACGACCTCCGCCGCGCGTTGCGCGTCCGCGCCGGCTGACCCCTACCGCCGCCTCCTTACAGAGGACGGGTCGGGCACCGCGTACACCACGCCCGACCCGTCCTCCGCACGGAGACACACGAACCCCGCACTCTCCTTCACCGCACACCCCGATACCTCTTCGGGGTCCGGATCGTTGTGCACCATGGGCTCACCCGCCCCGACCCCCGGGCGCCCAGGTGCATCCGGCCCACGCCCTGAAGGACCTTCCATGACCGACCTGTCAGCAGACGATTACGACCGGCCGCACGATCTGGTCGGCATCGGCATCGGACCGTTCAACCTCTCCCTCGCCGCGCTCGCCGACGGCGTTCACGGGGGCCTCGCCACCACCTTCTTCGAACAGCGCCCCGCCTTCCACTGGCACCCCGGCCTGCTCCTGGACGGCGCCACCCTCCAAGTGCCCTTCCTGGCGGACCTGGTGACCCTCGTCGACCCGGCGAGCCCCTGGTCCTTCCTGAACTACCTCAGGGCGTGTGAGCGGCTGTACCCGTTCTACATCGCCGAGCGCTTCCACATCCAGCGCGCCGAGTACGACGCCTACTGCCGCTGGGTCAGCGAACAACTCCCCGGCCTCCACTTCGGCCATCAGGTCGACGCAGTCCGCTGGAACACCGAACGCGCCTTGTTCGAGGTCGACTTCACCCAGCTCGACCAGGACGGCGAGATCGAGGCCCTCGGCCGCGCCCACGCCCGCAACGTCGTGCTCGGTATCGGCACCGAGCCCTACGTCCCCGAACCGCTCAGGCTTCTCGCCGAGGCACCCACGGTCCCGGTGGTCCACTCGGCCGACTACCTCGCCCACCGTGAGCGGATCCTGGACGCCGAGCACATCACCGTCGTCGGGTCCGGACAGTCCGGCGCCGAGGTCTTCCTCGACCTGTTGCGCGCCCGCCCCGCCGGCGCCGAGAAGCTCCACTGGCTGGCCCGCACCGAAGCCTTCGCGCCCATGGAGTACTCCAAGCTCGGCCTGGAGCAGTTCACCCCCGACTACACCCACTACTTCCACGCACTGCCCGAACAGCTGCGCGACGAACTCGTCCCGCGCCAGTGGCAGCTCCACAAAGGCATCGACTCCGACACCATCGCCGCCATCCACGACGAGCTGTACCGCCGAACACTGCACAGTGGCTGGCCCGACGCCGTCCTCGCCCCCGGCGTCCTCGTCCGCACGGCCGGCCGGGTCGGCGCCACCCGGCTCGAACTGCACCTGGAACACACCCAGCAGTCCGGCCGCTCCCGCCTCATCACCGACGCCGTCGTCCTCGCCACCGGCTACCGCGAGCGCCCGCTCGGCCAACTCGTGGCCGGACTCGACCCGTACATGCGGCTCGACAATTCCCAACGCCCCTGTATCGACGACCAGTACCGGCTGGTCCTCGACCCCTCCGTGACCGGGTCCGTGTACGTACAGAACGCCGAGCGGCACACGCACGGCGTCGGCGCCCCCGACCTCGGGCTCGCCGCCTGGCGCAGCGCGACGATCCTCAACTCGCTGACGGGCACGGAGCCGTACCCGCTGCCGCGACGGACCGCGTTCACCACCTTCGGCCTCGACGGACAGCAAAGGCACCGGCAGGTGCCGGTGCCCAGGAGTTTCGTGCCGCTGTCCGAGGCGCGCTGACGCCCGGGGGTGCGCCGGCGTGGTCCCGAGGGGACGGCACCACGCCGGCGCGTCATCGCGCGACGAGTCAGAAGACCGGGGTGCCGTCGCGCGTGAGCTTCCAGTCCACCGAGGCGAACACCGCCGGGTCGACGGTCTTCGCCGTCTGCACCCACGTGATGATCGTGTTCCGGATCTCGTCCGGATTGGCCCACAACTGCTGCGCGCCCGCGACATGCGGGAAATTGCCGCCGCCGCTCGCCCGGTAGTTGTTCACCGCCAGCACGAACTTCGCCGCCGGATCAAGCGGCTTGCCCTCGAAGGACAGATCCACGATCCGCGAACCGGCCGGCTTGGCGATGTCGATGTCGTACGTCAGCCCCGACACCACGTCGTAGTTGTAGTCCGGGATGTTGCCCGCGTTCGTCAGCTTCGACGTGTCCACCGGAGCCCCCGCAGCCGTCTGCACGTAATACCTCGCCGAATACTCCAGATACTCCCTGATCTGAGCACCCGTCAGCAACCGTGCCTCCAGAGTGTTCTCGAACGGATACAGCGCCGCCGCGTCCCGGATCGTCACCTCACCCGCCGGGATCCCCGCCGTACGCGAGAAGCACGACGCCTGCGACAGCAACGGCAGCGCCGCCCACTCACCGCCCGCCAGACCCGCCTTCACCGTCTCCGTCTGCACATGGTTGATCAGATCGATCAACGGCTCGTCCCGCCACGGCGCGTCCGCCGTCGTCATCGCGGCCGTCGACGTCCCGATGACCTGGTTGACGTAGGCCACGACCTTGCGGTGCTCGTCCTCCAGCAACCCCGTGATCTTCTTGTCCTCCTCGACCGTGTTCGAGTTGAGGACCTGCGCGCCCACCTTCTCGACCGACCAGCGGCCCCGCTCCCACACCAGATCGAAGTCGAACAGCGTCAGCCGCTGCCCCCACTTCAGCGGCTCGGACAGCACCACGTCCCTGCCGGTCTCCTTGTTGGTGACCCGGTACTCGGCAATCTCGCTGTGCGCGTGACCGACCAGGATCGCGTCAATGCCCGGCACCTGCTCGGCCACCAGGCCCGCCGCGTTCTCGATGTGCGGAAGCTGATCTCCGTAGGAGGACGTGCCGCTCGACCCCGAGTGCGCGGACACGATCACCACATCGGCGCCCATCGACCGCAGCTTCGGCACCCACTTCGCGGCCTGCTCCTCCAGACCCGGGAACGTCATCTTGCCCTGGACGTTCGCCTTGTCCCAGATCGCGATACCCGGATTCGTCAGCCCCAGCACCGCCACCCGCACATCACCCCCGAACGGCGTCCGCAGCCGCTTGATCACATACGGCGGGAACGCGGGCCGCAGCGTCTTCGCGTCCAGCGCGTTCGCACCGAGCAACGGGAAACGGCACTGCTCCTCGAACTTCCGCAGCACCGGGATGCCGTAGTTGAACTCATGGTTGCCGAGCGCCGCCGCGTCGTAGCCGATCGCGTTCATCGCCTGCGCCATCGGGTGCACCGGGCCGCGCTTCGCCGTGATCGGGTCGATCTTGGCGTAGTAGTACGAGAGTTGCGTGCCCTGGATGGTGTCGCCCGCGTCGATGAGCAGCGTGTTGCCCCGGCCCTTCTCCTCACGGATCCGGTTCACCAGAGTGGAGATCTTGGCCAGTCCGACGTCGTTGCGGTCCCTGTCGTCGAACTCCTTGTCCGTGAAGTAGTCCCAGTTGAAGACATTGCCGTGCAGATCGGTCGTGCCCATCACGGTGAACGAGTACCGCTTCGGCGGATGTCCCTCGCCGCCCCCCGCGCCGGCGGCCTGCTCCTGCGCCCCCGCGGGCACCGCGGCGCCCCCGGCGATCGCCACACCGGCACCGGCGGCGGCCGAACGGCCCAGGAACGTCCTACGGTTCAGCGGCATCGCTACTCCCTCGATCTCGTCATCCACCCGCACAACGCGCGTAGACAAGGCGGCTAGATTCTGACGCAGGAACGCGCGATCGAACACCCCCGGCGGGTTTCGATCCGATGACTGCCGAATGAGGTGCCCGAACGGAAACCGGATGGAAGAGTGACCGGACGGGAGTACGAGACATCCCGCCCGCCCCCAACTCGCCGCCGTACGAGGGAGAACCCGCCCATGACCACCGACGCCCCCACCGACACCCCGGCGCCCCCACCCGCCCCCTACGGCACCCCCGAGGCCCCCCGCGTCGCCGTCCGAGGCGAAGCACGCCTCGAATTCGACCCGGAGATCGCCACCATCGACGTCTCCGTCGGCGCCCGCGGCACCGACAGGCGCACCGCCCTCGACGACCTCACCCGCCGCAACAACGAAGCCCTCACCCTCATCAAGTCCTACGGAGACGCCGTCGAGAAACTGGTCACCGGCTCCTTCTCCATCAACCCCGAACTCACCCGCCACGGCCGCGGCGAACGCGTCCGCGCCTACCACGGCCGCGTGAACATCAGCGCCCAGCTCGCCGACTTCACCGCACTCGGCGAACTCACCACCCGCCTCGCCGACCTCGAACTCACCACCGTCGGCGGCCCCTGGTGGGCCCTGCGGCCCGACTCACCCGCCCACGGCGAAGCACGCAGGCAAGCCGTCCGCGAAGCCGTCCAGCGGGCCCGCGAATACGCCGGCGCCCTCGGCGCGAACCTCACCGCCCTCGTCGAGCTCGCCGACATCGGAGCGGAGAACGCCGTACCGTTCGCCACGCGTGCCCCCGCGTACGCGATGAGTTACGGCGGCGCCCCCGAAGCTCCCGGAGCGCCGCCCGCCCTGGATCTCGAACCGCAGCGGCAGACCGTCTACGCGCAAGTGAACGCACGCTTCACGATGACACCGCCGGTCCTCTGAGATATCGCTCATCAGAGCGCACCCGCGCGCACTTCAACACTTGTCAACAACCCTTCATGCAAAGGTTGTTGAGTAGTCATGTGAGACCAATTACCTACCCGGCGGTAAGGTTTAGTGTCGGAGCATGCGCCGAGCAAAAATCGTCTGCACCCTCGGGCCCGCCACCGACTCGTACGACCAGATCAAAGCACTGGTCGAGGCCGGAATGGACGTCGCCCGCTTCAACCTCAGCCACGGCAGCTACACCGATCACGAGGAGCGCTACCAGCGCGTACGCAAAGCAGCCGAGGAAACCGGCCGCAGCGTAGGAATCCTCGCCGACCTTCAAGGACCGAAGATTCGCCTCGGGCGCTTCCGCGAAGGGCCCGTACTCCTTGAACGCGGCGACGAATTCACCATCACCGTCGAACCCCTCGAAGGCGACCGCCACACCTGCGGCACCACCTACGACGGACTCGCCGCCGACGTCACCGCCGGCGAACTCATCCTCGTCGACGACGGCAAGGTGACCCTCGAAGTCACCGAGGTCGACGGACCCCGCGTCCGCACCACCGTCGTCGAAGGCGGCATGGTCTCCGACAACAAGGGCCTCAACCTCCCCGGCGTCGCGGTGTCCGTCCCCGCGCTCTCCGAAAAGGACATCGACGACCTCCGCTGGGCCCTGCGCATCGGCGCCGACGTCATCGCGCTCTCCTTCGTGCGCAGCGGACGCGACATCGACGACGTCCACCGGATCATGGACGAGGAGGGGCGGCGCGTCCCCGTCATCGCCAAGGTCGAGAAGCCCCAGGCCGTGGAGAACATAGACGACATCGTCGCCGCGTTCGACGGCATCATGGTCGCCCGAGGCGACCTCGGCGTCGAGATGCCGCTGGAACAGGTGCCGATCGTGCAGAAGCGCGCGATCAAACTCGCGAAGCGCAACGCGAAACCGGTCATCGTCGCCACGCAGATGCTCGACTCGATGATCGACAACTCCCGCCCCACCCGCGCGGAGGCCTCCGACGTCGCCAACGCCGTCATCGACGGCACCGACGCGGTGATGCTCTCCGGCGAGACAAGCGTCGGCAAATACCCCGTCGAGACGGTCCGCACCATGAGCCGCATCGTCGAGGCCGCGGAGGAGGACGTCCTGGCCAAGGGCCTCCCCCCACTCACCGAACGCAACAAACCCCGCACCCAGGGCGGCGCGGTCGCCCGCGCGGCGGCCGAGATGGGCGACTTCCTGGGCGCGAAGTTCCTGGTCGCGTTCACCCAGTCCGGCGACACCGTCAAACGCCTCTCCCGCTACCGCTCCCCGATCCCGCTGCTCGCCTTCACGCCCGACAGGGCGACACAGGCGCAGCTGAACCTCACGTGGGGAGTGGAGGCGTTCCTCGGTCCTCACGTGGACTCGACGGACGCGATGGTCGAGCAGGTGGACGAACACCTGCTGAGAATCGGCCGCTGCGACAAGGGCGACGTCGTGGTGATCACGGCGGGCTCCCCGCCGGGAGTCGCGGGCTCGACCAACCTGGTCAGGGTCCACCACGTGGGGGAGGACGACAGCCCGAAGTAGTTGGTGTCGGGCCGGAGTTCAGTGCTTCGGCCCGACGTGGGCGTCCATGAGGGCGACGGACGCCTTGCGGGCGACGGAGATGTTCTGAGCGCTGCGGCGCTGGTTGCAGGGCCGCCATTCGACACCGACCTTGTCCAGGGTGTCGGTGAAGAGCCGCAGAATGTCACTGGACGTGTTGGTGAAGAAGTAACGCGCGTACTCGTACCGCTTGCGCTTGCCTCCGATGGTTTTCTCGGTCCAGTTCGTGATGCGGCAGCCGTCCGAGTGGATGAGGCCGCGGATGAACTCCCAGGGGTGCTCATCCACGATCTCTTGCTGCCAGGCGTGCAGTTCAATCGAACGCTCGTGCTTCCTGCCCGGACCGTGTTGCGGGAACAGGCACTTCAAGTGTTTGAAGTAGACCTTGACGTCATGGCAGCCCTCCTTGCGCACGCGACATATCGAGTTGCTGGGGAACACCGCTTGCAGTGCTGCGGCTGCCGCTTCCTGAACACCAGGCCAGACGTCGTCCAGCGTGACCATCAAGCTGGGAACCCGGTGCTTGGCGTAGTGAGTGATATAGCCGTCGCCGAGATATAAGCCGAGCACGTACGAAAAGGCGCTTCTGTCCAGCGGGCGGTTGTGGCAGATCGGGCAGAGCTGCCTGCCCACACGCTCACCGCGCTGCTTGCGTTCCTGATGACGCCACCAGCCGACAGTCCCGCGAGGCACGTTCAAGCGTTCGGCTACCGCGCGATTGGTTACGCCCTGCTTCAGCAGCGCGAGTGCTTCCTCGCGTATCGATGATCTGTGCTGCTCCATGCTCGGAGCTTCGCTTGATCTTCGTGTTTCCGTGCGGAATCGGACGCTCGTTCACCAGGAAGTGTGAAGATCGCGGAACGTGTTGCCCGACCTGGGAAACGAAGGGAAGTGCCCCGAGTCGGATTCGAACCGACGCTGTATGGGTTTTGAATCCATGGCCTCTACCGCTGGGCTACCGGGGCTCCTTCGAAACGAAGGAAGGGGCTGGCCTTCCGTGCTCCAACCATACCGTAGCTAGGTAGGCTCAGGGACAGCAGTATCTGCCAGTTACGAGGAGCCTCAGTGACCGCCCCCGAGTCGCCCCAGCCCGTCGAAGACGACGACAAGTCGCACGTCCCGCCCCTGACCACCCGCGTCGTCATCGCCGAGGACGAGGCGCTCATCCGTCTCGACCTCAAGGAGATGCTCGAAGAGGAGGGCTACTCCGTCGTGGGCGAGGCCGGTGACGGTGAGCGTGCCGTTGAGCTGGCCCGCGAGCACCGGCCCGATCTCGTCATCCTCGATGTGAAGATGCCCGTCCTCGACGGCATCTCGGCCGCCGAGAAGATCGCGCACGAGTCCATCGCCCCCGTCCTGATGCTCACGGCCTTCTCGCAGCGCGATCTCGTGGAGCGTGCGCGGGACGCCGGTGCCATGGCGTATCTCGTGAAGCCGTTCAGCAAGTCCGACGTCGTGCCGGCCATCGAGATGGCTGTCTCGCGGTTCAACGAGCTGAAGGCGCTGGAGGGGGAGGTCGCGGATCTGACGACCCGGCTGGAGACGCGCAAGCTCGTGGACCGTGCCAAGTCGGTCCTCCAGACGCAGTACGGCCTGACGGAGCCCGCCGCGTTCCGGTGGATCCAGAAGACGTCGATGGACCGGCGGCTGTCGATGCAGCAGGTCGCCGAGGCGGTCATCCAGGACGCCGAGGAGAAGAAGGCCGCGAAGGGGCAGTAGCGGCGGCGTACGGCGTGAGGAAGGCCCGCACCTCCATTGGGGCGCGGGCCTTTCTCGTATCCGGCTCAGTCCTCGCCCAGGTACGCCTTCCGTACGGACTCGTCGACCAGCAGGTCCTGTCCGGTGCCGGAGAGTACGACCTTGCCGACCTCCATCACATGGCCCTGGTCGGCCAGTGACAGTGCCGCCTGGGCGTTCTGTTCGACGAGGAGGATCGTCGTGCCCTGGGACTTGAGTTCGGCGATCGTCGCCATGATCTTCTGCATCATGATCGGCGAGAGTCCCATGGAGGGTTCGTCCAGCATGAGCAGTTTGGGCTGTGACATCAGTGCCCGTCCCATGGCGAGCATCTGCTGCTCGCCGCCGGAGAGGGTGCCGGCTGCCTGCTTGCTGCGTTCGCCGAGGATCGGGAACAGTTCGTAGGCGCGCTGGATGTCTTTCTCGATACCGGCCGTGTCCTTCCGGAGGAAGGCACCGAGCTTGAGGTTCTCCGCGATGGTGAGCCGGGGGAAGATCCGGCGGCCTTCGGGGGAGTGCGCCAGGCCCATGGCGACGATCTTGTGCGCGCCGATGCCGTTCAGCGGCTGGCCGTCGAAGATGATCCGGCCGCCGGAGGGCTTGAGCAGCCCGGACAGGGTGCGCAGGGTGGTTGTCTTGCCGGCGCCGTTGGTGCCGATGAGCGTGACGATCTGACCGGCTTCGACGCTGAAGGAGATGCCTTTGACGGCTTCGATCTTGCCGTAGGCGACCTTGAGGTCCTCCACCTCCAGTAGTGCGGTCACTTGGTGTCTCCTTCTGTGCCTGCCGTGCTGTCCGCGTGTGCCTCCGCGGCCTCGACCTCGGAGACTTCCTCGGCGCCGGGGGCGCCTTCGTAGGGGGTGCCGAGGTAGGCGGCGACGACGCGTTCGTCGGCCTGGACGACATCGGCGGTGCCTTCGACGAGCTTCTGGCCCTGGACGAGGACGGCGACGCGGTCGCAGAGGTTGAAGATGAAGCGCATGTCGTGCTCGATGACGAGTACGGCGATGCCCTGGTCGCGGATGGCGAAGACCAGGTCCTGGGTGGTGCGGGTCTCCTGCGGGTTCATGCCCGCCGTCGGCTCGTCCAGCAGGAGCAGTCCGGGGTCGCTCGCGAGGGCGCGTGCGATCTCCAGTTTCCGCTGTTCTCCGTAGGGGAGGTTGCGGGCGAGGTGGTCGCGCTTGGCCGCGAGGCCGGTGAACTCAAGGAGTTCCATGGCGCGTTCCTCGGACTCCTTCTCCGCCTTCTTGAAGCCGGGGCCGCGCAGGAGCGCGGACCAGAGGCCTTCTTTGGTCCTGGTGTGGCGTCCGACGAGGACGTTCTCCAGGACGGTCATGTTGGCGAAGAGGCGGATGTTCTGGAACGTGCGGGCGATGCCTGCTTTGGTGACCAGGTGGGACTGGTGCGGCAGGACGGTGCCTTTGTAGCTGACGGTGCCTTCGGTGGGGACGTACAGACCGGTGAGGCAGTTGAAGAACGTGGTCTTGCCAGCGCCGTTGGGGCCGATGAGGCCGACGATCTCGCCGGTGTTGACGTGGAGGTCGACGTTCTGTACGGCGGTGAGTCCGCCGAACTTCTTGGTGACGCCGGTGGCTTCCAGTACGGCCGTTCCGGTGGCGGTGCCCGTTCCGGCGGCGCCGGAGTCGGTGGGCTGGATGTCGGTGGTCATTGGGTCACACCCCCGCCTTTTTGAGGCCGATATCGCCCTTGGGGGCGTCGAGTTGCCCGGTCTCGTGGAATTCCAGCTGCTTCCTGCGGTCGGCGATGAGGCCTTCGGGGCGGAAGCGCATGAGGAGGATGAGCGCGACGCCGAAGAGCAGGAGCTGGTAGTCGGCCATGAACTGGAGCTTCGCCGGGATGAGGTAGAGCAGCGCCGCGCCGATGAGGGGTCCGCTGACGGTGCCCATGCCGCCGAGGATGACGGCGGCGAGCAGGAAGGCGGAGTTCGGCGGTACGGCTTCGACGAATTTGTACTGGGCGGGTGTGACGGTGAAGGTCACGTGGGCCTGTACGGTGCCGGCCATGCCGGCGAGGGTGGCGCCGAGGGCGAAGGCGAGCAGCTTGAGCCGGAAGGCGTTGATGCCCATGGCCCTGGCGGCGGTCTCGTCCTCGCGGATGGCGACCCAGGCGCGGCCGATGCGGGACTGGTCGGACCGGCGGAAGACGGTCACCACGATGATGGTGAACAGGAGCATGAGCAGGTAGTAGTTGGAGAACCTGCCCAGCTCCATCCCCAGGATCGTATGGGATTCCCCGAGGTTGAATCCGAAGAGTTCGAGGTCCGGGATGTTGGGGATGCCGTTGGATCCGTTGGTGACGTCGGGGCCGGAGGAGCCGTCGAGGTTCTGCATCGTGATGCGGAAGATCTCGCCGAAGCCGAGGGTGACGATGGCGAGGTAGTCGCCGTGGAGGCGCAGTGTCGGTGCGCCGATGACGACACCGAAGATCAGCGAGGCGCCCGCGCCGCAGAGGACCGCAGCCCAGAACGGCAGGTGCAGGCCGATCGTGGAGGAGGGCGAGCCGGAGACGAGGGCGGCCGTGTAGGCGCCGACGCCGAGGAACGCGACGTATCCGAGGTCGAGGAGGCCGGCGAGGCCGACGACGACGTTGAGTCCGAGGGCGACGGTCGCGAAGATCAGGATGTTCGTACCGATGGTGGCGTACGCGTCGTTGCTCTGGGTGAACGGGAAGGCGAACGCGGCGACGAAGGCCGCGGTCACGGTGACGTTCTTGTGCTTGGAGGTGAGGCCCGCGAGGCGGCGGTTGAGTCCGGCGCGGGAGATGGCTGTGGCGCCGAATCCGACGAGGATCAGGAAGCCGATGAACAGCTGGGGGTTGTCGGAGTCGATGTCGATCCCGTACGTGAAGACGTACAGGCCGAGGCCGAACGAGACGGCGATGATGAGGATTTCGGCCCAGCCGGGGAGCGCTGTGGCTTCCTTGGGCGTGGGTGCCTTGAAGCACTGGACGAAACGCTGCCAGGCGTTGGGCGTGCCGGCGTTCTCGTCGGCGACGTCGGCGGGGAGCCCGAGCGCGGCGACGAGGGCGATCAGTGAGGCGACGGCCGCGACGTAGGCGCCGGGTTCGAGGTTGGCGAGTCCGCCGAGGTCCACGGTGATGGCGATCACGGTGAACCAGGTGGTGACGAAGGTGCCGAGGGCGAAGAGAAGCGCGGGTCCGTTCTTGCCGGCGGGTGTGAGCCAGCGCAGTCCGCGGATCTCGTAGCCGGCGAGTACGTACAGGAGGGTGAGGATCGCTCCGGCGAGGGTGAGTACCTGCAGGCCGCCGGGGTATCCGGTGACGCTGAGGTCGCCGGGGAACGCGGCGGTCCAGGTCCAGGCGAGGAAGGTGCTCGCGAAGGTGGCGATCGCGCCGATGACGGTGCCGGCGCGGGCTGCCGACAGGGGCAGGCCGATGACCGGGGGAGCCGGGTTCGGGGCGGGGGTCGCGGTTTTGTCGATTGTCGTGGTCATCGGTGTCACGCCCTATCCGAGACGCGTGCGCCGAGCAGACCCTGGGGCCTCAGCAGCAGGACGAGAATGAGGAGGACGAACGCCCACACGTCCTTCCAGGCGCCGCCGCCGAGCTGGGACATGCCGGGGATGTTCTCGATGTAGGCGGTGGCCATGGCTTCGGAGAGGCCGAGGACGAGTCCGCCGATCATGGCGCCGTAGATGTTGCCGATTCCGCCGAGGACCGCGGCGGTGAATGCCTTGAGTCCGGCGATGAAGCCCATCTTGAAGTTGACCTCGCCGTACTTGAGGCCGTGGGCGACGGCGGCGATGGCGGCGAAGGCCGCTCCGATCGCGAACGCGGTGACGATGATGCGGTCGGTGTTGATGCCCATCAGCTTGGCCGTGTCGGGGTCCTGCGACGTGGCCTGCATGGCGCGCCCGGTGCGGGTCTTGGAGACGAAGAACCCGAGGGTGATCATGCACAGGGGGGCGGCGATGAGCAGGAAGAGGTCGCCGCGGCTGATGGCGAAGGCGCCGAAGTCGAGCCTGCCGCCTTCGAATTCGGGGAACGGCCTGGACTTGGTGGCGTCGGGGTAGAAGGCCCAGACCGCCTGCTGCAGTGCGATGGAGAGGCCGATCGCGGTGATCAGTGGTGCGAGCCTGGGTGCGTTGCGCAGGGGCCGGTAGGCGAAGCGTTCGGCTCCTACGGCGACGAGCACGGAGCAGGCCATCGCCATGAGGATCATGAGGGGCAGCGCGATGAGCAGGCTGGTGCCGCTGGGCAGCCAGAGGAATGCGGTCAGCGCACCGAAGCCGCCGATCATGAATATCTCGCCATGGGCGAAATTGATGAGCTGGACTATGCCATAGACCATCGTGTAACCGATTGCGATGAGTCCGTACAGCGCGCCGAGTAGCAGGCCGTTGGCAAGTTGCTGCGGCAGATCGTTCACCGCGGGGCCTCCGAATGAGTGGGGTCAGATACGGCCGCGGGGGGGCGCTGTGGCGCCCCCGCGCGGTGGTAGTTCCTATATGGAGGGAGGGCTGGTGAGCCCGGTCAGCCCTCGAACACGCCCGTCTTGACGGGGACGTGCTTGCCGCCCTTGACCTCGTAGAGGGAGAGCTGCTTGTTCACGGTGTCGCCGAACTCGTCGAAGCCGACCGATCCGGTGACTCCGTCGAACTTGACGTCCTGCATGGCCTCGGTGATCTGCTTGCGCGCGTCCTTGACGTCGCCGGGCAGCTTGCCGTCGTTCTTCTCGACGACGGCCTTGACCGCCTGGATGATCGCCCAGGTGGAGTCGTAGGAGTAGCCGCCGTACGCCTCGAACGCGCCGTCGTAGCCGCCGGCCGCGTAGTCCTTGATGAACGTCTTGGCGGTGTCCAGGGTCTCCAGGGGCGCGCCGACGGAGCTGGCGAGGTCGCCTTCGGAGTTCTTCTTGCCCAGCTTGATGTACTCGGCGCTGAAGAGAGCGTCGCCGCCGACCGTGGGGATCTTGGCGCCGGCGTTCTTGATCTGGCTGGCCAGCGGGGCGCCGGCCGGGTACTCGCCGCCGTAGTAGACGAACTCGGCGTCGGTCTGCGCGACCTTGCTCGCCACGGACGAGAAGTCCTTGTCGTCCGGGTTGATGTGGTCGGTGCCCACTACCTTGCCGCCGAGCTTCTTGAACTCGGCGGAGAAGGTGGCGGCCAGACCGGCTCCGTAGGTCTTCTTGTCGTCGATGACATAGACCTTCTTGAGCTTCTTTTCGTTGAACATGTACTGCGCGGCGTACGGGCCCTGGATGGCGTCCGTGGTCGACGTGCGGAAGTACGTGTCGAAGCCGCGGACCTTCTTGCCGGCCTGCCAGTCCTTGCCCTGCGTCAGCTCGGGGTTGGTGTTGGCGGGCGACACCTGGACCAGGTTGTCGTTGGCGAAGACCTTCTGCATCGACTGGCCGACGTCGGAGTTCAGGGGGCCGACGACACCCATGACCTCGTCGTCGCCGACGAGCTTGGTGGCGTTCTGCTGGCCGGTCGCGGCCTGGGCCACGTCGTCGAGCGCCTCCAGCTTGAAGGTGACGCCTTCGACTTCGTTGTTCTTGTTGGCCGTCTTGACGGCGAGGTCGGCGGAGTTCTTGATGCCCTGGCCGAGCGCGGAGAGGTCTCCGGTCAGCGGCGCGTCGAGGCCGATGACGACGGTTGTCTTTCCGCCGCCGCCGCCGCCCTCGCTGCTGTCGTCGCGGGAGCCGCAGGCAGAAAGCGTGAGGGCTCCCACGGTGACAGCAGTGGTGACTATGAACAAGGAACGGTGACGCACGATCAGTCCTTTCCCCTGGCACGGCTGTCCCTGACTGGGAAGCCGGGTCGAGCGCTGGAACCGAACTGAAAGGAATCCGGTGGCGCGGTGACTGGCCGTGACTCTAAGCGCGCTGGTGGGGGTGGTGCAGAGGTGCGGCCCATGATGTGACGCTCTTGTTATGACGGAAGCGTGGTGAAGCCCGTAAGGGAAGGGAAAGACGTGTGTTTTGAGACCGTTCGGGAGTCCACATGGTGAGAACCAGCAGGACTCTGCTGGTAGTCGATTGATTACGGAGCGGGACGGGTGCACGCTTTCCGGACGGCCGCGCCGAGGTCTTCCGGGTACCCGTTTCCGAGGATCCGGCTCTGTTTCTGGACCGCCCGTTCATTACGCAGGGTGACATCCAGGAAGGGGAGTGCGGCGTTCCGTGGTACTGACGCGCAGTCGAGTACAGAGACGGTCACCAGTACTTCACGGGACTTCCCGGCGGGGACGGTGAACGGGGCGGAGGGCTGCGTCGATACGGCGAGCGCCGCCGACGGCTGGGTGATGGCGTCGATCCGCACGCGGCGGCCGGGCTCGGTCGAGATGGTGATGTCGAAGGTGAACGCCCCCGTCCGGTCGCCCTTCGGCGACGCGCCCGTGTAGGCGAAGCCGACGACCTGCGAGGGCCAGGGTGGCGGCGGCTCGGGCGGCGGCGCGGGGGCGTTGAGGACGTACACGCACACGCCCGTGGTGAGGGTCGCGGCGACGGCCGGCAGGGCCGCCCGGCGGTGGCGCGCGGGCACGGCGGTACGGACGCGGGCCGGGGTGGCGCCGGTGAGCTGGGTCTCCGGGTGGTGGTAGGTGTCCTCGCCGGGTTCGACAGGGCCGATGGCGCTCATGTGCCGAAGCTAATGCGCATCGGGCGACAGGACAATGGATCGCACCTCATGGCGTTACGCAACGTCACCAGCGGGCCCCCACCTGGCTCTCGTGTGCCGGTGCCGCGCGGGCGATTGCGGGGGCCGACGCGCCCGTACGAGTCCCAACACGCCCCGGTTTCCACCGTGTTTCACAGCCGCCGGGCGGTGGTCGCGCGTCTCACCTGTTGGTCACCCTGCGCCGGGAGAAGCCCGTTCGAAGCCTCCCCCGGCCCGCTTGAGCCTCCCTTGAGGTTCGCTCCTCAGGCGTCTTTCCTCGCCATGAAGGCGGTGCCGTCGCCGCTCTGGAGCAGACAGGTCAGCCGTGCGGTGCACACCCGCTTGTCCCGCTCGTCGGTGATCACGATCTCGTACGTCGCGGTGGACCGGCCGCGGTGGATGGGGGTGGCGACGCCGGTCACCACCCCGCTGCGGACGGCGCGGTGGTGGGTGCAGTTGAGGTCCACCCCCACCGCGACCTTGCCGCGTCCGCCGTGCAGCATCGCGCCGATGGAGCCGAGGGTCTCGGCCAGCACGGCGGAGGCGCCGCCGTGCAGCAGCCCGTACGGCTGGGTGTTGCCCTCCACCGGCAGGGTGGCGACGACACGTTCGGCGGACGCCTCGGTGACGCGCAGGCCCATGCGGGCGCCGAGGTCCCCGGCGGAGAAGAACGACGTCAGGTCGACGTCGTACGGCGCGTACTCGTCGATGACCTCCTGCGGGAACGCCGCCGCTGACTGCTCGTTCGCTGAGGACTGCTCACCCATGGGGTCCGGCTCCGATCGGCTGTGTGGTGCGGTACGTGTTCCCTGCGCGGTGCGGTGCGTGCTCCGTCATCGGTGCTCGAAGCGCACCACGACGGACTTGCTCGCCGGGGTGTTGCTCGTGTCGGCCGTCGAGTCCAGCGGCACGAGCACGTTCGTCTCCGGGTAGTAGGCGGCGGCGCAGCCGCGGGCCGTGGGGTAGTGCACCACCCGGAAGCCGCGGGCGCGCCGCTCGACGCCGTCCTTCCACTCGCCGACCAGGTCCGTGTACGAGCCGTCGGCCAGGCCCAGTTCGCGGGCGTCGTCCGCGTTCACCAGGACGACGCGGCGACCGCCCTTGATGCCCCGGTAGCGGTCGTCGAGGCCGTAGATCGTGGTGTTGTACTGGTCGTGCGAGCGCAGCGTCTGGAGCAGCAGCCGGCCCTCCGGCAGGTGCGGAAACTCGACGGGTGCCGCGGTGAAGTTGGCCTTGCCGGTGGCGGTGGGGAAGCGCCGTTCGTCGCGCGGGGCGTGCGGGAGCTGGAAACCGCCGGGCGCTGCGACGCGTTCGTTGAAGTCCTCGAAGCCGGGGACGACGCGCGAGATGCGGTCGCGGATCGACCCGTAGTCCTTCTCGAACTCCTCCCACGGAGTCAGCGACGCGGGACCGAGGACGGCCCGCGCCAGCCGGGTGACGATCGCCGGCTCGGACAGCAGGTGGGGGCTCGCGGGCGGGAGGTTGCCGCGCGAGGCGTGCACCATGCCCATGGAGTCCTCCACGGTCACTATCTGCCTGCCGCCCGCCTGTATGTCCTTGTCGGTGCGGCCGAGGGTCGGCAGGATCAGGGCGCGCGCGCCGGTCACCGCGTGCGAGCGGTTGAGCTTGGTCGACACATGCACGGTCAGACGCGCGGTGCGCATCGCCGCCTCGCTCACCTCGGTGTCCGGCGACGCGGAGACGAAGTTGCCGCCCATGGCGAAGAAGACCTTCGCGTCGCCGTCACGCAGGGCGCGGATGGACCGTACGACGTCGTAGCCGTGGTGGCGCGGCGAGGTGATCCCGAACTCCCGGTCCAGGGCGTCGAGGAACGCCGGCGCGGGCCGTTCGAAGATGCCCATGGTGCGGTCGCCCTGGACGTTGGAGTGTCCTCGTACGGGGCACACCCCGGCGCCCGGCCGGCCGATGTTGCCGCGCAGCAGAAGGAAGTTGACAACCTCGCGGATGGTCGCGACGGAGTGCTTGTGCTGGGTGAGGCCCATCGCCCAGCAGACGACGGTGCGCTTCGAGGCCAGCACCATGGCCAGCGCGCGCTCGATGTCGGCGCGCTCCAGGCCTGTCGCCGTCAGCGTCTCGTCCCAGTCGGCGGCGCGCGCGGCGGCGGCGAACTCCTCGAAGCCGTGGGTGTGTTCGGCGACGAACGCCTCGTCGACCGCCGCCGGGTCGGCCTCCGCCGCCTTCAGGACGAGCTTGTTCAGCAGCCGGAACAGGGCCTGGTCGCCGCCGATACGGATCTGGAGGAAGAGGTCGTTCAGCGCCGCGCCCCTGACCATGCCCTGTGGGGTCTGCGGGTTCTTGAACCGCTCCAGGCCGGCCTCGGGCAGCGGGTTCACCGAGATGATCCGCGCGCCCGCCGACTTGGCCTTCTCCAGGGCGGAGAGCATCCGGGGGTGGTTCGTGCCCGGATTCTGCCCGGCCACGATGATCAGGTCGGCCTGGTGGATGTCCTCCAGGGACACGCTGCCCTTGCCGACGCCCAGGGTCTCGGCGAGCGCCGAACCGGACGACTCGTGGCACATGTTGGAGCAGTCCGGCAGATTGTTCGTGCCGAACTCGCGGGCGAACAGCTGGAGCAGGAAGGCCGCCTCGTTGCTCGTACGGCCCGAGGTGTAGAAGAGCGCCTCGTCGGGGGAGTCCAGCGCGGTCAGCTCCTCGGCGATGATCGCGAACGCGCGCTCCCAGCTGACCGGTTCGTACCGGTCGCCTTCGGTGCCGTTCGCGCCGCGCTCCAGGAGCATCGGCTCGGTGATCCGGCCCTGCTGGCCCAGCCAGTAGCCACTGCGCGTCGCCAGGTCGGCCACCGGGTGCGCGGCGAAGAAGTCGGGCGTCACCCGGCGCAGCGTCGCCTCCTCGGCGACCGCCTTCGCGCCGTTCTCGCAGAACTCCGCCGTGTGGCGGTGATCGCCCTCCGGCCAGGCGCAGCCCGGACAGTCGAAGCCGTCCTTCTGGTTGACCTTGAGCAGCGTCCGCGCCGCCCGCCGCACACCCATCTGCTGCTGGGCGATGCGCAGCGAATGCGCCACGGCCGGCAGTCCGGCGGCGCTGTGCCGCGGGGCGTCGACCTGCGGGGCGTCCTGGACCGGATCACCCGAGGGCGGCTTGCTGGCCATCACGCTCTCCCTCACTCGTACGTCGTCACTCGCCCCCGATCCTGTCACGCACCTCCGACAGCCCGTCGCGGCGGAGTGCGCGGGTGAGGATTGTCAGTGGGGCGTGGCAGGATCGGGTACGTGGCTGAGACAGCATCGAAGAAGACCGCAGACAACCGTCCCCGCCTGCTCCTCATGGACGGGCACTCTCTGGCGTACCGGGCGTTCTTCGCGCTGCCGGCGGAGAATTTCACCACCACCTCCGGCCAGCCGACCAACGCCTTCTACGGCTTCGCGTCGATGCTGGCGAACACCCTGCGTGACGAGGCGCCCACGCACTTCGCGGTGGCTTTCGACGTGTCGCGCAAGACGTGGCGGTCGGAGGAGTTCCCCGAGTACAAGGCGAACCGCTCCAAGACGCCCGACGAGTTCAAGGGCCAGGTCGAGCTGATCGGCGAGCTGCTGGACGCGATGCACGCGCACCGGTTCGCGATCGACGGCTACGAGGCGGACGACGTCATCGCCACCCTCGCCACACAGGCCGAGGAAGCCGGCTTCGAAGTCCTCATCGTCACCGGCGACCGGGACTCCTTCCAGCTCATCACCGAGCACACCACGGTGCTGTATCCCACCAAGGGCGTCTCCGAGCTGACCCGCTTCACCCCGGAGAAGGTCCAGGAGAAGTACGGACTGACCCCCGCGCAGTATCCGGACTTCGCCGCCCTGCGCGGCGACCCGTCGGACAACCTCCCCGGCATCCCCGGCGTCGGTGAGAAGACGGCCGCGAAGTGGATCAATCAGTTCGGCTCCTTCGCCGACCTGGTGGAGCGCGCCGAGGAGGTCAAGGGCAAGGTCGGTGCGAATCTGCGCGAGCATCTGCCCTCGGTCAAGCTCAACCGCCATCTCACCGAGCTGGTGCGCACCGTCGAGCTGACGAAGTCCCCGCAGGACCTGGAGCGCGCCCCGTACGACCGGTCGGCCGTCACCGGCGTGCTGGACGTGCTGGAGATCCGCAATCCGAGCCTGCGGGAGCGGCTGCTCGCGGTGGACCCCGGCGCCGCGGAGGACGAGGCCCCGGCTCCCGAGGCGGGCATCGAGCTGGACGGCACGGTCCTCGCCTCCGGCGAGCTGGCCCCCTGGCTGGCGGAGCACGGCGACGAGCCGCTGGGTGTCGCCCTCGTCGACACCTGGGCGCTCGGCACGGGCAGCATCGGCGAGGTCGCGCTGGCCGCGGCCGACGGCGCCGCCGCCTGGTTCGACCCCACCCAGCTCGACCAGGCCGACGAGAAGGCCTTCGGTGCCTGGCTCGCGGCGGCGGACCACCCCAAGGTGCTGCACAACGCGAAGAGCGCGATGCGGGTCGCCCCCGAGCACGGCTGGCAGGTCGGCGGGGTGACCATGGACACCGCGCTCGCCGCGTATCTGGTCAAGCCCGGCCGCCGCTCCTTCGCGCTCGACGCCCTCGCCGTGGAGTACCTCGGCCGTGAACTGGCCCCGGCCGCCGCCGCCGACGGACAGCTCGCCTTCGGCAGCGACGACCAGGCCCAGGCGGACGCGCTGATGACGCAGGCGCGGGCGATCCTCGACCTCGGCGAGGCGTTCACCGGCCGACTGGAGGAGGTCGGGGCCACCGGACTGCTCCAGGACGTCGAGCTGCCCACCTCCGCGCTGCTCGCCAAGCTGGAGCGCAACGGAATCTCGGCCGACCAGCCCCATCTGGTCACCCTGGAGGAGCAGTTCGCCGCCGCCGTCCAGCAGGCGGTGAAGGAGGCGCACGCCGCCGTCGGGCACGAGTTCAACCTCGGCTCGCCCAAGCAGCTCCAGGAAGTCCTCTTCGGTGAGCTGGGCCTGCCCAAGACCAAGAAGACCAAGACCGGTTACACGACGGACGCCGACGCGCTGGCCTGGCTCGCCGCGCAGACCGAGCACGAACTGCCGGTCCTGATGCTGCGCCACCGCGAGCAGGCCAGGCTCCGGGTCACCGTCGAGGGCCTGATCAAGATGGTCGCGGCCGACGGCCGTATCCACACCACCTTCAGCCAGACGGTGGCGGCCACCGGCCGGCTCTCGTCCACCGACCCCAACTTGCAGAACGTGCCGGTGCGCACCGACGAGGGCCGCGCGATCCGCCGGGGATTCGTCGTCGGCGAGGGCTACGAGTCGCTGATGACCGCCGACTACAGCCAGATCGAGCTGCGCGTCATGGCGCATCTGTCCGAGGACGCCGGTCTGATCGAGGCGTTCACCTCCGGCGAGGACCTGCACACCACCGTCGCCTCCCAGGTGTTCGGCGTGGAGCGTGCCGCCGTCACCCCCGACATGCGCCGCAAGATCAAGGCGATGTCGTACGGACTGGCGTACGGCCTCTCGGCGTTCGGCCTGTCCCAGCAGCTGAACATCGAGGCGGCCGAGGCGCGCGGCCTGATGGACACCTTCTTCGAGCGCTTCGGCGGCGTACGGGACTATCTCCAGCGAGCCGTCGAAGAGGCCAGGGACACGGGCTACACGGAGACGATGCTCGGCCGCCGCCGCTATCTCCCGGACCTCAACAGCGACAACCGCCAGCGCCGCGAGATGGCCGAGCGGATGGCGCTCAACGCCCCGATCCAGGGCACGGCCGCCGACATCGTCAAGGTCGCCATGCTCCGTGTCGACAGGGCGCTGACCGAGGCCGGGCTGGCATCGCGCATGCTGCTCCAGGTCCACGACGAAATCGTGCTGGAGATCGCCCCCGGCGAGCGGAAGAGGGTGGAGGAGCTGGTGATCCGTGAGATGGCGGCGGCGACGGATCTGCGGGCGCCGCTGGACATCTCGGTGGGCGTGGGACCGGACTGGGACTCGGCCGCCCACTGACGGCGGACCGCTCTTGACGACGTGCCGGCGTTCTCGTACGGGATCAGCGCGATCCCGTACGGGAACGGTCCGGTGCGGTCCGGCCGTTGGTGGTGGACGCCGTCACCGGCTTCGTACGGGCGGCGCGCAGGCGCATGCCCACGCCGTACACGACAAGTCCGAGGGCCAGCCCCGCCCCCGCGCCGAAACAGAGAGTCGGGATCACGTCCAACGGCGTGGCCACCTGCCCGTGGTAGGCGTACCACCGGGTGAACCGGTGCGCCATGCCGAGCAGTACGCACCCCACCAGCAGGGCGTGAGCGACAGCGCGCTCGCGCCGCGGGAGCACGGGCACCCGGACCGGCGCGACGGTCCGGGGCAGCCGGCGCACGGCGGAGAGCGTGAACCAGCCGAGCGCCACCAGGGCCAGGGCCGAACTGCCGTACTGCGTGTACGTGTACAGAGGCAGGCCCGCGACTGCCTTGCCGAGCGCGGGCACCACCCGTACGCCCCACTGGTCGAAGTGCGTGAACGCGTCCCACACCACATGGGTGGCCGCGCCGAGCACCGCCGAGAGGTAGAACCGCGCGGCGAGGGCCGCCCGCCGGTCGCGGCGCCGGTCGGGTCCTCGTACGAAGGCGTACGCCCTTCCCTGCCAGGCGGCGGGCAGCAGCGCGAGCAGCGGCTCGCGCAGCGTCAGCCAGAGGCCCACCAGGGCGGCGGCGATGACGACATCGACGGTGAACAGGCCCACGGGCGCGTGCGTCAGCTCGCCGAACTCCATGGCGGCGGGCACGGCGGTCGCGGCGAAGTACGTCATGTCGGGTGCCATCGAGCCGGCGACGAGCGCGGAGGCGAGCAGCGGCCCACGCGACGTGCCGTCCCTCCTGATGCCCGGCAGTACCGCCGCGGCATGGCTCAGCGTGAAGGGCATGGCCGTTCTCCCTGGGGCGTGTCGGTCGAACAGGCAGGGTCCACGCCCACCTGGCACGGAGTCAGTCGGATCAGTATGGAGGACGTACGTTCTCGGCCACCGGTTCGACCTACGGGAAGCCGGCAGGTGGCGAACCGGTGAAAAGCGGTCACCGACCCGTGTGCGCGCACAGGGAGTTGCCGTAGGGTCGCGTGAGTCCTCGCGCTGGGGAGCGCGAACAGCCGTTCACCGGGAGGGACCAGACGTATGGCAGCGCAATTCGGCCGCCGGCTCCGCAGAGGGGCGACCACCACCGCGGTCGCCGCGCTCGCGGTCGCCGCACTCTCCGCCTCGCAGGCACCCGCCATCGTCTCCGGCGGTGGTGGTGACAGCGGGAAGCAGGCGTCCGGATCGAGCGTGCCGGACGAGGACACGGCCTCGGGCGACTCGTCGTACTACACCGACCTTCCGCCGCTGAACACCCCCGACAAGCCCGGCACTTCGATCGACCTGCCCGCCCAGGGCGCCTCGGAGGCGGGTATACCCGCCACGGTGCTCGCCGCGTACAAGCAGGCCGAACAGAGCGTCGCGATCACCAACCCCGGCTGCAATCTGCCGTGGCAACTCCTCGCCGCGATCGGCAAGGTCGAGTCGGGCCAGGCGCGCGGCGGCCGGGTCGACGACAACGGCACCACCCTGACGCCGATCCTGGGCCCGGTGCTCAACGGAGTCGGCTTCGCCAACATCTCCGACACCGACAACGGCGCGTACGACGGCGACAAGACTCACGACCGTGCCGTGGGCCCGATGCAGTTCATCCCGTCGACCTGGGCGACCTGGGGCCAGGACGCCAACAACGACGGCCGCGAGGACCCGAACAACATCTTCGACGCGGCGTTGGCCGCCGGTCGCTATCTTTGCGCCAATAATCGCGACCTGTCGGTCAAGTCCAATCTCGACCAGGCGATCCTCAGTTACAACCGCTCGCGGGAGTATCTGGCGACGGTCCTGTCCTGGCTGGAGTACTACAAGCGCGGCAGCCACGAGGTGCCGGACGGCACGGGTGTGCTCCCCGAGGGCCCCGGCCCGCTGGACCCGGACGGTCCCAGCGACTCACCGAGCCCCGATCCAAGCCCGACGAACCCCGGTACGTCGCCTAAGCCCCCGAAGCCCTCCACGCCGCCGACGACGCCTCCCACGACGCCGCCGACCACTCCTCCGACGACGCCCCCGACGACGCCGCCCATCACCCCCGAGCCGGCCGTCCAGCGGCTGGAGGACGCGGGCACCGGCACTCTGTCCGCCACGGCCGGCGGCGCGTTCGCGGAGCGCGTCACGGTGCGCGGCGAGGACGCCAAGGGCAAGGTCATCGGCAAGGTGGCGGTGCAGTTCGCGATCGTCGGCGACACGGACGCGACGTTCGCGGGCGGCGCGAAGAAGGCCACCGTCACGAGCGGCGCCGACGGAATCGCCCAGGCGCCCGTTCTCCAGGCGGGCGAGAAGACCGGCGACTTCACGGTGCGGGCGACTGTCGTGGGCCGTACGATCCCGGCCGTCGACTTCACGGCGACCGTCACCGAGCGCGTCGCGGACGCGGTCGTCAGGACCGGCGACAAGGAGCTGACGGCGGCGCCGGGCACGGAGTTCGCCGACACCGTCGAGGTCAGGGCCACCAACAAGGGGCAGATCGCTCCGGGTGTGGCGGTCAAGGCCACCATGATCAAGTCCGCGGACGACGCGTCGGCGGCGGACAAGGGCCCGTACTTCAAGGACGCGGACGGCAAGCCGCTCCGTGCCCTGACGGGTCTGAAGACGAACGCCCAGGGTGTGCTCGTCCTCCCGAAGATCTTCGCGGACGACGCGACCGGAACGTTCCTGCTCCAGATCGAGACGGCGGGCGGCGCGAAGGTGACGATCGAACTGAAGGTCGCCGCACCGGCGGCGTAGCCACCGCACCGACGAGCGCACGCCGCCCCCTCCGTCTCGGACGGAGGGGGCGGCGCGCGGTGTTCCGGCACCGCGCAGGAACAGGGCGGGCCGGCTTGCCGCCTGGCTGATGGCAGGTGGGCGCGTGAGACCGCAAGGGGGGCGACCGCGGACAACGCCGAGGGCGTGTCCGCGAAGGAGCGCCGTCCGCCCGGAGGACGCAGGCTCACACTGGCAGTGCGGCGGGTGGACGGCTGGGCGCCGACACCGCGAGGTGCCGTGCCAGGCGTTCACGGGCCGATCGGCAGGACACCGCCTACCGGCGGTCGTTCAGGCGCCGCGTCGGCGCCGCCTGTGTCGGGTCCTCCGGCCACGGGTGCCGCGGGTAGCGCCCGCGCAGTTCCGCGCGTACGGCGCGGTAGCCGTCCCGCCAGAAGGACGCCAGGTCCGCCGTGACCGCGGCGGGGCGCCCGGCGGGGGAGAGCAGATGGACCAGCACCGGCACACCCGCGACGGTCGGTGTCGCGGTCAGGCCGAACAACTCCTGGAGTTTCACCGCCAGTACGGGCTGCTCCCCGCCGTAGTCGACGCGTACGCGCGATCCGCTCGGCACCTGGATGCGCTCGGGCGCGAGCTCGTCCAGCCGCCCCGCCTGCCCCGACGACCACGGCAGCAGCCGGCGCAGCGCCTGGCCCGCCTCGATGCGCGCCAGATCGGCGCGGCGGCGGGCCTTCGACAGCTCGGGCTCCAGCCAGTCGTCCGCGCCCGCCAGCAGCGCCGGGTCCGACACGTCCGGCCACGGGGCGCCCAACGCCCGGTGCAGAAAGTCCAGTCGCTCCCGCAGGGCCTCGGCGTCGCGCGTCCAGCGCAGCAACGCGCCGGGGCCCTCCCGCCGCAGACCGTCCAGCAGCGCCGCCCGCACGCGTGCCGGGTCGGGCTCGCGCAGCCGCCGTGCGGACAGCTCGACCGCCCCGAGCCGCGTCACGTCCCTGGCGACGACGTCACCGTCCTCCCAGCGGACCTCTTCACCGGAGACGAGCAGATGCGCGGCGGCGGCGCGGGCCGTGTCCTCGTCGATGACGGCGGCGAGCCGTACCCGCGCCGAGGCGGCCGTCGCGGGCCGGTCCGCGACGGCGATCGCCAGCCACGGCGCGCCGCGCAGCCCTGACCCGTCCGCGAGTTCGGCGCCGGTCCCGGACGCCATCAGAAACGCGCCGCCGCCACGGGCTCGCGCCACCCGCTCGGGAAAGGCGTACGCGGCGACGACCCCGACGACGGCGTCATCGGGCAGCCCGTCGCGTTGCACCGGCTCCCCGCCGGTCGTACGGCCCGCGGCCCGGCCGTCCCCACCGTCCCTGCCGGCTCCGCGGTCCCGGCCCGGCCCGGCCGGCGGCCCCGGCGGTGCCGAGGCCAGCCTGCGCGCCTCCTGGCGCCAGCGCGACGCGTACCCGTCGCCTCCCCGTCTCGCCGTACGCCACGCGGCCGCCAGGTCGTCCCCGTACGCCCTCGGCGGTTCCTCGCTCAGCAGTGCCACCACCTCGGCGGCCCGGCGTGCGCCGACCTGCTGGGCGCCATCGATGAGGGCGCGGGCGAGGCGGGGGTGGAGGCCGAGGCGCGCCATGCGGACACCCCGGTCGGTCACCCGGCCCTCCGCGTCCACCGCGCCGATCGCGGCCAGCACCGCCCGCGCGGCGGCCAGCGCCCCCGTAGGGGGCGGGTCGAGCAGCGCGAGGCCCGAGGCGTCCGGGTCGCCCCAGCACGCCGTCTGCAAGGCGAACGCCGCCAGATCGGCGACCTTGATCTCCGGCGCGGGGAACCGCGCGAGCCGGGCGTCCTCCGCCTCGTCCCAGCACCGGTACACCGCGCCCGGTGCCTCCCGCCCGGCACGCCCCGCGCGCTGCCGTGATGTCGCCTGGGAGGCCCGCACCGTGGTGAGCGCGCTCAGCCCCCGTGCGTGGTCCGTACGCGGCTCACGCGCCAGCCCGGAGTCGACCACGACCCGCACTCCCGGCACGGTCAGGCTCGACTCCGCGACCGAAGTCGCCAGTACGACGCGGCGGTTGCCGTCCCCCGGCCCCGCGAGCACCGCGTCCTGCACCTCCGCCGGCGCCCTGCCGTGCACCTGGAGGACCTCCGCGCCGAGGTCGCCGGAGCTCCCCAACTGGCCCGCCACCCGGCCGATCTCACCGACCCCCGGCAGGAACACCAGCACGTCGCCCGCGCGTTCGGCCAGCGCCCGGCGCACCACCGAGGCCACATGCGTCAGCAGCGCCGGATCGACCCGCATCCCGTGCGGCGGACGCACGGGCCGGGCCGGCGGTGCCCACACGACCTCCAAAGGATGCGTGACTCCCCGCGCCTCTACTACGGGCGCGTCCCCCAGCAGCCGCGCCCACCCCTCGGCGTCGGTCGTCGCCGACGCGGCCACCAGCCGCAGTTCGGGACGGAGCGCGGCCCGTACGTCCAGCAGGAAGGCCGCCACCGTGTCGGCGTCCAGATGCCGTTCATGGCACTCGTCGATGATCACCACGTCGACGCCGCCGAGTTCCAGGTCGCGCTGGAGCCGCTGGAGCAGCACGCCGGTGGTCACCACCTCCACCACCGTGTCGGGCCCCACCACGCGCTCCCCGCGCACCGTGAATCCGACACTCCCGCCGACCCGCTCGCCCAGCAGCCACGCCATCCGCCGGGCCGCCGCACGCGCGGCGATCCGGCGCGGCTCGGCGACGACCACGCGCCGCCGCGGCCCCACCGCGCCACCGCCCGGCCGTACGAGCCCGGCCAGCACCAGCGGCACCAGCGTCGTCTTGCCCGTGCCGGGCGGCGCGCACAGCACGGCGCACCCCGGCCCGTCGAGGGCCGCCTCCAGCGCCGGCAGGGCGGTGCCTACGGGCAGCGTGCCGAGGACGTCGTCGCGGATCACGCCCTCAGTCCCGGACGCAGACGAAGATCGCCGACCCCGGAATCAGATTCCCGCGGAGCGGCGACCAGCCGCCCCACTCCTGGGTGTTCCAGGCCGGCCACTGAGGTTCCACCAGGTCGACCAGCCGGAAACCGCCCGCCACCACGTCGCGTACCCGGTCACCCACCGTCCGGTGGTGTTCCACGTACACCGCGCGTCCCTGCTCGTCCTGCTCCACGTACGGCGTGCGGTCGAAGTACGACGCGGACACCGACAGGCCCTCTGGCCCCGGCTCGTCGGGGAACGCCCAGCGGATCGGGTGCGTCACCGAGAAGACCCAGCGCCCGCCGGGGCGCAGCACCCGCCGTACCTCGCGGAACACCCGTACCGGATCGGCGACGAAGGGGATCGCGCCGTACGCGGAGCACGCCAGGTCGAAGGACCCGTCGCGGAACGGCAGCGCCGACGCGTCCGCCTCCACAAGAGGCACGTCGTCGCCGATGCGCAGCGCGTGCTGGAGCTGCCGGTGGGAGAGGTCGAGCGCCACCGGGCGCGCCCCCTGCCTCGTCAGCCAGCGCGAACACTGCGCCGCGCCCGCCCCGATCTCCAGGACGTCGAGGCCTTTCAGCGACTCGGGCGGCCCCAGCAGCTCCGCCTCCACCTCGTCCAGGCCCTCCGGCCCCCAGACGAACCGGTCGTCGCCGAGGAAGGTGCCGTGCTCGATCTGGTAGTCGTCCGCGTTTCTGTTCCACCAGCCCCGGTTGGCGCGGCTGCTCTCGGTGCTGTCGCTGTCGCGGCGGGTGGCTTCCGGCTCCAGCCGCGCTGCTTGCTCTGCCTGCTCTTGGCTCATCGTGTCCGTCGTCGTAGTGTGCGGTGAGGCGTCACGAACCTGTGCCGCGCTGTAGTCGGCCGGTGGCGGCCTGGGCTGCGGTGTGCCCATCGTGGCCTCATGAAACGCTTGTTGTGCCGGGTATGGGGCGTTCCGCCCCCGGTGTGCGCCTTCGCGCATTGACCGTGTCCGGCTGCCCCCGTATGCTAAAGGTTGCGCTGCGGGCTTGCGCGCCTCAGACGTAGCAGGCCGCGCTCGCATCTGTCGTTGGTTCCCTCGGTTGTCGAGGCGCCTTCTCTTCTCGGGAATGGCGCTCCCTCGGCTGTCCGGACTTCCGGCGGATGGCGATACGGGCTCTCGGCGTGGCAGTACCTACGACTCAATGTCCGTACCGGAGCCTTTACCCACATGACGAGCAGCACCGAGACCACCGCCACCACCCCGCAGGTTGCGGTCAACGACATCGGTAACGAGGAAGCATTCCTCGCCGCGATCGACGAGACGATCAAGTACTTCAACGACGGCGACATCGTCGACGGCGTCATCGTGAAGGTCGACCGGGACGAGGTCCTGCTCGACATCGGTTACAAGACCGAAGGCGTCATCCCCTCCCGCGAGCTTTCGATCAAGCACGACGTCGACCCCAACGAGGTCGTCGCCGTGGGCGATGAGATCGAGGCCCTCGTTCTCCAGAAGGAGGACAAGGAAGGCCGGCTCATCCTGTCCAAGAAGCGCGCGCAGTACGAGCGCGCCTGGGGCACGATCGAGAAGATCAAGGAAGAAGACGGCATCGTCACCGGCACCGTCATCGAGGTCGTCAAGGGTGGACTCATCCTCGACATCGGCCTCCGTGGCTTCCTGCCGGCCTCTCTCGTCGAGATGCGCCGCGTCCGCGACCTCCAGCCGTATGTGGGCAAGGAGCTCGAAGCCAAGATCATCGAGCTGGACAAGAACCGCAACAACGTGGTCCTGTCCCGCCGTGCCTGGCTGGAGCAGACGCAGAGCGAGGTTCGCCAGACCTTCCTCACGACCCTGCAGAAGGGCCAGGTCCGCTCCGGCGTCGTCTCCTCGATCGTCAACTTCGGTGCGTTCGTGGACCTCGGCGGTGTCGACGGTCTCGTGCACGTCTCCGAGCTGTCCTGGAAGCACATCGACCACCCCTCCGAGGTTGTCGAGGTCGGCCAGGAAGTCACCGTCGAGGTTCTCGACGTGGACATGGACCGCGAGCGTGTCTCCCTGTCGCTCAAGGCGACGCAGGAAGACCCGTGGCAGCAGTTCGCCCGGACGCACCAGATCGGCCAGGTCGTTCCCGGCAAGGTCACCAAGCTCGTTCCGTTCGGTGCGTTCGTCCGCGTCGACGAGGGCATCGAGGGTCTGGTCCACATCTCCGAGCTGGCCGAGCGCCACGTGGAGATCCCGGAGCAGGTCGTCCAGGTCAACGACGAGATCTTCGTCAAGGTCATCGACATCGACCTGGAGCGCCGCCGCATCAGCCTCTCGCTGAAGCAGGCCAACGAGGCGTTCGGTGGCGACCCGGCCTCGGTCGAGTTCGACCCGACGCTGTACGGCATGGCTGCCTCGTACGACGACCAGGGCAACTACATCTACCCCGAGGGCTTCGACCCCGAGACCAACGACTGGCTCGAGGGCTTCGAGGCTCAGCGCGAGGTGTGGGAGACCCAGTACGCCGAGGCGCAGACCCGCTTCGAGCAGCACCAGGCTCAGGTCATCAAGTCCCGCGAGGCCGACGAGGCCGCCGCTGCCGAGGGCGCTGCCGCCCCGGCCGGCGCGGCTCCCGCGGCCTCCGGTGGCAGCGGTGGCGGTGGCGGCGGCGGTTCGTACTCCTCGGAGTCCCAGGACAACTCCGGCGCCCTGGCGTCGGACGAGGCCCTGGCCGCCCTGCGCGAGAAGCTGGCTGGCGGCCAGAGCTGACGCTCCGACCCCGTAACCGGTAGACAGCTCCACGTAAGGCCCGTTCCCCTCGGGGAGCGGGCCTTACGCATGCCCCCGCGCGGGTCGGTGAGCGAAGATCCACAGCACCAAGTACCGTACGGAGGCGCCCTCTTGTGTCCCGCATCACCGGCACCGCCGGTCCGGCCACCGGATGCGGGGCGCGCGGGCGGGGAATGCTCACGCCCGGAGGCGCGTTCTCCCTGAGGAACACGAGGAGGACCGGTAATCGTGCTTGATCCGCAGGATTTGTACGAGTGGGAGCCCAAGGGCCTGGCAGTCGTCGACATGGCGCTCGCGCAGGAGTCCGCGGGCCTCGTCATGCTCTACCACTTCGAGGGCTACATCGACGCGGGTGAGACCGGCGACCAGATCGTCGAGAACCTGCTCGAATCGCTGCCGAACCAGGTGGTGGCGCGCTTCGACCACGACAGGCTGGTCGACTACCGCGCCCGCCGCCCCTTGCTGACGTTCCGGCGCGACCGCTGGTCGAGCTACGAGACACCGGCACTCGAGGTGCGGCTCGTCCAGGACGCCACAGGTGCCCCGTTCCTGCTGCTGTCGGGGCCCGAGCCCGACGTGGAGTGGGAGCGGTTCGCGGCGGCCGTGAGTCAGGTCGTCGAGCGCCTCGGCGTACGGCTGGCCGTCAACTTCCACGGCATCCCGATGGGCGTGCCGCACACGCGCCCGGTCGGCATCACCCCGCACGGCAACCGCACCGACCTGATGCCGGGCCACCGCAGCCCCTTCGATGAGGCACAGGTGCCCGGCAGCGCCGAGGCGCTGGTCGAGTACCGGCTGATGGAGAGCGGACACGACGTCCTGGGCGTGGCCGCGCACGTCCCGCACTACGTGGCGCGGTCCTCGTATCCGGACGCGGCGCTGACCGCCCTTGAGGCGATCACCGCGGCGACGGGCCTGGTTCTGCCGGGCGTCGCGCACGCCCTCCGTACGGAGGCGCAGCGCACCCAGACCGAGATCGAGCGCCAGCTGAGCGAGGGGGACGAGGAGCTGGTGACGATGGTGCAGGGCCTTGAGCATCAGTACGACGCGGTGGCCGGCGCCGACAGCCGGGGCAATCTGGTGGCGGAGCCGGTGGAGCTGCCGTCGGCGGACGAGATCGGGCGCGAGTTCGAGAAGTTCCTGGCGGAGCGGGAGGGCGACGGGTAAGGCGACGCGTCACCGGCCACCGACCGGTGGCCGGTGGTCGCTCGTGGCAGATGTCCGGGCGTCTCGTAAGACATCCGGTCCACGCTCTAAGCTGCGAAGCATGCTGAAAGTGGGCCTGACCGGCGGGATCGGCGCCGGAAAGAGTGAAGTGTCCCGACTGCTCGTCTCGTACGGCGCGGTGCTGGTGGACGCCGACAAGATCGCCAGAGAGGTCGTCGAGCCCGGAACCACCGGGCTCGACGCCGTCGTGGACGCCTTCGGGCCCGGCGTCCTCACCGCCGACGGGAGGCTCGACCGGCCGAAGCTCGGCTCGCTCGTCTTCTCCGACAGCGACAAGCTCGCCACCCTGAACGCCATCGTCCATCCCCTGGTCAGGGCCCGTTCGGTGGAGCTGGAGAGCACGGCCGGGGCGGAAGACATCGTCGTCCACGATGTGCCGCTCCTCGTCGAGAGCGAGCTGACGGGGCTCTACGACCTGGTCCTGGTCGTGGACGCGTCGCCCGAGAGGCAGCTCGACCGGCTCGTACGGCTGCGAGGCATGGCCGAGTCCGAGGCCAGGTCGCGGATGGCGGCGCAGGCCACCCGCGAGCAGCGCACCGCCGCCGCCGATCTGGTCATCGACAACGACGGTCCGCTGGAGAAGCTGGAGCCGCAGGTCCGCGAGGTCTGGGAACGGCTGGTCGAACGGGCCGCCGCCGACCGCTGACGCGTACCGCCATGACGTTTTTGGAATACCGCCGACGTGTGCGACGTTGAAAGCGCGGACCCAGGGGAAGGATTCGACCGTGACCGAGAGCCCGGAGACCCACGTCATCGACTATCGCGCGGCGGAGCAGCTTCTCGCCGCGCGTGATCCGCGTGGCGCGGTCAAATTGCTCGACTCGGTGATCGCGGCGCACCCCGAGAACACGGCCGCCCGGCTGCTGCGCGCCCGCGCGTTCTTCGCCGCCGCCCAACTGCGGCCCGCGGAGCTGGAGTTCGAGCTGGTCCTGGAGCGCGAGCCGGACAACGCGTTCGCGCACTTCGCACTGGCCCGTACCTATGAGCGGGCGGGGCGGCCCGAGCACGCGACGAAGCATTTCAGGCTGGCGGCGGCGCTCGACCCCAAGCCCGAGTATCTCAAAGCCGCACGTTTCGACTCGGACGACTGAGGTCGCCCTCATCACTCCCGCCCTCGCCACGGCTCTCGCCCCCACTGCCGTGGTCACTCCGGCGGCTGCTGTGATCTTCGAACGGCGGTACGTCACGTCCCGGCTGGTAGCGCGACCCCTGGCGTAGATGGCGGACGACGAGCACGAAGTCCGTGGCGACGATCAGCAGCAGCACCCCGCAGGCGATCGCCCAGCCCGGCCGGCCGGCGAGCGCGAAGACGGACGTGCCGAATGCGGTCCAGATCAGGCCCCAGAGGCTCAGCCACCAGCGCATCCGCAGTGGACTGCGCGCGGTGAGAGGTTCACTTCCGGTGCGCATGGCTTCGCACCTCCTGTCAGTGATGTACCCGGTCCGGGCCTCCGATCCACCGGGTGCGGAGCGGCGAAACGAGCCGACGGGAAATTCGTCGCTCAGGCCGCCCGCAGAGCGATGAGTTCCGGGCCGGGCGGGTGTCTACCTCCTTGAAAGACACACCATGTGCTCAACGGAGGAGACCCCTGATGTCCGAGGTTACGACCATCCCCGCGCAGACCGCTCCCGCCGCCGCTTCTGCGGCCGTTTCCGCTTCCTCCACGGCCCAGGCCGGACCCTCGCGTCGCACGGACATCACGGTCCGTACGCTCCAGATCGTCCTGGCGCTGTTCCTGGCGGTCCCCAGCGCCGGGCCGAAGCTCATCGGCCACTCGGTGGCTGCCGAGTCGTTCGACGCGATCGGCTTCGGCGACTGGTTCATGTACTTCACCGGCGCCCTTGAGCTGGCGGGGGCCGTCGCGCTGGGCATACCGATCCTCTCCGGGGTCTCGGCGATCGCGCTCATCGGCCTGATGATCGGTGCCCTCATCACCCAGGTGACCGTCTTCGACGGTGAGAACGCGCTGACTCCGGTGATCTTCCTCGTCCTCTTCGCCGTGGTCGCGTGGGTGCGGCGGCAGAAGACCGTGGAGCTGGTCGCCCTGGTGCGCCGACGGATCTGATCCGTGGCCACCCGCTCCGCCGCGCCTGAAGACCGCATCCTCACGCCTTGAGGGGATGCGGCCTTCAGGCATGACGGGGCCACTGTCAGACCCCCCGCCTAGACTCGCCGGGTAATTAGATCTCGCAGGTAAGCGACCGGGCGGAGGGAGTCGATGACGATGACGCGGCACGTGTCGAACGACGCGTCTTCGCCTGCGCGCGCCTTTTCGAACGCCGTCACGGATGCCTTTTCCGCCGCGATGCCACTGGCGCGCTGCGCCGCCGTCTTCCTCCCCGCCGGACTGCCCCGCGACGGACGGGTCGCGTTCTGGGCCCCGGAGGGGGAGCCGCCCGCCGGCGGCGGCTTCACCACGGGCGACCTCACGGTCGTGGCTCCGGCCGACGAGGCAGCAGACCCCGTCGGCGAAGACGAGCACGGCCCCGGTGTCCGTACCCACGTCGTGCGCGCCGTCCTCATGCCCGTCGCCGACGCCCTGCCGCTGCTGGTCCGCGCCCGCTCCGACGCCTCGGCCCACCCTTCCGCCATCTGCTGGGGCGCCGCCGCCCTGCACGCGCTGCACCTGTCGGCGCGGGGCCGGCTGCTGCCCGGCCTCACCGCCGGCGACCACGACGCCTGGCGGGCCGGCCCGCTCGACGCGGACGACATCGCCCAGCTGCGGGCCATCGCCGCCGCCATGCCGTACGAGGCCCACGCCGTCCCGCTCCCCGACCTGCTCCCGCTGCGGCTGCCGGAGCCGGAAGCCCTGGTGCGGGCCTTCCTCGACGCGGTCGCCGACACCCTGCCCCGTACACCCGCCGCCGCTTTCGCCGCAGGCGCGCCGTTCGCCGCGTACGCCGCGCAGCATCTGCCCGGCGCCCGCTCCTGGGCGGCCGAGGCGGCAGCGGGGATGGACGCCGGGGTGCGCGTCTCGCTGCGCCTCGACCTCTCCGCGTACGAGCTGTTCGACTCCGCCTCCACCCACGAGACCCCGGAGGAGTCCGGCGTGGAGCGGCGCGCCGGGGCCGCACTGGTCCAGATCCACAGCCTCGCCGACCCGACGCTCGTCATGGACGCGGCCCGGCTCTGGGCGGGCGACGGCGACGACCTCTTCGGGCCGCGAGCCCGGATCGACGCCCTGCTCGCGCTGCGCCGCGCCGCCCGCGTCTGGCCGCCGCTCGCCCGGCTCCTGGAGCACGACGTCCCCGCCGCTCTGCCGCTGTCGGAGGACGAGCTGTATGAACTGCTCGGTCCGGGGGCCGCGAGCCTCGCCGCCGCCGGGGTGGCCGTCCACTGGCCGAGGGAGCTGGCCCGTACGCTCTCGGCCGCCGCCGTCGTACGCCCCGCGCCCGGCTCGGCCACGGACGGCACCCCCTTCTTCGACAGCGAGGAACTGCTCAAGTTCAACTGGCAGCTGGCGCTCGACGGCGATCCGCTCAGCGAGGCCGAGATGGACGCGCTCGCCGAGTCGCACCGGCCGATCGTGCGGCTGCGCGACCAGTGGGTGGTGGTCGACCCCGACCTCGTACGGAAGGCGCGCAAGCGGGAGTTGGGCCTGCTCGACCCGGTCGGCGCGCTGGCCGTGGCCCTCAGCGGCACGGCCGAGGTGGACGGCGAGACGGTCGAGGCCGTCCCGACCGGCACGCTGGCGGTCCTGCGTGACCGGCTCGTCTCCGGCCCGCTGGCCGTTCCGCAGCCCGCGGCCCTGGACGCCACTCTGCGCGACTACCAACTGCGCGGGCTCGCCTGGCTCGACCTGATGACCTCGCTCGGCCTCGGCGGCTGCCTCGCCGACGACATGGGCCTCGGCAAGACGATCACCGTCATCGCGCTCCATCTGCACCGTGCCCGCCCGGTCCCCACGCTTGTCGTCTGCCCGGCCTCCCTCCTCGGCAACTGGCAGCGGGAGATCACCCGCTTCGCGCCCGGTGTCCCGGTCCACCGCTTCCACGGCTCCGGCCGCACGCTGGACGGGGTCACGGACGGGTTCGTCCTCACCACGTACGGCACGATGCGCTCCAGCGCGGCCGAACTGGCCACGCACACCTGGGGGATGGTCGTCGCCGACGAGGCCCAGCACGTCAAGAACCCGTTCTCCTCCACCGCCAAGGCCCTGCGCACCATCCCGTCACCCGCCCGTATCGCGCTGACCGGCACCCCCGTGGAGAACAACCTCTCCGAGCTGTGGGCGCTGCTCGACTGGACGACGCCCGGACTCCTCGGTCCGCTCAAGTCCTTCCGCGCCCGCCACGCGCGCATCGTGGAGAACGTGGAACACGCGGGATCGGCGGGCACCCTCGCGAGCGACGAGGCCGTGGACCGGCTCTCCCGGCTGGTCCGCCCCTTCCTGCTGCGCCGCAGGAAGTCCGACCCCGGCATCGTCCCCGAGCTGCCGCCGAAGACGGAGAGCGACCATCCGGTGCCGCTCACCCGTGAACAGGCCTCCCTGTACGAGGCGGTGGTCCGCGAGACGATGGCCGCCATCGAGGCAGCGGAAGGCATCGCCCGGCGCGGCCTGGTCATGAAGCTGCTCACCGCGCTCAAACAGATCTGCAACCACCCGGCGCAGTATCTGAAGGAGGAGCAGGCCAGACTCACCGGTCGGTCCGGGAAGCTCGCCCTCCTCGACGAGCTGCTCGACACGATCCTGACCGAGGACGGCTCGGTCCTGGTCTTCACGCAGTACGTGTCGATGGCGCGGCTCCTGTCCGCCCATCTCACCTCCCGCGCGATCCCGTCCCAACTCCTGCACGGCGGCACGCCCGTGGCGGAGCGCGAGCGGATGGTGGACCGGTTCCAGTCCGGCGAGACGCCCGTCTTCCTGCTGTCGCTCAAGGCCGCGGGAACCGGCCTCAACCTCACTCGGGCGGGCCATGTCGTGCACTACGACCGCTGGTGGAACCCGGCCGTCGAGGAGCAGGCCACGGACCGCGCCTACCGCATCGGCCAGACCCAGCCCGTGCAGGTCCACCGGCTGATCGCGGAGGGCACCGTCGAGGACCGGATCGCCGAGATGCTGGTCGCCAAACGCGCCCTGGCCGATGCCGTGCTGGGCTCGGGCGAAGGAGCCCTGACCGAGTTGACCGACCGTGAACTGGCCGATCTGGTCTCGCTGCGGAGGCCGTCATGACCGCACCGCGCGCCCCTCGGCACGACGACCGCCGTCGTACGTTCCCCGCCCTGCCACCCCGGCCCGGTGCGGCGCCCCAAGGTGACTTCGCCACCAGTTGGTGGGGCAACGCCTGGGTGGAGTCCATGGAGGACTCGGCGCTCGACCCGGCCCGGCTGCGACGCGGGCGGGCCTACGCGGGCCGTGGGCACGTGGACGCGATCACGGTCACGCCGGGCCGGGTCATGGCGTACGTGCACGGTTCCCGGCCGCGCCCGTACCGCACGGAGATCCGCCTGCGCACCCTCGACGACGGCGACTGGGAAGACCTCCTGGACGCCGCCGCTGCCCGCCCCGACCACATCGCCGCCCTCCTCGACAAGGACATGCCGCACGCGCTCGCCGCCACGGCGGACCTGCTGCCCGCCGCGGGTGACCTCACGCCCGACTGCTCCTGCCCCGACGACGGTTTCCCGTGCAAGCACGCGGCGGCGCTCTGCTACCAGACGGCGCGGCTGCTCGACGAGGACCCGTTCGTGCTGTTCCTGATGCGCGGACGCGGCGAGCACGAGATCTTCGCCGACCTGACCCGCCGCAACGCCAACCGCTCCGCCGCCGAACGCGGCACCGCCGCACCGCCCCTGCCCACGGTCGACGCGGCCACGGCGATCACGGCCCGCACTGCCCCGACCCTGCCGCCCCCGTTCCCGCCGCCCGCCAACCCCGGCCGCCCGCCGGTCTATCCGCACACACCGGGCGCCCCCGACCCCCTGGCGCTCGACCTGCTCGCCACCGAGGCGGCGGTCCGCGCGCACACATTCCTCGCGACCGGTATCGACCCCGTCGGCGGCCTCACCCCCTGGCAGGACGCCGTCCGGCTGGCCGCCGCCCATCCTGGCTCCGGGCTCACCGCCTCCACCCGCGCCCTCTACCGCGACCTGGCGGCGGGCACCGACCACAGCCCCATGGACCTGGCACGCGCGGTCGCCGCCTGGCGCCAGGGGGGTCCGGCGGGGCTGGCCGTCCTGGAGGAGGCGTGGGACCCGCCCGCCGGACCGTTCGACCGGGCCCGACCCGCGCTCATGGCGGCCGACTTCCCGCACTTCCGCCCCTGGCGCAACCGCCTCTCCGAGCCGTCGCTCCAGCTCCGTTTCGGCCGCGACGGGCTCTGGTACGGGTACGAGTCGGACCGCGACCGTGAGGACTGGTGGCCACGGGGCACCCCCGACACGGACCCGGTGGGCGCACTCACCGCCCTTCTCGGACAGTGACCGCTACGCTCGTATGCGTAAGCTCGTATCCGTAAGCTCTGACCAATCACGGATCAAGGGGGCACGGTGGAAGCCGAGTTGGTGGCACTGGCGACTGCGACGGCCGGCGCTCTCGTCCAGCAGATGGCGACGGACGGCTGGGCGGCGGCGCGGGACCGGATGACGGCGTTCTTCGCGGGCCGCGGCTCGGCCACCCCCGATTCGGTCGAGGAGGACCTGGAGACCGGACGCGCCGACTTGGTCGTGGCCCGGCGGGACGAGGACGAACAGCTGATGGCCGACGTCCAGTCCGAATGGCGCGCCCGGCTGCGCCGTGCGCTCGCCGCGGACCCGGCGGCGGCTGCCGAACTCCGCGCGATCCTGGACGAGTTGGCGCCCGCCGCCTCCGTACCGAGGCAGGCGCCCGACGTGCACAACACCATCAGCGGCGGCACGGTGCACGGCATGGTCGTCCAGGCCGGCACAATCGGTGAACTGCGCTTCGGACACCACGACACCCGATCGCCGGACGGGCGTTGAGCCTCGTCCGGCGATCGAGGACGATTCGGCCGCCGCGACGATTCGGCCGCCGACGATCCGCCGCGACGGACCGGGGGCCGGGCGGACCCGGCGAGAGGTCCGTTCCGGCCAGCGAGCGCGGCCTGGATCAGGCGGTGTGCAGCGTCAGCCCGTACGTGCTCAGGATCTCGTTGACCGGCTGATACCAGGTCTCACCGCCACCACTGCAGTTGCCCCAGCCGCCGGACGTCACGCCCTGCGCCTGGTCACCGCTGATGAACGAGCCACCGGAGTCGCCACCCTCCGCGCAGACGCTCGTCTTGGTCATCTGGTGGACGGCGCCCTGGGCGTAGTTGACCGTCTCGTTCTTGCCCAGGACATTGCCGCAGTGCCAGCGCGTGGTGGAGCCGGAGCGGCAGATCGAGGCGCCGATGGGGGCCTCGTTCGAGCCGCGCACCAGCTGGTCCGACACGGTGCCCCAGCCGAGGACGACTGGCACGGTCCACCAGCCGTTGGCGACGTTCACCCACGCGTAGTCGTTGCCGGGGAAGGACGATCCCTGGAAGTTGCCGATGGCGGAGTTGTCCCAGCCGCGCACCGACTGCCCCTGCGGGCCGCAGTGACCGGCGGTGACGAAGCCGCCGTGCACGGAGAAGCCTATGGAACAGCGGACGTTGCCCGTGTAGTACGGGTCGCCGCCGACCGTCCCGGCGGCGAAGGTGGTGGGAGCCTGCGTGGTCTCCACGACCGTCACAGGACCGGTCTTCTCGGCCTTGGCGACGAACCCGGCGACGGCCTTGTCGGCACGCTCCGAGGCGAGGACGTTCACCACGACCCGGTTGGACTTCGGGTCGACACGCCAACTGCTCACGCCGGCCGGTGCGGAGAGCGCGTCGATCCGCTTCATGGTCGCGTCGAGCGTCTTCTCGCTGTGCTTCACGAGCTTGACCGTGGCGCCTGTCGCGCGCACGGCGGCTGCCTTGCCGCCGTCGGTGAGGGCGACGGTCAGTGTGTTGTCGGCCGCGCTGAACCAGGAGCCGCCGTACGACGCTCCCGCCACGCGCTGCGCCTTGTCCTCGACGGCGGTCGCCGTCTTCTCGGCGGCGAGCCGGGCGACCGCCTGACTCTTCGTCAGGCCGAAGTCCTTCTGCATGGCGGTGATCAGGCTGTCGGATGCGGCGGGTGCCGCCTTCGGCGCCGACGCTGACATCGATGTCGAGGCCGACGCGGAGTCGGGAGCGGCGGCCGACGCGGGCGCGAGCCCGGCCGCAGCCCAGGTACCGACGAGGAGGAGTGTGGACAGACCGGTGCGTACAACTGCTGTGCGTCTCAAGGCATTCGCCCTTCGGTTGTTCCAGCGATCGTGGGGATGGAACAGTGGAACAGCGGGCGAGTGAGAGCGCTCTCATTCACCCCGGCCGGAGCGTATCCAAGGATCATGAACAGGTCCATGCCAATGCTCGAACGGAATTGGCGCATCGCTCGATTCGCCTGGTCGGCAGTCCGGAGACCCGACTATGCGCTCTCAGAGCAACTGCGCCCAGCGTGTCAGCGTCGCGAAGTCCCGCTCCCGCAGCCCGCGTCGCGGATGGATGCGCAACAGCAGCGCGGGGCCGTCGTGGTGGGTCGCGACATATGTGGTGTCCCGATCGGTGATCATGTCGTCGACCCAGGCGAAGGGCCGGCCGTCCGCCCACTCCACGAGCGGACGCGTCTTCCAGTAGAGGCCGTCCGGATCGGTCGCGAACAGTTCCGGCCACTCGATCACCGGCAGATCGGTCGGCAGCCCGACAGCCGGCGCGATCATGGTGTTGGCCTCGTGCATCCAGGTGGTGGCCCAGGCCAGTTCGAAGGGCAGCCCGGTGAGTACCGGGCCGTGGGCGGGGTTGAGGCGTACCCGCAGCCCGCGTCTGTGGCGGCGGGATCCGGGGGTCTGGCGGGCGAGCCAGTTCGACGGGCGCAGATGGTGCGTCGTGTACCCGCGCGGGCGCGGCAGCCGCGCGGCGTACGGGTTGAGGGGGCCGTCGACGTCGAGGAGCAGCAGGGGGCGCGGGCGAACGGTCATGAGGAAGAAATGCCCGCCGCGGGGCCGGTTTACGACCCCGCGCCGTCCTGCGCTCAGAAGTCCGCGAGCGTCCGCTCGTCCAGCCTGGTCACAGAGTCCTGGGCGTTCGCATCGACGTACGCGTCCCGGATCCGCTCGATCCGGGCGTCGCGTGAATTCGCCTCCGACGCCGGATACAGCAGGATCAGCTCGTACGAACGCTCCCGCTCGATCTTGCCCTGGGAGTCCCGCCACTGGCCGCGGCCCTCCTGGATCGTCAGCCCCGACGGAAAGTCCGGAGTGACCTCGCGGTCGATGAACGCCATGAATTGACGGTCGGTCACCTCCGTTCCGCCGTCGGGCCGTTCCGTACCGAAGAAGAGCCGCGTCTCGACGTAGGCCTCGCCACGACGGGTCTGCGTCGGACGCTGTTCGCTGTCGAGGGTCGCGTACGCGGCGGGAGCGCCGACCGTCAGGACGGCGACGGAGGCGGACGCGAGGGCGAGCCACGCGCGCCGCCTCGGGGAGCGCGGGGTGCCCGCGGTGCCTGGGTTGCTCGGGGTGCCCGCGGCGGGGTCGGGCTGCGAGGTGTTCGTCACGGTCGGCACGGAAGGGGCTCGCTCTCTGGGACGGTCCGCAAGGAGGGGGCTGCCACCTGCGGATTCACACGGCGGTCAACCATCCGCCCACCCCGTCGAGACACCGGCTCCCACCGGAAACCACCCGCACGAGTGCAAGACCGCCGGACAGGCCCTCGCGCCCAGTACGTTGCTCCGATGACCACCGTTCCCGAGAGCCGGCCCGCAGATCTCGTCATCACCGGCTGCACCACGCTGACGCACGACGGCACCGACGGGGCCGGTGGTATCGGCTTCACCGGCGACAGCGCGATCGTCGTACGTGGCGGCCTCATCGAGTCGATCACCACCCCGGAGGCCGTCGCCGCCCTGCCCGCGCTCGAACGCATCGACGCGCGCGGCCTGCTCGCCATGCCCGGACTGATCAACTGCCATACGCACACACCGATGGTGGCGCTGCGCGGCATCGCCGAGGACCTGCCGATCGAGGAGTGGTTCAACGACTGGATCTGGCCCATCGAGACCAATCTCACCGACCGTGACGTCGAACTCGGCGCCCTGCTCGCCTGCGCCGAGATGATCCGCGGCGGTGTCACCACCTTTGCCGACCACTACTTCGCCATGGACAGGGTCGCCGCCGCCACCGAGGCGAGCGGGCTGCGGGCCAACCTCGGCGCGGGGTACTTCTCCAGCGAGGGCGCCGCCGGCCGAGAGCGCTCCCTCGACTTCGCGCTCCGGCTGCGGGGCGCCGCCGGCGGGCGGATCACGACGTCGCTGGCCCCGCACGCCCCGTACACGGTGAACGACGACGATCTGGCCGCGACCGCCGAACTCGCTCGCGAGCACGGTCTGTTGGTGCACATCCACGCTGCGGAGAACGCGGAGCAGACGGCCGCGAGTGTCGCCGCCATCGGCCGTACACCCATCGAGACCCTGCACCGTGCCGGGCTGCTCGACGTCGACCTGCTCGTCGCCCACGGCACCGGGCTGGTCCACGGCACCGGTTCGGCCGACGGCATCGGTTCGTCCGACGGCGGGGTGGTGGCCGACGGCGGCGTGGCGGCCGACGACCTCGCCGTACTACGGCGCCGTACCGGGCGCGTCGCGTTCGCCACCGCGCCCAAGGGCTACCTCAAGTTCGGCTGGGGCCCGACGCCGCTGCGCGCCCTGGCCTCGATCGGCGTGCCCGTCGGCCTGGCGACGGACGGGGCGGCGTCGAACAACACCCTCGACGTCTGGGAGAGCATGACGCTCACCGCACTGAGCCAGAAGTCCACGCAGCGCGACCCCGGTTGGCTGACCGCCCGTCAGGCACTCGACCACGCCACCACCCAGAGCGCCCGCGCCGTCGGCCTCGGCGACGAGATCGGCGCCCTCGCTCCGGGACGGCGCGCCGATCTGATCCTGGTGGACCTGACGGGGCCGCACACCCAGCCGGTCCACGACCACGCCGCGACTCTCGTCCTCAGCGCGCGCTCCGCCGATGTGCTGACCACGATCGTCGACGGGAAGGTCCTGATGCGTGACCGCAGGCTCCTGACGCTCGACGTCCCACAGATCGTCAGCGAACTGACCACCCGCCTACCGGCGTTGACGGACCGCACCCACGGGCGCCGCATCCAGGACTACGACCCGTCGTAGGAGCCGCCCGCGCCGCGCGTACGAGCCGCCCCGCGACGCGTACGCCGTCGTCGGCGGCCCCATGATGGAAGGGTGAGACTCGAAGCGATCACCTGGGAGCGGCTGACCGGCGCACTGGCCGAGCGTGCCCTGGAGACCAAGGCCGACGACGGCGGCCCCTGGCCGCGTATCGCGGTGGACGGCGCCCCCGCCGCGCGCCCCGGCGTGCTTGCTCAAGCGCTCGCGGACGCCCTGCGGCTGAGGGGCCGCTCGGTGCTCGTCGTCGGGACCGGCGGCTTCCTGCGGCCCGCGTCGCTGCGGTACGAGTACGGGCGGCACGAGCCCGACTCGTACTACGACGGCTGGTTCGACACGGGCGCCCTGTGGCGGGAGGTGTTCGGGCCGGTGGAAGCGGGCGGGACCGGCCGTGTCCTGCCCGATCTGTGGGATCCCGCCACCGACCGCGCGACCCGCAGCGCGCGCGTCGAACTCCCGCCGGGCGGTGTGCTGTTGGTGCACGGGCCGCTGCTGCTCGGTCACTGGTTCCCGTTCGACCTCACGGTGCATCTGCGGCTGTCGCCCGCCGCGCTCCGCCGTCGCACCGAGGAGAGCGAACAGTGGACGCTGCCCGCTTTCGAACGGTACGAGCGGGAGGTCGGCCCTGCGGAGGCCGCCGACGTCCTCGTACGGGCGGACGATCCGCGGCGTCCCGCGTGGGCGCCACGGCAGAGCTGAACCGCGCCTGCGCGGGCCGGGCGGGACTGTTCACGGCACCGGTGGCCGGCCGCCCGGCAGCGCGACCGCCAGGGCTCCGGCGCGGCAGCCCGCCGCCGCGGCCGTCACCGGATCGGCGCCCGCCAGCAGGGTCGCCAGAAAGGCGCCGTTGAACGCGTCGCCCGCCCCGGTGGAGTCGACGGCCCGCGCGGAATCGGGCGGAACGCGCGCCGTCACGGCTCCGTCCGCCGCCACCAACGCGCCGTCGGACCCCAGGGTCACCACGACGAGCGGGAAGCGGCGGCTCAGCTCGGCCGCCGCCTTCCCGGCATCCGGGACGCCGGTGAGGAGCCTGGCCTCGTCGGCGTTCGGCAGCAGCACCTCGACACCGTCCGCCGCCGCGAGGAACGTCTCGGCGCCGAGGCGCGCGATGAAGCCCGCCGAGGCGGGGTCCACACTCACCGGGATGTCACGCGCCCGCGCCGACTCCAGGGCGGCGCGCACCATTTGACGGCTGGTGGCGGCGAAAAAGAGATACCCGGAGATGTGCAGCCGGCGCACGCCGTCCAGCAGCGAGGCCGACCAGTCGGCGACGTCGAGGCGGAGGACGGCGCCGCTGTCGGTCAGGAACGTGCGTTCGGCGGACGCGTCGACCAGCGAGACGACGGTGGCGGTCGCCGCGTCGTCGTCCACGACGAGCAGGGGGCGCACGCCCGCAGCTCGCAGCCGCTCCTCGTGCCACGCGGCGGCGTCCGCGCCGACCCGGCCGAGCAGCCGGACGTCCGCGCATCCCGTGGCGACGGCCCAGCAGGCCGCGTTGGCCCCGGCGCCGCCCGGCAGGGTGCGGATCTCGGCCGCCGTGTCCGTGCCGTGCGCGAGCGGCGTACGGTGCCGGGCCACCACGTCCGTGACGACGTCCCCGACGATCAGCAGCGCGCCGGCGTCGCCGTCGGCGGGCGGTTCACCGCTCACCGCGCCGCCGCGACCAGCGTGGCTAGCCGCACGTTGCCGCGTACGGCGGCCAGATTCGCCTCCAGCGACGCGCCGCCGGTACGTCGCATCAGCTCACCCAGCAGGAACGGCGTCACCGCCTGTCCGACGATGCCCCGCTCCCGGCACTCCGACAGCGCCTCGGCGAGGACCCGGTCGTGCAGCTGCGGGTCGAGCTGTTCCGACTCCGGCACCGGATTGGCGACGATCAGCGCGGCCTCCGGCCCGCCGAGCTTGTCCTGGGCGTCCATCACCGCCGCGACCTCCTGCGGAGTGCGCACCGTCCAGTCGACGGGCTCCCCGGACGATGTCAGGTAGAAGCCGGGGAAGTGCTCCGTGCCGTACCCGAGGATCCCGATGCCCAGGGTCTCCAGGCGCTGCAAGGTCGCCGGTACGTCCAGGATCGACTTCACGCCCGCGCAGACCACCGTGATCCGGGTCTCGGCGAGCAGCCGCAGGTCCGCCGACTCGTCCTGCGCCCCGACCCAGTCGCGGTGGACGCCGCCCAGGCCGCCGGTCGCGAAGACCCGGATCCCGGCGCGGGCGGCGAGGAACGCCGTCGCGGACACGGTCGTCGCACCGCTGGCCCCCGTCGCCAGGGCGGGCGCCAGATCGCGGTGGCCCAGCTTCCGGACGGACGGATCTCCGGCGACCCGCTCCAACTGGTCCTTGTCCAGGCCCACATGGGCCCGGCCGTCCAGCACGGCGACGGTGGCGGGGACGGCGCCGCCGGACCGTACCAGCGCTTCCAGCTCCTCGGCGACGGCCAGATTGCGCGGTCGCGGCAGACCGTGCGCGATGATCGTCGACTCCAGGGCGACGACGGGCCGGCGCGCGTCGAGCGCCGCCCGCACCTCGGGGGACAGCAGCAGTGTCGTGTCAGGCATGTCCCATCCCTGGCACGGCACGGAGCCCGGCAAACGTCTCGGGCCGACCGGAGAGCGGGCAGGCCGTGGCGGGAAGCCGCGTCAGAACAGCGGCGCGGGCAGCACGCCCTCCAGAGCCAGCAGTTGGCGCTTGGTCTCCAGACCGCCCCCGAAGCCGCCCAGCCCGCCGCCGCTCTCCACCACCCGGTGGCACGGCACCACGATCGGCAGCGGGTTGGACCCCATCGCGGCGCCGACCGCCTGGGCCGCGCCCGGACTGCCCACCCGGTCGGCCAGATCGCCGTACCCGACGACCGTGCCGTACGGGACGCCGGCCGCCAGCTCCCGCAGCACCTGCCGGTTGAAGCCGCCCGACAGCGACCAGTCGAGCGGCAGCTCGAACTCCCGGAGGGTGCCGTCGAAGAAGGCCGCCAGCTGACGTATCGGCTCGGCCAGCCGGCCCGCCGGATCCTCGACGGGCTCGGCGCCGAGCCGCCCCTTCAGCTGTCGAAGTGCCGCCTCCCGCCGCCCCGTCGTGGCGTGGAAGACAACTGTCACAAGTCCTTCACCGGTGGCGGCCAGCAGCAGCGGACCGATGTCGCTCCCGACGACGGCCCACTCCACCGACTGCGCGTTGCTGTCCATGCCGACAACGCTACGGCCAGGGTCTGACAACGGCTTTCGACCCCGCACCGGCCCCGCTCGTCAGCCCACCGCGTCCCGCACCACGTCCGGGTTGTTGGTGATGATGCCGTCCACGCCGAACCCGTCCACGCGCAGAGCGCCCGCGGCGTCGTTGACCGTCCAGGTGTTGACCTGGAGCCGCTTGCCGTGCGCGCCCTTCAGCCGGTGCACGGCGGCCACGTACTCGGCGGTGAGCGAGGAGTGATGCGGGTTGATCTGGTCGGTGAACTTCGCGTACGACGGCAGGTCGGCCACCGCCGGCGTACCGAGGAAACCCGTGATCACGTCGGGCCGCTGCGCGTGCACGGCCTTCACACTGTCCGCGCCGAAGCTCTGGATGACGAGCTTGTTGCGCACGTGCGCCGGGTCCAGCCAGCCCTCCGCGCGGAGCACGCGCAGGACGTCCTTCTCGATGCCCGGATACTGCTCGGGCGCCTTGATCTCCAGAAGAAGCTTCTGCCGGTTGTCCTCGACGGCGTCCAGATACTCCTTCAGCGTCGGCACCCCCGCGCCCGCCCACTCGGCGCCGAACCAGCTGCCCGCGTCCAGCCGCGCGACCTCCGCGGCGGTGAAGTCCTTCACATTCCACGGAGCGCGGTCGGGGAAGACCTGCTCGACGTCGGTGGTGCGCTTGAGGTCGGTGTCGTGCAGGACGACCAGCTCGCCGTCCTTCGTACGCTGGACGTCGTTCTCCACCCAGTCGATGCCCAGCTCCTCGGCCTTGTCGACGGCGGCGAGGGTGTTCTCCGGCGCGTAGGCGGAGGCGCCGCGGTGCGCGATGACCAGCGGATCGGCGTCGTCCCGCGCCGACGCGGGGGACGTCTCGGGGGCCGTGGCGCGCGGCGCGGCGGCCGACGTGGTCCCCGGCAGGACCAGCGCGACGGCTCCCAGCAGTGCGACGGTCGCGGTCACAGAGGTGCGTGCGTACACGTGAACTCCTTGCGTCGATCGATCACAGACGGGCCGAGAGTGACAGTCGGCGGCCAACACGCGACAGGCGAAGGTTGGCCACAACGTGAACGGAATGCGCCCTCGCCGGGCCCGGAGGCGGTCTCCAAGTCGACAAAGGGGTGACCTGATGTTTGCTTGCCGTGCCGCTGGTCATACCCTCGCCCCCGAACCAACGCTTCCGCAGACGGCTCATCAGGAGCGAAGGGCGTACCGCATGCAGGGCACCACCGAAGGATTCAGCTACGGCCTGATCACCCCCGTGGCGGCCTTCCTCATGGCCTGCCTCGGCGGCGCGCTGGGCCTGCGCTGCGCCATGAGATCCCTGCACACGGCCGAGCGCGGACGCAAGGCCGGCTGGCTCGCGCTCGGCGCCACCGCGATCGGCTCGGGCGTCTGGACGATGCACTTCATCGCCATGATGGGCTTCGCCGTGGCGGAGACACCCGTCGCCTACGACCCGGCCACGACCCTCGCCAGCCTCGCCCTCGCGATCGTCATGGTCGGCCTCGGCATCTTCATCGTGGGTTACCGGGGCACGACCACGATGGCCCTGGTCACCGGCGGTACGGTCACCGGTCTCGGCATAGCGAGCATGCACTACCTGGGAATGGCCGGAATCCGTCTGGAGGGCAGACTCGGCTACGACACGGTGACCGTCGGCGGCTCCGTCGTGATCGCTGTCGTGGCGGCCACCACGGCGCTCTGGGCCGCCGTGTCCGTCCACAGCCTGCTGATGAGCCTCGCAGCCAGCCTCGCCATGGGGGTCGCGGTCACCGGGATGCACTACATGGGCATGGCCGCCGTCCACGTCCATCTGCGGACGTCCGGCGCCTCCGCCGACGGGGCCGACGGAGCCGAACCGGCCAGCACACTGCTCGGTCCCATGCTGGTGGGGCCCGGCGTCTTCCTGCTGCTGGCGGCCGTCGTGGTGATCTTCGACCCGCTGATGGTCATGGGCGGCCCGGAGCGGAGCGGCCCCGTGCTCCGGAACCAGCAGGGCCGAGGACGCCACGAGCGGGCCCTGCCCGGCATACCGGCGCAGCCGGCCGGGTGGGAGCCCAGGTACGGGGAAACGGCCGAGGAGACGGTGTCCAGGCGGTCCGGGGGCGGGTCGCGGGACATCCACGACTGGTGATCCGACCGGGCATCCACCCTCGACTGTCAGTGGGTGGTCGTACGGTGGGTACATGCGGCCAGTTTCCAAGATCGAACGTACTTTGGCGCCTTTTGAGGTCATCAGCTCCTACGAGCCAAGCGGCGACCAGCCGACGGCGATCGCGGACCTGGAGCGCCGCATCCGCGCAGGTGAGCAGGATGTCGTCCTGCTCGGTGCGACGGGCACCGGCAAGTCGGCCACCACGGCCTGGATGATCGAGAAGCTTCAGCGCCCCACCCTGGTGATGGCTCCGAACAAGACGCTGGCGGCCCAGCTGGCGAACGAGTTCCGCGAGCTGCTGCCCAACAACGCCGTCGAGTACTTCGTCTCGTACTACGACTACTACCAGCCGGAGGCGTACGTCCCCCAGTCGGACACCTACATCGAGAAGGACTCCTCGGTCAACGACGAGGTCGAGCGGTTGCGCCATTCGGCGACGAATTCGCTGCTCACCCGCCGTGACGTGGTCGTGGTCGCGTCCGTCTCCTGCATCTACGGCCTGGGTACGCCCCAGGAGTACGTGGACCGGATGGTGCCCCTGAAGGTCGGCGAGGAGTACGACCGCGACCAGCTGCTGCGCCGCTTCGTCGACATCCAGTACACGCGCAACGACATGGCGTTCACGCGCGGCACCTTCCGGGTCCGCGGCGACACCATCGAGATCTTCCCGGTCTACGAGGAACTGGCCGTCCGCATCGAGATGTTCGGCGACGAGATCGAGGCCCTTTCCACCCTCCACCCCCTCACCGGCGAGATCATCAGCGAGGACCAGGAGCTGTATGTCTTCCCGGCCAGCCACTACGTGGCGGGGCCCGAGCGCATGGAGAAGGCCGTCAACGGCATCGAGCGCGAGCTGGAGGAGCGCCTGGCCGAGCTGGACCGGCAGGGCAAGCTCCTGGAGTCCCAGCGGCTGCGCATGCGAACCACGTACGACATCGAGATGATGCGCCAGATCGGTTCCTGCTCCGGTATCGAGAACTACTCGATGCACTTCGACGACCGCTCGCCCGGCACCGCGCCCAACACCCTCCTCGACTACTTCCCCGAGGACTTCCTGCTGGTCATCGACGAGTCGCACGTCACGGTGCCGCAGATCGGCGCGATGTACGAGGGCGACGCGTCCCGCAAGCGCACCCTGGTGGACCACGGCTTCCGGCTGCCCTCCGCGCTGGACAACCGCCCGCTGAAGTGGGAGGAGTTCCAGGAGCGCGTCGGCCAGACGGTCTATCTGTCGGCCACCCCCGGCAAGTACGAACTCTCCCGCGGCGACGGATTCGTGGAGCAGATCATCCGCCCCACCGGGCTGGTCGACCCGGAAGTCGTCGTCAAGCCCACCGAGGGGCAGATCGACGACCTGGTGCACGAGATCCGCGACCGCACCGAGAAGGACGAGCGGGTCCTGGTCACCACCCTCACCAAGAAGATGGCCGAGGACCTGACGGACTACTTCCTCGAACTGGGCGTGCAGGTCCGCTATCTGCACAGCGACGTCGACACCCTGCGCCGTATCGAGCTGCTGCGCGAACTGCGCGCGGGGGAGTACGACGTCCTCGTCGGCATCAACCTCCTGAGGGAGGGCCTCGACCTCCCCGAGGTGTCGCTCGTGGCGATCCTCGACGCGGACAAGCAGGGCTTCCTGCGGTCGGGGACATCGCTGATCCAGACGATCGGCCGCGCGGCGCGCAACGTCTCGGGTCAGGTCCATATGTACGCGGACAAGATCACCCCGGCGATGGAGCAGGCCATCGACGAGACCAACCGCCGCCGCGAGAAGCAGATCGCGTACAACACCGAGCGCGGACTCGACCCGCAGCCGCTGCGGAAGAAGATCAACGACATCGTCGCGACCATCGCGCGTGAAGAGGTCGACACCGAGCAACTGCTCGGTACGGGCTACCGCCAGGGCAAGGAGGGCAAGCAGGCGAAGGCCCCGGTGCCGGCGCTCTCCGGCCGGGCGGACAAGGCGGGCAAGCAGGGCGCGGTGGTCACCGACCGGCCCGCGGCCGAACTGGCCGGGATCATCGAGGAGATGACCGATCGCATGCGCGCGGCAGCCGCCGATCTGCAATTCGAAGTGGCCGCTCGGCTGCGTGACGAAGTGAGTGAACTGAAGAAGGAGCTGCGGCAGATGAGAGAAGTGGGGCTCGCCTGACGCCGCCGCACCTGGTGTGTTTCAAGACCGACACAAAAACGGCCGAAGTCTCCTGCGCTGTCAGTGCGACTGCGTAGGGTACGGGACAACCGCACACATGGACGGTTGCGGGGAAATTCCGAGAGGGGACAGCGCGTGGTGGACGTATCCAAGGGCAGTGCGCCCGGGGGCCCTGGGGTCAACCTGACCAAGGGGCAGGCCATCAGCCTGGAGAAGAGGGGCGGCGGCACCCTGACCGCGGTCCGTATGGGGCTGGGCTGGCAAGCCGCCCCGCGTCGCGGCCTGTTCGGGTCACGCACCCGCGAAATCGACCTGGACGCCTCGGCCGTGCTCTTCGCCGACAAGCAGCCGGTCGACGTGGTCTTCTTCCGCCACCTTGTCAGCGACGACGGCTCCGTGCGGCACACCGGTGACAATCTCGTCGGCGGTGCCGGACAGGGCGGCGACGACGAGGCGATCCTCGTCGACCTCCAGCGCGTTCCGGTGCACATCGACCAGATCGTCTTCACGGTGAACTCGTTCACCGGCCAGACGTTCCAGGAGGTGCAGAACGCCTTCTGCCGCATCGTCGACGAGACCAACGGCGACGAGCTCGCCCGTTACACACTCGACGGCGGCGGTCAGTACACCGCGCAGATCATGGCCAAGGTGCACCGCGCCGGCGCCGGCTGGCAGATGACAGCCCTGGGCAACCCGGCCAACGGCCGGACGTTCCAGGACCTGATGCCGGCGATCCTGCCGCACCTGTAGGCACGGCTCTCGCCAGCGCACGTGCAGCTCCCGGAGGCAAGGCCGCCGGGAGCTGTACCGGTTGGCGAGAGGTACGGCACGACGCACGCACCACCGCACGACACGACACGTACGACACGACGCAGCACCACAGAACGACATCACTACGGGGCACCGACGCGTGACCGACGAGGGGACAGAGGCGATGACGGCCGAGCTGGTCCGGGGGCAGAACCATCCCTTGCCACACAGCCGACTTGAGATCCGGGTGACGGCCGGAGCACCGGTCATGGCGTGTGCCACCCTCGGCGACGACCGGGGCACGGTCCTCGGCATCGAGTGGGTCGCCCATCCCGGCTCGCCCACGCTGCCCGGCATCGAGGTGTCCCGGCAGGCCGCCGCCGGCCTGCGCTTCCATGTCGACCTGGAGGCCGTGCCCGACCGCGCGCATCTGGTGCACGTACTGCTCGCGCTCCCCGAAGGGGTCGGCGGCCCCGCCAGGTTCGGCACCACGGCCGCCCCGTTCGCCGCCGTCACCGCCACCGACGGCACCGAGATCGCCAGCTTCACCATCACCGGCCTGGAGGCGGAGTCCGCCGTCGTCGCCCTGGAGCTCTACCGCCGCCAGGGCGCCTGGAAGGTCCGCGCCGTCGGCCAGGGGTACGCGGGCGGGCTCGCCGAGCTGTTCGGCGACCAGGGCCTGCCGGGGGCCCGCGAGTTCGCCGCCGGGATCCAGGAGGCGGTGGCCCGGCACATGGCCAGCGCCATCCAGGCCCCGCTGACCGGCACACCGGACGGCGTACGTGTCCGCTCCGACAGGTCCGCCACCGCCACGCAGCCCGGCCAGACCGCGGCGGGTGCGGCGGGCGCGGCCGGCGCCTCGCCGGGCGGGAGTTCAGCCACCGGTGCGACGCCGCACCAACGGCCCGGCACCCCCGGCCAGCCGACCGGCCCCGCGGACGGCCAGGGCCAGCAGCCGGCTGCCGCCGCACACGGCACCTCGGGTGGGCGCGTCAACTACACCCACCCGCGCCGGCAGACCACGGCTCCGCCCACCCCGCCGCCCGCGTCGCCGCCGGCGCAGCCCGGTCAGACGCCCCGCCCGGTCGCGGGCGACGCGACCGGCTGGTCCATGGAGGAGCGCCTGTACAACCAGGTGTGGGGCATGTTCGAGGACCTGGCCCGCGCCACCGCCGCCTACCGCAGCGCCGTCGACTTCGCCGAGTCCCGGATGGACCAGGAACTGGACCGGGTCCTGTCCGACCCGCGCAGCCGGATCGGCGGCACCGGCGACGCGGCCCGCGAGGTCGCCCGCGCCAAGCGGGACCAGCTCACCGACCAGGCGCGTGAGGCCCTTGACCGGGACCTTGGCCAGCTGGCCGCCGAGTCCGACGTCGTCGAGCCCGCCCTGCCGCCCGCGTACGCCCGCTGGGACAACCCCGTTTGGCACGCCTACCGCGTCCCGATGGACAACCCGATGGCGCTGCGCCTCGGCGATCTCCACCTGCCGGAGCGCACGGACCTGCGGATCCCGATGCTGGTCAGGCTCCCCCTGGAGCGTGGCCTGTGGATCGACAGCGGCCGGTCGGGCTCGGAGGCCGCCCTGATGCTGGACGAGGGGCAGTTGCGCAGGCTCGCCATGGACAACGCGGTCGGTCATGCCGCGCGCCTCCTCGCGGCGTACCCGCCGGGCGAGTTCACGGTCCATGTGATCGATGCCGCCGGCTCGGCGGCCATGTCGCTGGCCCCGCTGGTCGGCGCGGGCGTGCTGAGCCAGCCGCCGGCGAGCGGCGCCGCGGGCGTCTCCTCCGTGCTGGCGAAGCTCACCCAGCGCGTGGACCTGGTGCAGATGGCCATCAGGGGCGGCGCGGCGGACTCCCTGCCGCCCGATCTCGACACCGGCGAACAGCTGCTCATCGTCAACGACTTCCCGCACGGGTTCGACGACCGCGCGGTCACCCAGCTGCGCTATCTCGCCGACGAGGGCCCGGCCGTCGGTGTCCATCTGATGATGGTCGCCGACCGGGAGGACGCCAGCGCGTACGGCCCGGTGCTCGACCCGCTCTGGCGCTCGCTGCTGCGGATCACACCGGTCGCGGACGACCACCTCGCCGACCCGTGGGTCGGGCACGCGTGGACGTTCGAACCGCTGACGATGCCGCCGGGCAGCCAGATACTCCGACGCGTCCTGGAGCAGGTCGCCGAGGCGCGCCGGGCTTGGCGCCGCTGACCCGTACACACGCCCTGACCTGCACCTCAGCACCCGCCTGGGCCCGAACTTTACCTTCTCTTGGTGTTTCCTGTACTCTCCATTGAACGGAGGGGAGTACTCCCGCACCGCGACGTACCCGTCAATACGGACCGCCATCGGTCCCGGGGCGTCGGCCCGCCGGCGCAGATGAGACGCCCTGGGTGGAAGAGACCTCCGGCAGCGACGACGCTGATCAGTAGCCGTACGAAGCCGGAGGCGTAGTGGACGTTTCATGGACCCTTTGGGTGCTGACCATTCTTGGTCTGTGTGCCCTGATCGCGGTCGACTTCCTCATCGGGCGCAAGCCCCATGACGTGTCGATCAAGGAAGCCGGAATCTGGACGGTCGTCTGGATCGTTCTCGCCGTGCTGTTCGGCGTCGGCCTGCTGATATTCGGCAACAGCCAGGCCTCGGGCGAGTTCTTCGCCGGATTCATCACCGAGAAGTCGCTCAGTGTCGACAATCTCTTCGTCTTCGTCCTGATCATGGCGAAGTTCTCGGTGCCCTCACACCTTCAGCAGCGGGTGCTGCTCATCGGTGTGCTCATCGCCCTCGTCCTGCGCGCCATCTTCATCGCGGCGGGCGCGGCGATCATCGCCAGCTTCTCGTGGGTGTTCTACATCTTCGGCGCGTTCCTGATCTACACCGCCTGGAAGCTCATCCAGGAGGCACGCTCCGGCGAGGAAGAAGAGGAGATCGAGGACAACCGTCTCCTGAAGTCCATCGAGAACCGCTTCGGAGTCGCCGACAAGTACCACGGCACGAAGCTCTTCATCCGCAACAACGGCAAGCGCGTCCTGACCCCCCTGATGGTGGTCATGCTCGCCATCGGCACCACCGATGTGCTGTTCGCGCTGGACTCGATCCCCGCGATCTTCGGTCTGACCCAGGACCCGTACATCGTCTTCACCGCCAACGCCTTCGCGCTGATGGGTCTGCGGCAGCTGTACTTCCTGATCGGCGGCCTGCTCAAGAAGCTGGTCCACCTCAGTTACGGCCTGTCGGTCATCCTCGGCTTCATCGGCGTGAAGCTGGTGCTGCACGCACTGCACGAGAACGGGGTGCATGTCCCCGAGATCTCCATCTCCTTCTCGCTCGCCGTCATCTGCGGTGTGCTGATCGTCACCACGATCACCAGCCTGATCGCCTCCAAGAAGCAGGCGGAGCGCGAAGCGGCCGAGGGCAAGGACGCCGGGGACAAGATCGAGGGCAAGGACAGCGCGGGCAAGGCAGACATCGACGCCTGACCGCGCGACGTACGGGATCGCGACGTACGAGACACAAGACCGGGGCGAGTGGCATCAGCCACTCGCCCCGGTCCGCCCTACCAGCCGCGCTCGCGCCAGGCGGGCAGCTGCGGGCGCTCGGTGCCGAGTGTGGTGTCGTCGCCGTGGCCCGGATAGACCCAGGTCTCGTCCGGCAGCCGGTCGAACAGCTTCGTCTCGACGTCGTTGATCAGGCTGGCGAAGGCCTCCGGGTCCTGGAACGTGTTGCCCACGCCGCCGGGGAAGAGGCAGTCGCCCGTGAAGAGGTGCGGATGGCCGTGCGGGTCGTCGTAGACCAGGGCGATCGAGCCCGGCGTGTGACCGACGAGACGGCGCGCGGTCAGTTCGACCCGGCCGACCCTGATCGTGTCCCCGTCCTCGACCAGGACCTCGGTCGGGACGGGGATCCCCTCGGCGTCGTACCGCCCGGCGTACGTGGTGGCGCCGGTGGCGGCCACGACCTCGGCCAGCGCCTGCCAGTGGTCACCGTGCCGGTGCGTGGTGACGACGGACACGATGCCGTCGTCACCGATCAGCGTCAGCAGCGTGCCCGCGTCGTTCGCCGCGTCGATCAGCAGCTGCTCCCCGGTGGCCCGGCAGCGCAACAGATAGGCGTTGTTGTTCATCGCGCCGACGGCGACCTTGGAGATCATCAGGTCGGTCAACTCGTGCACATCTGCCGGTCCGTCGAGCTTCACGGCTCCGCTGTATGTCATACGACTCAGCCTATAGCGGAGGCAGCACCGGCAGCAGGGAGTCCGTCGTCCTGAGCGCCGACCCGTCGCGGCGTCCGGCGAGCCAGCCCATGAGGTCGGCCGTCGAGCCCGTGACGGTGGCCGGAGCGCCGTCGGCGCGGCCCGTGCGCCAGGTGCGCCCGCCGGGGGAGGCGAGGGCGAGCGGCGGTACGTCGGCGTTCCCGGCGAAGCGCTCGGTGAGGAAGTCGATCTCGCGGCCGGTGAAGTCGTCGGAGAGATCTTCGAGTTCCAGGCCGATGCCCAGGTCGACATGGTGGAGCTGGACCTCGACGAGTCTGCGGAACGGGAGCCGGGCGGCCACGTCCGTCACGCCGTTGCGGAGCGCGACCGTGCGTGCCCAGTCCGCGGGGCGGGCCGCCACTCGCCGGAAGCGCTCGGCCGTGTCGCGTACGTCGGCGACCTGGACGTCCAGGGGCCGCGGGGCGTCCCGCTCGATGTCGGCGTCGCGGGTGGCGGCGTCCGGGTACATCTGCCGCCCTTCGAGCACATTGACGAGCGCGTCGGCGTTCCTGGCCAGATGAGCCAGGACATGACCGCGGCTCCAGCCCGGCAGCCGTGACGGCTCGGCCACGGAGACGTTGTCCAGTCGGGCGGCTGCGGTGAGGAGCCGCTCGGTCGCTTCACGCAGTGATTCCAGGTCGCGCACATGATCGAGCATGGGGCCGACCATAGCCCCACCACTCCTTCGGGTGAAGGTGGCAGCGAGGGGCCGAAAATCGAATGCGCGTGCTATAAGCTCCTCGGAGGCATCCTGGAAAGGAGCCCTCGCAGCCCGGTGCCCCAGTGACCCGGGTCATTCCGTTTGGCAGTCCATCGCTCTGGCGACCCCCATTACTCTGGGACGGGGGCTCCGCCCCTGCTTCTCTCCAGAAAGGTGCGGACCGGCGTGGCCGACCGTCTCATCGTCCGTGGCGCTCGCGAACACAATCTCAAGAACGTCTCGCTCGACCTCCCCCGTGACTCCCTGATCGTCTTCACCGGGCTCTCGGGGTCGGGCAAGTCCTCCCTCGCGTTCGACACGATCTTCGCGGAGGGGCAGCGTCGCTATGTCGAGTCGCTGTCCTCCTACGCCCGGCAGTTCCTCGGCCAGATGGACAAGCCGGACGTCGACTTCATCGAAGGCCTCTCGCCGGCCGTCTCCATCGACCAGAAGTCCACCTCCCGTAACCCCCGCTCGACGGTCGGCACGATCACGGAGGTCTACGACTACCTCCGGCTGCTCTTCGCCCGTATCGGCAAGCCACACTGTCCCGAGTGCGGCCGGCCCATCACCCGCCAGTCGCCGCAGGCCATCGTCGACAAGGTCCTGGAGCTGCCCGAGGGCAGCCGCTTCCAGGTGCTGTCGCCGCTGATCAGGGAGCGCAAGGGCGAGTTCGTCGACCTGTTCTCGGACCTCCAGACCAAGGGGTACAGCCGGGCGCGCGTCGACGGGCAGACCATCCAGCTGAGCGAGCCGCCGAAGCTCAAGAAGCAGGAGAAGCACACCATCGAGGTGGTCGTCGACCGCCTCACGGTGAAGGGCAGCGCCAAGCGCCGGCTGACCGACTCCGTCGAGACCGCGCTCGGGCTCTCCGGCGGCATGGTCGTGCTGGACTTCGTCGACCTTCCCGAGGACGACCCCGAGCGCGAGCGGATGTACTCGGAGCATCTGTACTGCCCGTACGACGACCTGTCCTTCGAGGAGCTGGAGCCCCGCTCCTTCTCCTTCAACTCGCCCTTCGGCGCCTGCCCCGACTGCACGGGCATCGGCACCCGCATGGAGGTCGACCCGGAGCTGATCGTCCCCGACGAAGAGAGGTCGCTCGACGAGGGCGCCATCCACCCCTGGTCGCACGGTCACACGCGGGAGTATTTCGGCAGGCTCATCGGCGGTCTGGCCGAGTCCGTCGGCTTCCGTACGGACATCGCGTGGGCCGGACTGCCGCAGCGCGCCAAGAAGGCCCTGCTGTACGGCCACAAGACCCAGGTCGAGGTGCGGTACAGGAACAGGTACGGCCGCGAGCGGGCGTACACGACGCCGTCCTTCGAAGGCGCGGTCTCCTTCGTCAAGCGCCGGCACTCCGAGGCGGAGAGCGACACCAGCAGGGAGCGCTTCGAGGGCTACATGCGCGAGGTGCCCTGCCCGACGTGCCACGGCACCCGACTCAAGCCGCTCGTCCTCGCGGTCACGGTCATGGACAGGTCCATCGCCGACATCTCCGCGATGTCGATCAGCGAGTGCGCCGACTTCCTCGGCGAGATGACGCTGAACGCGAGGGACAAGCAGATCGCCGAGCGCGTCCTCAAGGAGGTCAACGAACGGCTGCGGTTCCTGGTCGACGTCGGCCTGGACTATCTCTCGCTCAACCGCGCGGCCGGCACCCTCTCCGGCGGCGAGGCGCAGCGCATCAGGCTCGCCACCCAGATCGGCTCCGGTCTGGTCGGCGTGCTCTACGTCCTGGACGAGCCGTCCATCGGCCTCCACCAGCGCGACAACCACCGGCTGATCGAAACCCTCATCCGGCTGCGCGACATGGGCAACACCCTGATCGTCGTGGAGCACGACGAGGACACCATCAAGGTGGCCGACTGGATCGTCGACATCGGCCCCGGCGCGGGTGAGCACGGCGGCAAGGTCGTCCACTCCGGCACATTGAAGGAGCTACTGGCCAGCGAGGATTCGATCACCGGGCAGTATCTGGCCGGCAAGAAGGCCATTCCCACGCCGGACCTGCGCAGGCCGGTCGATCCGGGCCGCGGGCTCACCGTGCACGGCGCGCGGGAGAACAACCTGCGGGACATCGACGTGTCCTTCCCGCTCGGCCTGTTCACCGCCGTCACGGGCGTCTCCGGATCCGGTAAGTCGACCCTGGTCAACGACATCCTCTACATGCACCTGGCCCGTGAGCTGAACGGCGCCAAGTCGGTGCCGGGGCGCCACACCCGCGTCGACGGGGACGACCAGGTCGACAAGGTCGTGCATGTCGACCAGTCGCCCATCGGCCGTACGCCCCGGTCCAACCCGGCCACGTACACCGGGGTGTTCGACCATGTGCGCAAGCTCTTCGCCGAGACGATGGAGGCGAAGGTCCGCGGGTATCTCCCCGGCCGCTTCTCCTTCAACGTCAAGGGCGGACGCTGCGAGAACTGCGCGGGCGACGGCACGATCAAGATCGAGATGAACTTCCTGCCGGACGTGTACGTCCCGTGCGAGGTCTGCCACGGCGCCCGGTACAACCGGGAGACCCTGGAGGTCCACTACAAGGGCAAGTCCATCGCCGAGGTGCTGGACATGCCCATCGAGGAGGGGCTCGACTTCTTCGAGGCCGTCCCGACGATCTCGCGCCACCTCAAGACGCTCAACGAGGTGGGCCTGGGCTATGTGCGGCTCGGCCAGTCCGCGCCGACCCTCTCGGGGGGTGAGGCGCAGCGTGTGAAGCTGGCCAGCGAGCTGCAGAAGCGGTCCACGGGCCGCACGGTGTACGTGCTGGACGAGCCGACCACCGGGCTGCACTTCGACGACATCAGCAAGCTGATCAACGTGCTGTCGGGGCTGGTCGACAAGGGCAACACGGTGATCGTCATCGAGCACAACCTGGACGTCATCAAGACGGCGGACTGGGTCGTCGACATGGGTCCCGAGGGCGGCAACGGCGGCGGGCTCGTCGTCGCCGAGGGCACACCGGAGCAGGTGGCCGGGGTCGCGACCAGCCACACCGGAAAGTTCCTGCGGGAGATCCTCGACGCGGAGCGGATCAGCGACGCCGCTTCCTCGGGACGTACGAAGTCACCGGCCCGGAAGACGGCGGCGAAGACGGCGACGGGCACGACGGCGAAGAAGACCGCGGCCAGGAAGACGGCCGCGCGGTCCCGTAAGTCCTGACATCGGCGGCCGGGGCGTCCCTCGCGGGCGCCTCGGCCGAACGTATGAGCGGGATCTGGGTCAGAATGGGCACCTTCCATCAATCGGCAGGATGCGAGATGAAGGTGTCCGAGCAGCAGCGCGGTGAGAGCGCTTCCGTCGTCCGGATCATGGCAGAGGTCCTTGGGGCCGATGAGTTGAAGCCCTCCGACAGCTTCTACGACTTCGGCGGCACATCCCTCCAAGCGGTACGCATATGCACCCGCGTCAAGAGAGAGCTGGGCATCCGGGTCTCTCCCGACACGGTCTTCGACAGTGAGACGGTCGCCGACTTCCAAGCCGCCGTGATCGCCTGCGGCGAAGCCGTCTGACGGGGACGGGGACCGACTTCTCATGTCCCGCATGTCCCGCACACTCGGTGCGCGGTTCAACGGTGCGCAGCTCATCCACGAGGCCGTCGCGCGACAGGCCCAACTCCGGCCCGACGCCACCGCGCTCGTCTTCGCGGGCCGGCCCGTCAGCTACCGGACGCTCGACCTGGCGGCGCAGACGTACGCCGTCGAGCTGGGCCAATTCGGTGTCCGTGCCGGACACCTGGTGCCCGTGCTGCTGCCACGCTCTCCCCAACTGGTGGCCGTGCTCCTCGCCGTACTCAGACGCGGCGCCGCCTACGCGGCGCTGGATCCGAAACTGCCCGCCGGCCGGCTGCGGACCGTGCTCGGCATGCTGGCGCCGCCCGTCGTCGTGGTTCCGCCTCCCGGAGGGGGCGTGCCGCCCCGGCCGGCCGCCGACGGCCGCACCGTATGGACCCCACCCGCCGAGGAGTTGAGCGAAGCGGCCGGACGGGCACCGGCCACGGACGCCGCCCCTGAGGCGGACGCGGTCGACGGAGCGGCGACCGCCACCGTGTTCTTCACCTCGGGCACGACCGGCACCCCCAAAGGGGTGCTCTCGCCGCACCGGGCCACCACCCGGCTGTTCGGCCCGGACAGCTTCGCCAACTTCGGCCCCGGCCGCGTGATACCCCAGGCCGCACCCGTCTCCTGGGACGCGCTCACCCTCGAACTGTGGAGCATGCTGACCACCGGCGGCACGGTCGTGCTCCTCGACGGCGACTACTTCCTCCCCGACGACCTGGCCGAACTCGTCCGGTCCACCGGCCTGGACACCGTCTGGCTCACCGCCGCCCTCTTCAATCTCTTCGTGGACGAGGACCCCGACTGCTTCACCGGACTGCGCCAGGTCCTCACCGGCGGCGAACGGCTCTCCGCCCCGCACATCCGGGCCTTCCTGGCCCGCCATCCGGGGATCACACTGCTCAACGGCTACGGCCCGGTCGAGTGCTGCGTCTTCGTCACCACCCACCGCATCCGACCCGCCGACTGCGAGGCCGAGTACGGCATCCCGCTCGGCACGGCGGCCCCCGGCACCGCGGTCCATGTCCTCGACGGCGACCACGCGGTCCCGCCCGGCGCACTCGGCGAGATCTGTGTCTCCGGGGAGGGCCTGGCCGACGGCTATCTCGGCAACGAACGGGCGACGGAGGAGAGTTTCACCACGTTCGACCCCGGCACCGGCCCCGTGAGGATCTACCGGACCGGTGATCTCGGCCGACTGGACAGCGACGGGGTGCTCCACTTCCACGGCCGCGCCGACCGGCAGGTCAAGATCGCCGGACAGCGCGTCGAGCCCGCCGAGACGGAGACCGCGGCCCTGCGTCTGCCGGGCATACGGGAGTGCGCCGTGCTTCCCGTGACCGGTCGGAGCGGTGCGTACGAACGCCTCGCGCTGTTCTACACCGAGGAACCGCCCGGCGGTACGGGCGGTACGGGGGACGCCGACGGCATGCTCGACGGCGTCGCCCCCGACCCCGGCACCGTACGGAAAGCGCTCGCCGCCGTACTGCCGCGCGCGCAGGTGCCGGACGACGTCCGCCGGATCGGGTCCTTCCCCCGGACGCCCAACGGAAAGATCGACATCGCCGCGCTGTTGGACCTGCCGGGCTGATAGACGCATGATCGGTGTCTGAATATCGCCGCACCGGCCTCAGCCGCCACCCCCCAGAGGTCCGTCCCAGTCGTTCGCACCACGAAGCGAGAAGCGATGGAACCGCGTACCTATCCGATGTCGTTCGAGCAGGAGTCGATCTGGCTCAACGACCAGTATCAGCAGGGCACCTCGCGCTATCTGGAGTCCTGGGTCCACCGGCTGCGCGGCCCCCTCGACATCGTTGCCGTGGAAGCGGCGCTGACCGGCATCGTGGCCCGGCACGAGGCGCTGCGCAGCCGGTTGGTGCTGGTGGACGGCGCTCCCTGCCAGATCGTCCTCCCGCCGATGCGGGTCCCGGTCGACGTACGGCGGGTCACGGCCGACGAGCGGGAAACGGCGCTCAGGGACGCCGTCACCCGGCAGACGGACCTCGCCGAACCACCGCTGTTGAGGGCCACGCTGCTCGTGACGGCCGAGAGTGTGCGGGACACCGACACCGACACCGACACCGACGGCTCGCGCCTGCCCGCGGACGGTGAGTCCGTACTCGCCGTCGCGATCCACCACGCCGTGATCGACGGCTGGTGCTTCAGCCTCCTCGACCAGGAGTTCAGCGAGCTGTACCGCGCCGAGGTTGAGGGCAGAACGTCCCGGCTGCCCCAACTGCCCGTCCAGTCCGGGCCGTACGCCCTGCGCCAGCGGACCACCGACGGCGCCCATCGGGCACGGCTGGTCGAGCACTGGCGGGCCGAACTGGCCGGCGCGCCCGACGAGTCGTCCTTCCCGGCCGACCGCCCCCGCCCGCCGGCCCTCAGCCACCACGGCGGCCAGGTCGAGTTCGGCGTCGACGCCGCCACGGGTGACCTGATACGCGGCCTCGCCGCCCGGCTGCGGACGACGCGCTTCGTGGTGTTCGCCGCCGCGCTGACCGCGCTGATCGGCCGGCACACCGGCCAGGACGACCTCGTCATCGGCACGCCCGTGTCGCGTCGCGACGAGCCGGAGACCGAGGACCTCATCGCCTGTCTCACCGATGTGCTGCCGCTGCGCGGACGGCCGCGCCACGACCGGTCGTTCACGGACCTGGTGGTGGAGATGAAGCATCAGGTCAGATCGGCCGTCCGGCACAAGGACGTGCCGTACAGCCATCTGGTGCGCGAGTTGGGCGTCGAGCGCACGCTCAGCCGATTCCCGCTGTTCCAGGTGGTGTTCGCGGTCGACGACGCGCCCCCGTCGGCGCTGTCCCTGCCCGGTGTGGCGGCCGAGCGCCGCCGGGTGCACGGCGGCACGGCCAAGTACGACGTGTTCCTGCACCTGGTGCCCGACGGGGACGGGTACCGCGGACTGTGGGAGTACTCGGCCGACCTCTTCGACCGCACGACCGCCGAGCGCCTGGCGGTCCGGTTCCGTACGCTCGTCGCCGACGCCGTCGCCCGCCCCGAAGCCGCGCTCCAGGACCTGGCGGTCATGCCGGCCGACGAGGAACGGCGGACCCTCACCGAGTGGGCGCACGGCGCGCCGCCGCCCCCCGAAGTCCCGCTCGTGCACGAGGCGTTCGCGCGCTCCGCCCGGCTGACACCCCACGCGCCCGCCGTCGTCGCGCACGGGCGGACCCTGACGTACGCGGAGCTGGACGCCGCCGCCGGCCGCGTCGCGGCGCTGCTCGTCACGCGGGGCGCCGTACGCCGCCCCGTAGGCGTCTGCGTGGAGCGGACGGCGGACCTGCCGGTGGCCGTTCTCGGGGTGCTGAAGGCGGGCGGCAGCTGTGTGCCGATCGACCCGGCGCATCCGGCGGAGCGGATCGCCTTCACGGTGCGGGACAGCGGGATCGACGTCCTGCTCACCCAGCGCGGGTGCCGGCCGGCCGAACTGCCCCTGGGCGTCGACGTCCTGCTCATCGACGACCTGCCGGACGTGCCGCAGCGCGGCGTCACCGGACCGCCGTTCACCGGCCCTGTCGTCCCGGTGGGACCCGACGACCTCGTGTACGTCATCTACACCTCGGGTTCGACGGGGCGTCCCAAGGGCGTCGCCATGGAGCACGGCCCGCTGGCCAATCTGGTCGAGTGGCAGCGCCGCCGCTCGGGGACCGGGCCGGACGCGAACGAGGGGGCGCGCACGCTTCAGTTCGCGCCCCTCGGCTTCGACGTCGCGTTCCAGGAGATCTTCGCCACCTGGGCGGCGGGCGGCTCGCTCGTCCTCGTCGACGAGGACGTCCGCAGAGACCCGCGGCAACTGCTCGACCTGATCGCGTCGGAGCGGGTCGAGAGGCTGTTCCTGCCGTTCGTCGCGTTGCAGCAGCTGGTGGAGTACGCGTGCGCCACAGGCCGTCGCTGCGACTCTCTCAAGGAAGTCCTCACGGCGGGCGAACAGCTCCATGTCACCCCCGCCCTGCGGCAGTTCTTCGGCTCGCTGACCTCGGCCACGCTGGAGAACCAGTACGGCCCGTCGGAGACGCACGTCGTGACGGCGGAGCGGCTGGGCCCCGACCCGGCCGACTGGCCCGATCTGCCGAGCGTCGGACGCCCCGTCGACGGTGCCACGGTCCTGCTGCTGGACGAGCGGCTGCGGCCCGTGCCGCCGGGCGCCGTCGGGGAGATCTGCGTCGGCGGGCCGGTGGTCGCGCGCGGCTATGTGGGGCGCCCCGAGCTGACGGCCGAGAAGTTCGTGCCCATCGATGTTCCGGGCACCGGCGCGCGGGAGAGCAGCCGCTTCTACCGCACCGGTGACCTGGCCCGGCTGCTGCCCGACGGCCGGATCCAGTACGTCGGGCGGAGCGACGGCCAGGTCAAGATCCGGGGCCACCGGGTGGAGACCGGCGAGGTCGAGGCCGCCGTACGCGCCCAGCGCGGCGTGGCCGACGCGGCAGTCGTGGCTCATGACCTCGGACCGGGAGCCGGCAAGCGACTCCTGGCCTACTACATCGCCGGCGACGCGGAGGCGGCACGCCCCGAGGAGGTACGGCAACGGCTGCGCGCCCGGCTGCCCGACCCGCTGGTCCCGGCCCGGTGCATACCGGTCGACCGCTTCCCGCTCACGTCGAGCGGCAAGGTCGACCGCGCCGCACTCGCGGCGGGCACCGGCCGCGACGAGAGCCGCCACACGGCGCGGGCCGTCGCCCGGTCCCGTACCGGTACTGCCGCCCCGACCGCCACGCAGGAGCGGATCGCGCGCCTGTGGTCCGCACTGCTCGGCCCCGGCCCCATCGGCGTACACGACGACTTCTTCGCGCTCGGCGGCGATTCCCTGCTGGCGACCCGGCTGGTCCTCGCGCTCCGGGAGGAGCTGCACGTACAGGTGCCGCTGCGCTCGGTCTTCACCTCACCGACCGTCGCGGGCCTCGCCGCACTGGTGGACGCCTCCTCAGGAGGAGGGCGTACGCATGTCGTCCCCGACCTCACCGACGACATACAGCTGGCCCCGGACATCGTTGCCGCGGACGATGTGCGCAGCGTCGTCCCCGACCCGGAGCAGGTCCTCCTCACCGGAGCCACCGGCTTCCTCGGTGCCTTCCTCCTGAGGGAGCTGCTGCGCCGGACCGACGCCACCGTCCACTGCCTGGTGCGCGGCAGCGACCAGTTGAACGCCGAAGGACGACTGCGTTCGGCCCTTGAGTCGTACGGTCTCGGCGACCCGTCCACCGAGCACCGGGTCACCGTCATCACGGGCGATCTGGCCCGGCCCCGGCTCGGCCTCTCGGCGGCCGGCTTCGACCACCTCGCCCGCACCGTCGACGCCGTCTACCACTGCGGAGCCGCCGTCAACCTGGTCTTCTCCTACGAGCAGTTGAGAGCCGCCAACGTGTACGGCACGCAGGAGATCCTGCGGCTGGCCGCCCTGCACCGCACCGTGCCCGTCCACCACATCTCCACCGTCGGTGTGTACGGAGGCGGCGGGGCCGAGAGCGCGTACGGCGGGGGCGAAGGGTCCCCACAGCCCGTACGGCCGGTACGGTCCGTACGCCCCCAGGATCCGACGGGACCGGTCGCGGCGCTGGAACACGGCTACACGCAGAGCAAATGGGCCGCAGAGCGGCTCGCCGAGGCCGCGCGCGACCGGGGGCTGCCCGTCACCGTCTACCGGCCCACCCGGATCACCGGCGAGTCGACCACCGGCGTCTGTCAGAGGGGCGACTTCATGTGGCTGCTGCTGAAGGGCTGCCTCCAGGCGGGCGTCGCCCCGTCCGGTGTCGACACGGCCTTCGACCTCGTGCCGGTGGACTACGTCAGCGCCGCCGTGGTGGCGCTCTCCCGCCAACCCCTGTCGGCGGGGCGGACGTTCCATCTCGCGGGGGAGCGCCCTCTGCGCATGGACACCGCCGTGGCGCGCCTGCGCGCCCTCGGCCACACCGTAAGGGACGTCCCGGCCGCCGACTGGCTCGCCGCCACCGAGGCGGATCCCGGCAACGCCGCCTTCCCGCTGCTTCCGGCCATGGCCGCCGAGACGCGCGGAGGGGGTTCGGAGGGGAGCGTGCTCTTCGACGCCGCGGACACCCGGCGCGCGCTGGAGGGCACCGGGATCGGCTGCCCCGACATCGACGAACACCTCTTCCGTACGTATGTGGACTACTTCACCCGCACGGGCTTCCTGCCGTCCCCGGCGGCCTCCCCAGCCGTCCCCGGTACCCGCGCCGCCGCCCCGGCCCTGCCCTCGGCTCCGTCGTCGGCCTCGTCGCCGGCCCCGGCCCCGGCCCCGTCGTCGGCTCCGAGACCACAGCCGCAGCCGAAGCCCAGGTCCTCTCCGTCGCCCTCCCCTCTCGCGCGTCGCCCTCATAAGGAGGTTCAGTGCCGGTGCGGGAGCAGGTGACGCCCGGCGAAGGCGCCGGAATCGCCCCCGGTAGGGTCGAACGCAGCGCAAGCCTTCTGACCAGTGGAGACACCATGCCCGCCCGGCCCACCCCCCGTCGTACCGTCCTGAAGGGTGTCGCGCTCGCCGGTGCGGCCGGTGTCGGCGTGGCCGCCTGCTCCACGGAGTCGAAGCTGGGTCACGCCGAGGTGCCGACCCCCACCGCCGCGGTGGACCTGGGTGCGGCCGACGCGGTGCCGGTCGGCGGTGTGAAGCTCTACCGCGAGGAGCGGCTGGTGGTGAGCTGCCCCGCCGAGGGCCAGTACAAGGCCTTCAGCGCGCAGTGCACCCACGCGGGCTGTGTGCTGGACAAGGTCGAGGGCACGGAGGGCAACTGCCCCTGCCACGGCAGCCGGTTCGATGTCACGACGGGCCAGGCGACGAAGGGTCCGGCGACGGTGCCGCTGCCCGAGGTGCCGATCACCGCGAAGGGCGGCAGGCTCGTCGCGGGCCCCGGCGCCTGACCCCACCTCCGCCCGCCCCCACGACACCACCGCGACACCCCCTCGGAACCACCCGGCGCGGCTCCACTGTCCGTGCCCGGAAGTAGGGTGGAAGACATGGCCGACCCCTCCAGCTACCGCCCCAAGCCGGGACAGATCCCCGACTCCCCGGGGGTCTACAAATTCCGCGACGATCACCGCCGGGTGATCTACGTCGGGAAGGCCAAGAGCCTGCGCCCCCGGCTCTCCAGCTACTTCCAGGACCTGGCGAATCTCCACCCGCGCACCCGCACGATGGTCACCACGGCAGCCTCCGTCGAGTGGACCGTCGTCTCCACGGAGGTCGAGGCGCTCCAGCTGGAGTACTCGTGGATCAAGGAGTACGACCCCCGTTTCAACGTCAAGTACCGCGACGACAAGAGCTATCCGTATCTCGCGGTCACGCTGAACGAGGAATTCCCGCGCGTGCAGGTCATGCGCGGCGCCAAGAAGAAGGGCGTGCGCTACTTCGGTCCGTACGGCCACGCGTGGGCCATCCGCGAGACCGTCGATCTGATGCTCCGTGTCTTTCCCGTACGCACCTGCTCCGCAGGGGTGTTCAAGAACGCGGAGCGCACCGGACGCCCCTGCCTCCTCGGCTACATCGGCAAGTGCTCGGCGCCCTGCGTCGGCCGCGTCACCCCGGACGAGCACCGCCAACTGGCGGAGGAGTTCTGCGACTTCATGGCCGGCCGCACCGGCGCGTACATCCGCCGGCTGGAGCAGCGGATGACGGACGCCGCCGAGGACATGGAGTACGAGAAGGCGGGCCGGCTGCGCGACGACATAGGGGCGCTGCGCCGGGCGATGGAGAAGAGCGCCGTCGTCCTCGGCGACGCCACCGACGCCGACCTGATCGCCGTCGCCGAGGACGAGTTGGAGGCGGCCGTCCAGATCTTCCACGTCCGCGGCGGACGTGTCCGCGGCCAGCGCGGCTGGGTCACCGACAAGGTCGAGGCCGTCGACACGGCGGGCCTGGTCGTGCACGCGGTCCAGCAGTTGTACGGGGAGGAGATCGGCGACTCGGTTCCCAAGGAGGTCCTGGTCCCCGCCCTGCCCGAGGACCAGGCGGACACCGACGCGCTCTCCCAGTGGCTGAGCCACCGCCGGGGCTCGCACGTCTCGCTGCGTGTCCCGCAGCGCGGTGACAAGAAGGACCTGATGGCGACGGTGGGGCGCAACGCCCAGCAGTCCCTCGTCCTGCACAAGACGAAGCGCGCGAGCGACCTGACGACGCGCTCGCGCGCCCTGGAGGAGATCGCGCAGGCGCTGGGTCTGGACAGCGTGCCGCTGCGTATCGAGTGCTTCGACATCTCACACCTCCAGGGCGACGACGTCGTCGCCTCGATGGTCGTCTTCGAGGACGGACTCGCCCGCAAGAGCGAGTACCGCCGCTTCCAGATCAAGGGCTTCGAGGGCCAGGACGACGTCCGCTCCATGCACGAGGTGATCGGCCGGCGCTTCAAGCGCTACCTCGCCGAGAAGGAGCGCACGGGGGAGTGGACGGCCGAGAACGAGGGGTCATCCACCACCCACGACACGAACGGCCAGGACCCGAACGGCCGGGACACGCCCGTCCAGCATCCTGCCGCCCCCGGTGAGAACGTGAACAACGGCCACTCCGATCCGTCGTCCTTCAAGGAGGACGACGGCCGGCCCAAGCGCTTCGCGTACCCGCCCCAACTGGTCGTGGTCGACGGCGGGCAGCCCCAGGTGGCCGCCGCCAAACGGGCCATGGACGAGCTGGGCATCGACGACGTCGCCGTCTGCGGCCTCGCCAAGCGCCTCGAAGAGGTCTGGGTGCCCGATGACGACGACCCCGTGGTGCTGCCCCGCTCCAGCGAAGGCCTGTACCTTCTCCAGCGCGTACGTGACGAGGCCCACCGGTTCGCCATCACCTATCAGCGGGCCAAACGGGCCAAACGCATCCGCACCAGCCCCCTGGACGACGTCCCCGGCCTGGGCGAGACCCGGAAGCAGGCACTCATCAAGCATTTCGGCTCGGTGAAGAAGCTCCGGCAGGCCACAATCGAGCAGATCTGTGAGGTGCCGGGGCTCGGCCGCAAGACGGCCGAGTCCGTCGCCGTGGCCCTCGCCCAGGCGGCACCCGCCGCGCCCGCCGTGAACACGGCGACAGGAGAGATCATGGAAGACGACGGGGGCAGCACGCATGACTGAGCACGACCGGGACGGAGTGGCAGACGTGAGTACGGGTGAGCCCAAGGAGACCGCGGAGGGGGCGGCGGCGGAAGAGGACGCGAGGACCACGCGGGGGGAGAGCGCCGGGGAGCCCGCCGAAGGCACCGACGCGGCGGCCGGACCTGCCGTCCCCGAGGGGACCGCCCCCGAGCCCGCCATCCCCGAGCTGGTGATCATCTCCGGCATGTCGGGCGCGGGCCGCAGCACGGCCGCGAAGTGCCTGGAGGACCTCGGCTGGTTCGTCGTGGACAACCTGCCGCCCGCGCTGATCCCCACCATGGTGGAGCTGGGCGCCCGCTCGCAGGGCAACGTGGCCCGGATCGCCGTCGTCGTCGACGTCCGGGGCCGCCGCTTCTTCGACAACCTCCGCGAGTCGCTGGCCGACCTCGACGCCAAGCAGGTCACCCGGCGGATCGTGTTCCTGGAATCCTCCGACGAGGCCCTGGTGCGCCGGTTCGAGTCCGTACGCCGCCCCCATCCCCTCCAGGGGGACGGCCGGATCGTCGACGGCATCGAGGCCGAGCGCGACCTGCTGCGCGAGCTGCGCGGCGACGCGGACCTGGTGATCGACACCTCCAGCCTCAACGTCCACGAGCTGCGCGCCAAGATGGACGCCCAGTTCGCCGGTGACGAGGAGCCCGAGCTGCGGGCCACGGTCATGTCGTTCGGCTACAAGTACGGCCTGCCGGTCGACGCCGACCTCGTGGTCGACTGCCGCTTCCTGCCGAACCCGCACTGGGTCCCCGAGCTGCGCCCGTTCACCGGCCTCAACGAGGAGGTGTCCGGCTATGTCTTCAACCAGCCGGGCGCCAAGGAGTTCCTGGACCGCTACACGGAGCTGCTGGAGCTGATCGCCACCGGCTACCGCCGCGAGGGCAAGCGCTATGTGACCGTCGCCGTCGGCTGCACCGGCGGCAAGCACCGCTCCGTTGCCATGTCGGAGAAGCTGGGCGCCCGGCTGGCCGCCGAGGGGATCGAGACCGTGGTCGTCCACCGGGACATGGGGCGCGAGTGACCGGACGCAACTTCCGGCTGCGGCGGCTGCGCAAGGGCACACCCGCGCTGGCCGGCCGGGGCCGAGGCGCCCAGCCCAAGGTCGTCGCCCTCGGCGGCGGTATGGGGCTGTCCGCCTCCCTGACGGCGCTGCGCCGGATCACGGGCGACCTCACGGCCGTCGTCACGGTCGCCGACGACGGCGGCTCCAGCGGCCGGCTCCGTGAGGAGCTGGGCGTGCTGCCGCCCGGTGATCTGCGCAAGGCGCTGGCGGCGCTGTGCGGAGACGACGACTGGGGCCAGACCTGGGCCCGTGTCATCCAGCACCGCTTCCAGTCCAAGGGCGACCTCCACGAGCACGCCGTCGGCAATCTGCTGATCGTCGCCCTGTGGGAACAGCTCGGCGACCATGTCCTGGCGCTGGACCTGGTCGGCAAGCTCCTCGGAGCCCACGGCAGGGTGCTGCCGATGTCCGCGGTGCCGCTGGAGCTTCAGGCGCTCGTACGCGGCCACGACCCGGACAGGCCGGACGAGATCGGCACCGTACGGGGACAGGCCACGGTCGCGCTGACGCCCGGTGAGGTGCAGTCGGTGCATCTCGTGCCGAACGACCCGCCGGCCGTCCCCGAAGCCGTCGCCGCCGTCCTCGACGCCGACTGGGTGGTGCTCGGCCCCGGCTCCTGGTTCTCCTCCGTGATCCCTCATCTGCTGGTGCCCGAGTTGCTCGACGCGCTCGTCGAGACGAAGGCCCGCCGGGTCCTCTCGCTGAACCTCGCGCCGCAACCCGGTGAAACCGATGGCTTCTCACCGCAGCGTCATTTGGAGGTTTTGGGACGACACGCACCTAAACTCGCCCTGGACGTGGTGCTGGCCGACGAGGCCGCCGTGCCCGACAGCGAATCACTCTCCGATGCCGCGAAGCGGCTGGGTGCCGCGGTCGAGCTGGCTCCCGTGGCCCGACCCGACGGACTTCCGAAGCACGATCCGGAACTGTTGGCCGCCGCGTACGACCGTATTTTTCGGATGCATGGAAGGATCGGCCCATGGCGATGACTGCAGCGGTGAAGGACGAGATCGCCCGGCTTCCCGTCACCCGTACGTGCTGCAGGAAGGCGGAGGTCTCGGCGATTCTGCGGTTCGCGGGTGGTCTCCACCTCGTCAGCGGTCGCATTGTGATCGAGGCGGAGCTGGACACCAGCATCGCCGCGCGCCGGCTCCGCAAGGACATCCTGGAGATCTTCGGGCACAACTCCGAACTGGTGGTGATGGCCCCCGGCGGACTCCGCCGCGGCAGCCGCTATGTCGTACGGGTGATTACCGGCGGTGACCAGCTGGCCCGTCAGACGGGTCTGGTCGACGGCCGGGGCCGGCCGATCCGCGGACTGCCTCCCCAGGTGGTCTCGGGTGCGACCTGCGACGCCGAGGCGGCCTGGCGGGGTGCGTTCCTCGCCCACGGTTCGCTCACCGAGCCGGGGCGCTCCTCCTCGCTGGAGGTGACCTGCCCGGGGCCCGAGGCGGCCCTCGCGCTCGTGGGCGCGGCCCGCCGGCTCCAGATCCCGTCCAAGGCGCGCGAGGTGCGTGGCGTGGACCGGGTCGTCGTACGGGACGGGGACGCGATCGGGGCGCTGCTGACGCGGCTCGGGGCGCACGAGTCGGTGCTGGCGTGGGAGGAGCGGCGGATGCGCCGCGAGGTCCGTGCGACGGCCAACCGCCTCGCCAACTTCGACGACGCGAATCTGCGCCGCTCGGCCCGCGCGGCCGTGGCGGCCGGGGCGCGGGTGCAGCGGGCGCTGGAGATCCTGGGCGACGAGGTGCCCGAGCACCTCGCAGCCGCCGGCCGTCTGCGGATGGAGCACAAGCAGGCGTCGCTGGAGGAGCTGGGCGCGCTCGCCGATCCGGCGCTCACCAAGGACGCGGTGGCGGGACGGATCCGCCGGCTGCTGGCCATGGCGGACAAGAAGGCGCAGGACCTGGGTATTCCTGGGACCGAGTCGACGCTGTCGGAGGAGATGGCGGACGGCCTCGTCGGCTGAGACAGCGCTTCGGCCGACCGTAGGCCGAGACGGCGCGCCGCACCGGAGGACGTCAACATGCCGCTGCCGGCACCCCGTTGGGGGCCGACAGCGGCATTTTGTATGGTCTTTCCGCACTCTTGACATGGTCATGTGGGTTGGTGACCCTTGCGGCGTCCCGTCACGCCTGTGGCGGACCACAGCAAGGGGGGCACATGAGACGTGGAGCGAGAGCGATCCTCGCGGCCGGCGCACTGTTGCTGAGCGGAATCACGGCGGCACCCGGCGCGCAGGCCGAGACCGCCACCGACAGATCCCCGGCCGCGGCCGGGGACACCCTGAAGGTCTTCGACGCCAAGGTCGCCGCCGAGCAGGTACCGCTGCTCCTCGCGGCCGGCCAGGACGCGCACGAGCTGGGCGAATCGGTACCGAGGGGCGGCACGGCGAAGGTCGAGCTGTTCCTCACCGGCGACCAGGCGCGCGACTTGGAGCGGCGGGGCGTCGATGTCACCGAGCGGCGGATCTCCGTACAAGCGGAATCCCGGCTGCGGGCGGCCGGGGACGGTGTCTACCGTCAGTACAGCGGCCCCGGCGGTCTCCAGGAGGAGATAACCGAGGCCGGCGCGGCCCACCCCGGACTCACCAAGGTCGTCTCCATCGGCAAGACCGTCCAGGGCAAGGACATCCTCGCCCTCAAGCTCAGCAAGGGCGCGGCCAGGACCGAGGACGGCACCAAGCCGTCCGTGCTCTACATGTCCAACCAGCACGCGCGGGAGTGGATCACCCCCGAGATGACGCGGCGGCTGATGCACCACTATCTGGACAACTACGGCAAGGACCCGAGGATCACGAAGATCGTCGACTCCACCGAGCTGTGGTTCGTCCTGTCCGCCAACCCCGACGGCTACGACTTCACCCACGCCGCCGACGCCAACCGCCTCTGGCGCAAGAACCTCCGCGACGTCAACGGCGACGGCGTCATCAGCCGCGGCGACGGCATCGACCTGAACCGTAACTTCACCTACAAGTGGGGCTACGACAACGAGGGTTCGTCCCCGAACTCCACCGGCGAGACCTACCGGGGCGCGTCACCCGGCTCCGAGCCCGAGACCCAGGCCATCGACGGCCTCCAGAAGCGCATCGGGTTCGACTACGGCATCAACTACCACTCCGCCGCCGAACTGATCCTCTACGGCGTGGGCTGGCAGGTCGCCACCCCGACCCCCGACGACATCCTCTACCGGTCACTCGCGGGCACCCCCGAGAACTCGGCCGTTCCCGGCTACTACCCGCAGGTCTCCTCCGAGCTGTACACCACCAACGGCGAGGCCGACGGGCACGCCGCGAACGTCAACGGGATCATGATGTTCACCCCGGAGATGACCACCTGCGAGACGGTCTCCGACAGCATCCCCGACGACGCCTGGGAGGCGGACGACTGCCAGTCCGGCTTCAACTTCCCCGACGACGAGAAGCTGATCCAGGCGGAGTTCGCCAAGAACATCCCCTTCGCGCTCTCCGTCGCCGAGACCGCCTCCCACCCCGACCAGCCGTCCTCCTCGGTCGGTCTCACCGCACCCGACTTCACCCCCGACACCTTCACCACCTCCTACGGACGCGGCGCCGACCAGGAAGTCGCCGTCACCGCCCGCAAGTCGCTGCGTGACAAAGAGCTGAACTACCGGATCAACGGCGGCCGTACGCACGACGAGAGCCTGCGGGCCTGGAAGGGCGGCGAGACGTACGGCGGCGAGGACAACCTCCACTTCGACGAGTACCGCGCCGAGGTCGAGGACGCCGAACCGGGCGACCGCGTCGAGGTCTGGTTCACCGGCCGTACCAAGAGCGGCAAGCGCACCACCAGTGACCGCTTCACGTACACCGTCGCCGAGCGCCCCAGGGCGGACACCCTCGTCGTCGCCGACGAGGGCGCGCCCGCGCAGTACGCACAGGCGTACGTCGACGCGCTGCGGGCCAACGGCCGTACCGCGGTCGTCTGGGACGCCGCCACGCAGGGCGCACCGCATCCCCTGGGCGTCCTGAGCCACTTCCCCACCGTCGTCCACCACACCGGCGCCGGCGCCCCCGGCGGCGATACGCAGCTGCCCGTGCGCGACTTCCTCAACGAGGGCGGCAAGCTGATCGAGGCGGGCGAGCAGGCAGGCGGGAACGCGCAGGTCGGCCGGACCCGGACGAACGACTTCAGCCAGTACTACCTGGGCGCGTACGGGCGGGCCCCCGCGGCCGGTGCCACCGCCTTCACCGGGGCCGGCGCGCTCCTCGGCACGTCGGGGCCGCTCGGTGCGGCGCCCGGCAACCCGCTGGACCAGGCCGGTACGTACACCGTCACCTCCTCCGTCCTCGCCCCGGACCTCTTCCCGCGGTTCGCGAGCGCGGCGGCGGGGACGTACGACACCGGCACCGGCGCTGCGGCGGTCACCACGAAGGACACCGTCCTGCTCGGCTTCGGGCTGGAGCAGGTCACGGACGCGGAGCGGCGCGCGGCGCTGCTCGGGAAGGCGCTGCGGGCCCTGCGCGGCTGACCGCGCCGGCGCGACGTCACGCCACGGCGGCGCCCGTACCCCTACCGGGGGGTACACGGCGCCGCCGGTCCGTAGCCGGACACTCGATGTCACCGGGGCGCCCGGGGAGAGGTAGGGTCGTAACCGGTCGGGGACATCCCATACGCACTCGCCGGCGTCGAAACCCGGCGTACCAACGAGGAGATCGGTTCGTGACGATCCGCGTAGGCATCAACGGCTTTGGCCGCATCGGTCGCAGTTACTTCCGCGCGCTGCTGGAGCAGGGTGCCGACATCGAGATCGTGGCTGTCAACGACCTGGGTGACACCGCGACCACCGCTCATCTGCTGAAGTACGACACGATCATGGGCCGCCTCAAGGCAGAGGTGAGCCACACCGCCGACACGATCACGGTCGACGGCAAGACGTTCAAGGTGCTCTCCGAGCGCAACCCGGCCGACATCCCCTGGGGTGAGCTGGGCGTCGACATCGTCGTCGAGTCGACCGGCATCTTCACCAAGAAGGCCGACGCCGAGAAGCACCTCGCGGGCGGCGCCAAGAAGGTCCTCATCTCGGCTCCGGCCAAGGACGAGGACATCACCATCGTGATGGGCGTCAACCAGGACAAGTACGACCCGGCGAACCACCACGTCATCTCCAACGCCTCCTGCACCACCAACTGTGTGGCGCCGATGGCCAAGGTTCTCCTGGAGAGCTTCGGCATCGTCAAGGGCATGATGACGACGGTCCACGCCTACACCAACGACCAGCGCATCCTGGACTTCCCGCACAAGGACCTGCGCCGCGCCCGTGCCGCCGCCGAGAACATCATTCCGACCACCACCGGTGCCGCCAAGGCGACCGCCCTGGTGATCCCGGAGCTGGAGGGCAAGCTCGACGGCATCGCGATGCGCGTCCCCGTCCCGACGGGCTCCGTCACCGACCTGGTCGTCGAGCTGGAGCGCGAGGTGACCAAGGACGAGGTCAACGCCGCGTTCCAGAAGGCCTCCGAGGGCCAGCTGAAGGGCCTCCTGGAGTACACCGAGGACCCGATCGTCTCCTCGGACATCGTGAACTGGCCGGCCTCCTGCACCTTCGACTCCTCCCTGACCATGGTCCAGGGCAAGAGCGTGAAGGTCATCGGCTGGTACGACAACGAGTGGGGCTACTCCAACCGCCTGGTCGACCTGACCACCTTCGTCGGCGGTCAGCTCTGACGCCGGTCCGGTAGGCAACTCCCGATGTGAACGACAGGGCTCGTGCGGCGCGACGTGGCGCTGACCGGGCCCTGTCGTCTGTGTGCTGTGTGTGCTCGCTCTTCTGTGTGCTCGCTACGTCGCGGGACGTGGAGCCGCTCTCAAGGAGTCACTGATACATGAAGACGATCGACGAACTTCTCGACGAAGGGGTGGCCGGCAAGCGCGTCTTCGTCCGGGCCGACCTCAACGTGCCGCTCGAAAACGGCACCGGCACCGCAAGGATCACCGACGACGGCCGGATCCGCGCCGTGCTGCCGACCGTCGCCAGGCTCGCCGAAGCCGGCGCACGGGTGATCGTGGCGTCGCACCTGGGCCGCCCGAAGGGTGCGCCGGACCCGGCCTTCTCGCTGGCCCCCGCCGCCGCTCGTCTGGGTGAACTCCTGGGCACCGACGTGGCGTTCGCGACCGACACCGTCGGCGACTCCGCGAAGGCCGTCGCCGCCGCGCTCGCCGACGGACAGGTCGCCGTCATCGAGAACCTGCGCTTCAACACCGGTGAGACGTCGAAGGGCGACGCCGAGCGGGCCGCCTTCGCCGACCAACTTGCCGAGCTGGCCGACCTCTACGTGGGCGACGGCTTCGGCGCCGTCCACCGCAAGCACGCCTCGGTCTTCGACCTGCCGGCCCGGCTGCCGCACGCCGCGGGCGGTCTGATCGCCACCGAGGTCGGTGTGCTCAAGAAGCTGACCGATGACGTCAAGCGGCCGTACGCGGTCGTCCTCGGTGGTGCCAAGGTCTCCGACAAGCTCGGTGTCATCGACCACCTCCTTGAGAAGGCCGACCGCATCCTGATCGGCGGCGGCATGGCGTACACCTTCCTGAAGGCCCAGGGCCACGAGGTCGGCGCCTCGCTGCTCCAGGAGGACCAGATCCCGGCCGTCCAGGAGTATCTGAAGCGCGCCGACGAGCGGGGCGTGGAGTTCGTCCTGCCGGTCGACGTCCTGGTCGCGACCTCGTTCCCGGACCTGAAAACGAAGGCACCGGCCGACCCGGAGACCGTCGCCGTCGACGCCATCCCGGCCGACGGGATGGGCCTGGACAACGGCCCGGAGACCAACCGGCTGTACGCCTCGAAGCTCGCCGACGCGGCGACCGTCTTCTGGAACGGCCCCATGGGTGTCTTCGAGCACCCGGACTACGCCGAGGGCACGCGGGCCGTCGCCCGGGCCCTGATCGACTCCGACGCCTTCACGGTCGTCGGCGGTGGCGACTCCGCCGCCGCCGTACGGATCCTCGGCTTCGACGAAAACGCATTCGGCCACATTTCGACCGGTGGCGGCGCGAGCCTCGAATACCTCGAAGGCAAGACGCTTCCCGGCCTCGCCGCACTGGAGGACTGACCAACTGATGGCAGCTGCAACCCCGACCGAGAAGACCGCCCGTACCCCGCTGATGGCGGGCAACTGGAAGATGAACCTCAACCACCTTGAGGCCATCGCGCACGTCCAGAAGCTCGCCTTCGCCCTGACCGAGAAGGACCACGACGCGGTCGAGACGGCCGTCCTGGTGCCGTTCACCGATCTGCGATCCGTGCAGACACTGGTCGACGGCGACAAGCTGAAGATCAAGTACGGCGCCCAGGACATCTCCTCGCACGACTCCGGCGCGTACACCGGCGAGGTCTCCGGACCGATGCTGGCGAAGCTGAAGTGCACGTACGTGGCCGTCGGTCACAGTGAGCGACGTCAGTACCACGCCGAGACCGACGAGCTGTGCAACGCGAAGGTGCGGACCGCGTACAAGCACGGACTGACCCCGATCCTGTGCGTCGGTGAGGGCCTGGACGTCCGCAGGGCCGGCGAGCAGGTCCCGTACACGCTCGCGCAGCTCGACGGCGGCCTCAAGGACATCCCGGCCGACCAGGCCGAGTCCGTCGTGATCGCGTACGAGCCGGTGTGGGCCATCGGCACCGGCGAGGTCGCCACCCCCGAGGACGCGCAGGAGGTGTGCGGAGCGATCCGCGGCCGTCTCGCGGAGCTGTACTCGCAGGAGCTGGCGGACCAGGTCCGCATTCAGTACGGCGGCTCGGTGAAGTCCGGGAATGTCGCCGCGATCATGGCGCAGCCGGACGTGGACGGCGCCCTTGTCGGCGGCGCGGCGCTGGACGCCGAGGAGTTCGTCAAGATCGTCAGGTTCCGCGACCAGTAAGTATGCGACGGCGCGGATCCGTCGTACCCTGACGGGGGCCGAGTCGGCATCTCACTTATGCCGCCGGCCCCCGTTGTCCGTCGCAGTCCTGTTCAATCCCGTTCAATCCCGAATCAAATCAATTCGAGAGAATTCCGGAAAGTAGGGTCCAGCCGTGATTATGGGGTTCTCGATCGCCCTGATCGTCTTCAGCCTGCTGCTGATGCTGCTGGTGCTGATGCACAAGGGGAAGGGCGGCGGCCTCTCCGACATGTTCGGTGGCGGCATGCAGTCGTCCGTCGGTGGTTCGTCGGTCGCCGAGCGTAACCTCGACCGCATCACCATCGTGGTCGGTATGGGATGGTTCGCCTGCATTGTCGTGCTTGGTCTGCTGATGAAGCTGGACAACTGACCAGTCGTACGGTACGTCGCCGGGGGCGCGGCCTATCATGAGGCCCTGCGTCCCGGCGGTGGGGGTGTAACTCCGCCCACTGGACGCGCGTTGGGCCATACGTAGACTGGGGCGCTCGAACAGCGGAGCTGCCTCTCGACGCTTGATGCTTGCGGCACCATTCACGCAGGGAGTTACGACCGTGGCAAGTGGCAACGCGATCCGGGGAAGCCGGGTCGGAGCGGGGCCGATGGGTGAGGCCGAGCGTGGCGAGTCCGCGCCACGCCTGCGCATCTCCTTCTGGTGCTCCAACGGGCACGAGACGCAGCCGAGCTTCGCCAGTGACGCGCAGGTTCCGGATACGTGGGACTGCCCGCGCTGCGGATTCCCGGCCGGCCAGGACCAGGACAATCCGCCGGACCCACCGCGCACCGAGCCGTACAAGACACACCTCGCCTATGTGCGCGAGCGGCGCAGCGACGCGGACGGCGAGGCCATTCTCGCGGAAGCCCTCGCCAAACTGCGTGGCGAGATCTAGACATTGATCCGGCCGGACACCCAAAGGTGTCCGGCCGGAGCCGCTTTCACGGCCGGTCGATTGTCAGTGGCATCCCTTACGGTCCGAACAGGATGACCGAAAGGGAGAGTTGTGACGACGGACGAGGCGACGGCGAGCGGGCCGGCGGCAGCCGAGGAAGAGGCGGCCGAGGCGCCGGCGGCCCCGAAAGCGCCCGCCCCCGCGTGGCGCGGGGGATTCGGGCGGCTGTGGAGCGCGGCCGTCATCTCCCGGTTCGGGGACTCGCTGCGTACGGCCGCACTGCCGCTGCTCGCCGCCTCGTTGACCGACGACCCGCTGCTCATCGCCTCCGTCACCGCCTGCGGCTATCTGCCCTGGCTGCTGTTCGGACTGCTGGGCGGCGCCGTCGCCGACCGGGTCGACCAGCGCCGGGCGATGTGGGCCGTCGACCTGGTGCGCGGCGTACTGATGGCGGGCTTCGCCCTGGCGGTCGCCCTCGACCACGGCACGATCGCGCTGCTGCTCGCCCTCGCCTTTCTGCTGACCACCCTCCAGACGCTCTTCGACAACGCCGCGACGGCCCTGCTGCCCGCCGTCGTCCCCCGTGACACGCTGGCCGGCGCCAACGCCCGCCTCATGACCGGCCAGCACGTCGCCAGCGGCTTCCTGGCGGCGCCGCTGGTGCCCGCGCTGCTGATCCTCGGCGCCTCCGCGCCGTTCGCGGTCAACGCGGCCACCTATGTCGTCGGCGCGCTGCTCATCGCCTCCCTGCGGACCGACGCCCCGGCCAAGGCCCCGAAGGCGGCAGGCGGCACCCTGCGCGCGGAGATGGCGGACGGGATGCGCGCGCTGTGGCGGGACAGCGCGCTGCGCGGCCTCTCCGTCGCGACCGCCCTGTGCAACATCGGAATGGGCGCCCTCATCGCCACCCTCGTCCTGCACATCACCGGCTGGCTGGACGCGGGCAACAGCGGTTACGCGGCGGTCATCACGGCCTTCGGCGTCGCGAGCGTCGCCGGCGGACTGGTGGCACCGAGGCTCGCGGTCCGGATCGGGCGGATACGCAGCATCCTCGTCGCCGGGATCGTCCAGACCTGCGCACTGGTCGTGCTCGGAACAGTCCGTGAACTGTGGGCGGCCATCGCCGCCATGGCGGTGTTCGCGGTCATGGGCATGGTGTGGAACGTCAACCAGGCGACGCTGGTCCAGGAGCGGAGCCCCGCCGAGATGCTGGGCCGCATCAGCTCCGCCTTCCGTACGCTCGCCATCGGCGGGGCACCGCTCGGGGCGCTGCTCGGCGGTCTGGTCGCCGGCGCCTGGGGGCTCAACACCCCGGCGCTGCTGGCGGCCGGTGCGTTCACGCTCGCTGTCGCGTCGCTCGGCGCTCTGATCAATTAGGTTGGGTGGGCAGCTGGGCACCGCACTCACGCAGGCACTCACGTACGAGAAGAAGTGGGCTGAAGCAAGATGTCCGACAAAAAGGCAGAAGGCCGCGCCAGGCTCAACCGGATGCCCCAGTGGAGCGCGCTGGGCAAACATCGTGAGCAGCTGGGGGAGACGAGTCTGCGGGAGCTGTTCGCCGAGGACCCGGCGCGCGGCACCGGCTACACCCTCCAGGTCGGTGACCTCTACCTGGACTACTCGAAGCAGCTGGTGACGGACGAGACGCTCACACTGCTGCGTGAACTGGCTGTGGCCACCGGCGTCGCGGAGCTGCGCGACGCGATGTTCCGCGGCGAGAAGATCAACACCACCGAGGACCGGGCGGTGCTGCACACCGCGCTGCGCGCCCCGCGCGACGCGGTGATCGAGGTCGACGGCGAGAACGTCGTGCCGGGCGTGCACGCCGTCCTCGACAAGATGGCCGCCTTCTCCGAGAAAGTCAGGGCCGGCGAATGGCTCGGCCACACGGGCCGGCCCATCCGCAACATCGTCAACATCGGCATCGGCGGTTCCGACCTCGGTCCCGCGATGGCCTACGAGGTGCTGAAGTCCTTCACCCACCGCGACCTGACGGTCCGTTTCGTGTCGAACGTCGACGGCGCGGACCTGCACGAGGCCGTACGCGATCTGGACCCCGCCGAGACGCTGTTCGTCATCGCGTCGAAGACGTTCACCACCATCGAGACCATCACCAACGCCACCTCGGCCCGCAACTGGCTCCTGACCGAGCTTCAGGCCGGTCAGGAGGCCGTGGCCAAGCACTTCGTGGCGCTGTCCACGAACGGTGAGAAGGTCGCCGAATTCGGCATCGACACCACCAACATGTTCGAGTTCTGGGACTGGGTCGGCGGCCGTTACTCGTACGACTCCGCCATCGGCCTCTCCCTGATGATCGCCATCGGCCCCGAGCGCTTCCGCGAGATGCTCGACGGCTTCCACCTCGTCGACGAGCACTTCCGCACCGCGCCCGCCGAGTCCAACGCACCGCTGCTGCTCGGCCTGTTGGGGGTCTGGTACGGGGCGTTCTTCGACGCCCAGTCACATGCCGTCCTGCCGTACAGCCACTACCTGTCCCGGTTCACCGCGTATCTCCAGCAGCTCGACATGGAGTCCAACGGCAAGTCCGTGGACCGTGACGGCGAGCCGGTGGAGTGGCAGACCGGACCGGTCGTCTGGGGCACCCCCGGCACCAACGGACAGCACGCCTACTACCAGTTGATCCACCAGGGTACGAAGACCATCCCCGCCGACTTCATCGGCTTCGCCCAGCCGGTCGACGACCTGCCGCACCGGCTGGTCGCCCAGCACGACCTGCTGATGGCCAACTTCTTCGCGCAGGCCCAGGCGCTGGCGTTCGGCAAGACACCCGACGAGGTCCGGGCCGAGGGCGTCCCCGCCGAACTGGTGCCGCACAAGACGTTCCGGGGCAACCACCCGACCACCACGATCCTCGCCGAGTCCCTGACTCCCTCCGTACTCGGCCAGCTGATCGCGCTGTACGAGCACAAGGTCTTCGTCCAGGGCGCGGTCTGGAACATCGACTCGTTCGACCAGTGGGGCGTCGAACTCGGCAAGGTCCTCGCCAAGGAGATCGAGCCGATCCTCACCCAGATCGACGGCGGCCGCGACAGCTCGGACGACAAGCCGCTGGACGCCTCCACGGCGGAGCTGGTCGCCAAGTACCGGGCGCTGCGGGGGCGTTGAGCCGATGACCGAGGGGGAGCGGCGGCTCAGGCCGCCCCGCAACACACTGAACGAGAGGGCGGTCACCTGGTGGCGCGCACAGTGGCTGCTGCTCACCCTGGCACCGGTGGCAGTCCTCGCGGTACTGGGCGCGCTCATAGCCCCGGCCCGTACCTGGCTGCTGGTCCCCGCCGCGGTCCTGGCGGTGCTCGGCCTGGCCTGCGCGGTGTTCATACCGAGCTGGTGGTTCCGGGTGCACCGCTGGGAGGTGACGGACGAGGCGGTCTACGTCCGTACCGGCTACTTCTGGCAGGAGTGGCGGATCGCGCCGATGTCCCGGATCCAGACCGTGGACACCGTACGGGGCCCGCTGGAGCAGCTGTTCAAGCTCTCCACCGTCATCGTCACCACCGCCTCCTCCAAAGGAGCGGTACGGATCGCGGGGCTCGACCATGAGCTGGCCGCCGAACTGGCAGAGCAGCTGACCCACATCACCCGGGCGACCCCCGGAGACGCGACGTGAGCACGGTCGCCGCGCTCCCGCCCGGAGAAGAGTGGCGCAAGCTCGACAAGCGCACCCTGCTGGTCACCGCCGCCGTCATGACCGGCGTCGCGACCGGCGCCGGAGTGCCCACCGCCATCGGCCTCTCCGGCGGCATGGGGATATGGCGGGCGCTCGCCTGGGTGCTGCCCGCGGCGCTGCTGCTGATCGCCTGCGGCACCGGCGGCGACTACATCCGCTGGCGCCGCACCCGCTACCGCATCGGCCCCGACCGGGCCGAACTCCACACGGGGCTGTTGTTGGTCAAACGGCGCTCACTGGGCCGCGAGCGGATCAGGAGCGTCGACCTGACTGCCAATCTCCTGCTGCGGATCCTCGGCCTGGTGAAGGTCCGGATCGGCACGGGGGAGCACACCGGCGGCGAATCCACCCTGGAACTCGACCCCGTCACCCGCGCGGAGGGCGAGCGTCTTCGCACGGAACTGCTGGACCGCGCACCGTCGGCTTCCGGAACCCATCCGGACGGCATGCTGGCCGTCCTCGACCCCCGCTGGATTCGCTACGCGCCCCTCTCCTTCGTGGCGCCCCTGCTGGGCGGAGCGGCGGCGGGAGGTGTGATGCAGGTCAGCGAGTGGTTCGGGGTCCAGCACGAGGTGATCGACTGGATCGGCGACCGGTTCCGGGACACCTCGATCGTGATGATGATCGTCGTGCTCGCCGCCGGGGCGCTCCTCGCGGGCATAGTCGGCTCACTCGGCCTCTGGGTCGAGATGTGGTGGAACTACCGGCTGGAGCGCGAGCCCGGCGGAACCCTGCGGGTGCGGCGCGGGCTGTTCACGTCGCGGTCCGTCTCCATCGAGGAGCGCAGGCTGCGGGGCGTGGAGTTGGTCGAGCCGCTGGGGGTACGGCTGGTCGGCGCCGCGCGGGTCGACGCCGTCGCCACGGGGCTCGCCCAGGACGACGACGACAAGCACACCGACCTCAAGACGCTGCTGCCGGCCGCGCCGAGGGCGGCGGCGGACGAGGTGGCCGCGCAGGTCCTGCGCGAGACGTCGTCCCCGACGGGCATGGCCGGACTCGTCCCGCACCCGCTCGCCGCGCGCGGCCGGCGGCTGCGCTGGGCGGTGGGCTCCGCGCTGGTGCCGGTGCTGGTGCTCGTCCTCCTCGGCCTGCTCGTGAGCGACGTGCTGCTCACCGTCGCGGCGGTCTGCGCGGGGGTGCTGCTGCCGGTGGCGGTGCTGCTGGCGCTCGACGCGTACCGGAGTCTCGGCCATGGCCTCGGGGGCGGGTATCTGGTGGCGCGCTCGGGGACGGTGCGGCGGTCGACCGTCGCGCTGCAGCGGAGTGGGGTGATCGGGTGGACCGTCAAGCAGTCGTACTTTCAGCGTAGGGCGGGGTTGTTGACGGTGACGGCGACGACGGCGGCGGGGGAAGGGGCGTATCACGTCTACGACGTGGGGGCCGGGGAGGGTGTGGCGTTCGCGGTGGAGGCCGTGCCGGGGTTGCTGGAGCCGTTCCTGGAGGAGTAGAGGGCCGGGGCGGGCGGGTGTGGGGCCGCTCGCGGGGCTGTTCCCCTACCCGCCCCTTCCCGGCAGCATCGATATGCGGCTCCGCCGCGTGAGGGGCTCTGCCCCGGACCCCGTACGGCCTTCGGCCGTGCCCTCAAACGCCGGGCGGGCTGGGTTTCGGGGCTCTGCCCCGGACCCCGCGCCTCAAACGCCGACGGGGCTGAAATGGCCCGTCGGGCTCAGGGGGTCTGCCAGCTGGCGCGGACCAACTCCCTTTCCGTGGACGCCAGATGGAACGCCGTCGCCAGCCATGCCGACGCGTAGCTGGTTGGGTCGTCGTCGCCGGTGCGGCCGAAGTTGTCGCGGGTGCGGCGGTCGGCCTCGAAGGTGAGGGTGGCCGTCAGGTCGGCGGCCGTGTGGAAGCCGGTCGCCCGGAGCGCCGCGCCGTCGGCCCGTGAGCCGCCGCCGCGGGCGGATTCGGCGACCGATCGGCGTCCGCCCGCGACGGCCAGTTCGGTGAGGCGTCGTACGCGCCAGACGGGGGAGTCGGCCAGCACATCCGGACCGGTGCGCTCGGGACCCGTTGGAGGACAGACGCCGGGGGACGGGAGATGTGAGCCCTGGAGGCGGTCGTATCCGAGGTCGGCGCGGTTCAGCCACTGCGCCGGGAGACGCAGCGTCGCCTCCGTGCCCGGCACCGGGCCCACCGCCAGGGGACGCAGGGTGGCAGCGCGCTCGGGGTCGATCCGGCCCAGTACGCGGACACGCATGCCGGGACGGGAGGCGAGCCGGCGCAGATTCGCCGTGTGCGCGAGATCCGGATGGGGGTGGGCGGCCATCAGACGGATCACCGGGCCGGTCGGCTCGACGGCGTCGGGGTGCGGCAGCTCGCGGGCCAGCAACTGATCGCCCACGGCGCCGGTGATCACCAGGTCGCAGCCGAAGGGTTCGCCGATCCGGGCAGTCAGTTCCTCGTCGGGGCCGGTGCCATGGGCGGCGAGCCGTTCGGAGACTGTCTCGGCCGGCCGGTGGGCGAACAGGGCGGCGGTCGGTCCCGACGACCAGGGCAGGCCGGCGATCGGAGTGGAGCGGACACCCTTGCCGGAACCGAGACGGTGGTCCGGAGAGATGGTCGCGCCGGTGATCAACAGGCCGCTACGGGAGAGCTGGGCGTGGTCGAGAGCTGTCGCGCCGACGGTGACGGGGGCTGTCGCCGCGCCACGCGCGCGGGCCGATCCGCCCGGTTTGACGTCAGCCACGGAGTACCAGTTCTGGTCGTCGTCGACGAGATGGGTGACCACACCCCCGTACCCGGTGGCGCTGATGACGGGCTCCCGGCAGACGCCGTACACGCGCAACGTGCCGCCTGGCCGGTAACCGCGCCGGGCGGTGCCGATCAGTACGGGGTCGCTGTTGCCCGCGGCCAACAGGCCGGTGATGAGGAGGAGTTCACGCAGGGCCGAGACCAGGTCGGCCAGCCGGTGGCCGGCGTGGCCCGCGCGGGCGTGTCGCAGGCCGCGTGCCACGCGGAGGGCGGCAGCCTCGGCCCGATGCAGTCCGGCCAGCCGGGCCGTGTGGGCGGCCCGCAGGAGTTCCGCCTGGGGAATCGCGCCGGCTGCGGGTACTCCGGCCGTCAGGACGGCGGTGGCGGCGGACCACAGCCCGGCCGCCGCGGCGATCTGGACGGGGGTGAGCGGGGTGGTGACGGCGGGTTCGGGGGCGGGAGCCTCGGGGGGCGCTTCCGCCGCGGTTTCCGCCGGGGCATCCGTGTCCGCCACCGGGCATGCCCCGAGGACGGCCGTCCGGTGCAGACAGCGCGGTGCGAGCAGGCACGTACAGCGCGCCTGGTCCGGGTCCGTGACGGCCCCGGACGGGCCGGGCAGCAGCGTGACCACCGCGTCCTCGCCGCACTTCACACCGATACCGGCATCGTCGCCTTCACCACCGGGCGGGGCGGTCGCCGGTACGGCGCCGTACTGCTCGATGGCCGCGTCGAGCTTCTTGCGCAGCCGGGACGTCAGGCTCTCCACCGCACCGGCGAACACCTCGGGGGCGACGGGCGGCAGTGGGACGGTCGAGTGGGACGGCGTCATCGGTTCTCCCCGCGGAGACGGTCGCCCACCCAGCGGGCGAGGGCGAGAGGGCTGAGGGCGGCGACCGGCATCCCGGCGGCCACCAACTGCTGTGCGACAGGTACCGAGTAGCGCGGGGCGCCGGTGTCGTCCAGGGCCGCGCAGCCCATGAGATGGACACCGGACGAGGCGAGAGCGCGCACCTCGCCGAGCAGGCCCCCGAGTGAGTAGCCCTCCTCGAAGTCGCTGACGACCACGACGAGCGTGCGGCTCGGCACGGTCACCAGGGAGCGGGCGTGGGCGAGTCCCGCCGCGATGTGCGTACCGCCGCCTACGCGTACCTCAAGCAGCAGCGACAGCGGATCGGTGACCCGGTCCGTCAGGTCGATCACCTGGGTGGAGAAGGTGAGGAAGTGCGTGGACAGGGTGGGCACACCGCCCAGGACGGCGGCGGTCAGCGCGGACCAGATGACCGAAGCCTCCATCGATCCGGACACGTCGACCACGAGGATCAGCCGCCAGTCCGCCTCCCGGCTCACGCGGGTGCTGAACACCGGATGCTCGGGGACGACGACGGTCCGCCCGTCGTCGAGGCGGCGGGTGTGAGCCAGGTTGGCGCGCAGGGTGCGGGGAAGGTCGAGCTTGCCGCCGGCGCGGCGGGTCGGGCGCGGGTTGGTCAGCCCCGTGAGAGTGGGGCGCAGCCGGGTGGCGAGCTCCCGCGCCAACTCGTCGACCAAGCGGCGTACGAGTGGCCGCAGATGGGCGAGTTGCCGCTCGGGCATACCGCCGGCCAGCGAGAGGACGGACGTCAGCAGTTCGACGGACGGTCTGACCGATGCCGGGTCCAGCTCGGCGAGTACGTCCATACGGCCGCCGTCCGCCGCCCTGGCGAGCACTTCCTCGCGGACGTCGGCGGCGAACAGGGCGTCGAGTTCCTTCGCCCATTCGCGGGCGCTGGGGAAGGACCTGCCCTGGCCGCCCCCGTCGCCCGATGCGCCGGGCGGCCCGTCCGCGATGGCGGCGCCGCCTTCGCCACGGCCGGTTCCGTACAGCTCGTCCAGCGCGTGCGCGTAGCGGCGGGCGCCGTCGGAGAGTTGATCGCTCTCGCGGCCGAGCAGCAGCCGCCAGCGGTCGGCGGGGGCGAGGCGTCGGGAGCCGTCCGCGGGGCCCGTGCGGGGACGCGCGCTCCGGGACTCGTTCGGTACGTCCTTCGGTGCGCCCTTCGGTACGTCCTTGAGTTCGGGCCCTTGCGAGGACACTCGGTCGGGCAGGCCCAGGGCCGTCAGTGCGGCGAGTCCGGCGGCGTCGGCCGCCGTCCACAGCGCGATGAGTTCCGGTGGCGCGCCCAGGGTCAGGTCTGGGCGGTCGCCGAGGCGATCGGCGACCGTACGGAGCAGCCGGCCCCGGTCCGCGGGGGTGAGCACGTCGAACCCACCGCGCAGCGCCGGAAGCCGGTCGAGAAAGCCCTGGTCGGGAAGGGTGTCGACGCGATCCAGCAGCGGGGTGAGAGCGGCCTCGGCGGACTGGAGGAGTGGTCCGGCCGCGCTCAGCAGACCGGTGAGCAGTCCGGAGAGGCGGTGCCGCCCGTCCGGAGCGACGGCTCGGTCGACCCAGCTCGCGACCCGGTCGCCCAGGGCCTCCGGTGCGTCCAGATCGAGCAGGACGCGCGTCGCCGTCGCCGCTCCCCGGATGACCGGTGAACCGGTCGTCGCGAGCGTGTTCAGCGCGTTGTCCATCCGCAGACCGAGGCGGTGTTCGCCGGCTCGGGTGGCGAGCGCGACCAGGGCGACGGCGTCCTTCGGGTCGTCACTGCCCGCGAGACCGGGGAGGCCCCGTACGGCGGCCTCCAGCAGAACCACGGCGAGTTCGGACGCGGCACGTAGGGCGGGGGCGGTGGTGCCCGGCAGATGTCCCTGGCGAAGGGCGTGCAACAGGTCCAGGGCGTCGAGGAGTTCGGGCAGAGTCGCCGACGACGGAAGGACGTCGGCGGCCTCGGCGAGACGTTCGGTGACCAGCTCCGGCAGATCGCAGCGGGCCGCGTCGTGCAGCCCGGTGAGGATCCGCGCGGCGGTGGGTCCGCCGTCCGCGTCCTGCGCGTGCGCCGTCTCGCGCAGCTTCCCGGCCGCGGCGACGGCCGCCGTGACACCGCGGACGCCCACCAGGTCGAGCCGGGCGGGGACGGCCGGTGTCCACGACGCCTGCCACCGGGTACTGAGAACGGCGGAGTCGCCCGTACGGGCGACATCGCCGGAGGTGCAGTAGCCGACGTCGCACACCTCAAGACGGTTCAGCAGGACCTCGCGGCGCCCGTCCAGCTCCGACCGGAGCGGGTCGAGACGTACCTCGCGGGGCTCGGGGCTCTCCGGGCACGGCAGCCGCAGCGCGGCGAGTTCGGCCTCGACGGCGGGGCCGAGCCCGGAACGAGGCGTGCCAGGTGCGATCCTGCCCCGGTCGGTCCCCACCAGGACGGTTTCGAGAGCCCGCGCCAGGGCCCGGCCCCGGCCGAGGGGTTCGCCCTGGCCGAGAACGGCCGTGACCGCCTCAAGCAGCTCGCCGCGCCCCGGAGCCGGCAGCGACCTCAGCCGCGCCAGGTCGTCGGCGAGCCGCAGGGTCTCGACGGCCTCGCCGGTCCCCGCTGTGTGCCCGGCGGCCCGCATCGCCCGACACAGCCCGGTGATCGCACCGGCGGCCGCGTCACGCACCAGCTCGGGCACACCACCGGCCGTGAACACGGCCTGCTGCCAACGCGGATCCCGGATCCCGGCGGGGTACCCGGAACGGGAGTCGAGCAGGGCGAAGGTGTACGGCACGAGAGACGTCACGGCGGCTGGCCCGTCTCCGCCGGGCACGCGGGACCCGCCTGGATTGTGCGTGTCGCCGGTCTCGGTGTTGCTGTCGGCGAGGGGTGTCCCGCCTGCCGCTGCCGACCGGTCGGTCCCGCCGGTTACGCCCCCCGTCGTCGTCCCGGTGGCAACCTCCCCATCACCGGAGCCGGAGGCCGGTTCATCCCGTAGTGGCGTCAGCGCCGGGGCGTGGAAAGCGCCGATGATCGCCGCCACGCGGCCGGTGGCCGTCGCTTCGGTGATCACCTCGCGCATGTGGGCCTCGCGGGCCAGGTCCGTGGGTGACACGCCCGCGCCCGTCGACGCGTCGCGGCGCATCGCCCAGCCGACGCCGAGTGCCGCGCGGCGGACAGCCTCCGGGGGGCAGCCCGGTGCGCGGACCTCGACCGCTCGGTCCCACAGGTCGTCGCCCTCGCGGCCGGTGCCGGACACGTCGAGCGCGGCGGCGAAGGCCGTTCCGGGGCGGTCCGGCTCCGAGCCGGACTCCGAGTCCGTCTCCCAGTCGGTCTCCGGCCCCGTCGCGGTCCAGCCGCGGTCGGACAACGGCAGGTCGCAGCAGCGCACTTCGACGCCGTTGTCCCTGGCCCAGCGGACCGCCGCGAGTTCCGGGGAGAAGTCCGCGAACGGATAGAAGCCGACCCGCCCGTCCTCGTGGGCGCCGGCGAGCGCCACCGGTGCCACGGTGCCCGGGGCGGCGAGATGGGGCAGCCACGACTGGAAGTCGGCCGGCAGCTCGACGCAGACCACGTCCGCGCCCGAGGCGTCCAGCAGGGCCGGGATCGCGGCTGCCAGCGCGGGGCTGTGGTGCCGTACGCCGATCAGATACGGCTCCACGCTCTCCGCGAGGGCGCTCACCGCGCTCCGGGGATCCGCGCCCACGTGAGGGTCGTATGCGGTGGTGTCCACCGCCGGGGCGGCGCTCAACGCAGGTTCTCCCGGAGGTCCCAGAGGCGGCGCCACATCTCCGCGCCGTCCTCGGCGCGACGGCGTACCGGGCCGTCCCAGTAGCCCAACAGCCGCCCGTGGTCGGCCTGGTCGTCCTTGAGGACGACTCCGAGCAGATGTCCGGGCACGAGGTCGAGCAGATCCCCGCCGGGCAGATACGCCGCCGCCACCCCGAGCGACGCGGCGACCTGCACCGCCTCGGCGGTGGACATCACGGTGCCCGGCCGCTCCACGTCCCAGCCCTCGGCCGAGCGGCCACTGCGCAGATCGCGGAAGACGGTGACCAGTACGTCCAGTACGGCGTCGTCCACCCCGTACGCCGTACCGGCCCGCTCCACGGCGGCCGTCGCCTGCCCGCGTACGAGCGCCGTCTCCGCGTCCGCGTCGGCGATGGGATGGATGGTCTCGAAGTTGAAGCGCCGCTTGAGCGCGGCGGACATCTCCGAGACGCCCCGGTCCCGGAGGTTCGCCGTCGCGATCACGCTGAAGCCGGGGACGGCCGCCGCCTGCGCGTCGTCGGTGCCCGCGAGTTCGGGCACGCTCAGCCGCCGGTCGGACAGGATCGACACGAGCGCGTCCTGCACCTCCGGCAGACAGCGGGTGATCTCCTCGATCCGGGCGACCCGGCCGGTGCGCATGGCCGTGAGCACCGGGGAGGCGACCAGGGCCTGTGGCGTAGGGCCCTGGGCGAGCAGCAGGGCATAGTTCCAGCCGTAGCGGAAGGCGTCCTCGGTGGTGCCCGCGGTGCCCTGCACGGTGAGGGCGCTGGTGCCGCTGACGGCCGCGGACAGCAGCTCGGAGAGCATCGACTTCGCGGTGCCCGGTTCGCCGACGAGCAGCAGGCCGCGCTCACCGACGAGGGTGACCACGCACCGCTCCACCAGGGCGCGTTCGCCGATGAACTTGGCGGGGACGGTCAGCCGCGCGGGCAACCCGTCGCTGCTTTTCGGCAGCCGCAGGGCCTCGCCGCCGCTGCCGCAGATGAAGGTGACCACCGCGCGCGGGGTCAGCGCCCAGCCGGGTGGGCGAGGGCCGTCGTCGTAGGCGGCGAGAAAGGCGAGTTCGGTGGCGTACCGCTCCTCGGCCGGCAGTGACTGCCGGGTCGCGGGCGCCGTCGTCCCGGTGTCGTTCTGGGTGTCTGTCCGGGTGTCTGTTCGGGTCGTCATGCTCTGTCCTTCAGATGGTGGAGTGGGAGAGGCGCGTGGCGCGGCAGGGCGCCATGTCCCGCCGGTGGTGGGTCGGTTCGGCCGGGGCGGGGTGGCCGCGCACCCTGCCCCGGCCGTACGGTCAGCCCCGGCCGCCCCGCCCGACGCGTCGGGTCTTGAGCTCGTCGAAGCGTGGAGTGTCGCCCTCCCTGACCCGCTGCCACGCCCTGCGGTAGAGGTCGGCGACCGGCTCCGTGGGCACGACCACGTCCAGCAGCGGGCTTCCGCCGCTCACCAGGTCGAACAGCGGCAGCTTCCACCGCTCCAGCGAGAGTGTCGTCGGCTCGGTGACCGTCCAGCCTCCCGGCAGGAAGAGCGAGCGCCGGGCCCCGGTGCGCGTCGCCTTGACCACCAGGTCGGTGGCCGCCAGTTCGTCGCGCGCCGCCTCGATACGGGCGGCTCCGCCGCGCCGCCGCTTCCAGCCCGTCCACCGGGCCACGTTGGTGTCGGTCGGATCGGGCATCGCCAGCAGGATCAGATAAAGGACGGCGGCGTCCTCACTGATGCCGTACTCCTTCGCCGCCTCCGTGACGAGGTCCGGCACGGAGCGGGAGGGATCCTGCGGGTACCAGGTGCCGTCCTTGTCCCGCTCGCCGGACGGCGGGTCGCCCGGATCGCCGAGGAGCGCGGCGAAGCGCGGGTCGCGCGCGGCCCGCAGGCCCATCTCGGCGGGGAACTGCCGCTCGGCGTCGAGAGGTTCGCCGCCGCCGTACGCGTCGCCGATACCGCGCAGGACCGTCAGGTACGGGTCGCCACCCGCCTCGTCGAGCAGCGCCACACGGATGGCGGGCAACGGCTGGTTGTCGTGCGTGGGCAGGACCACCGCGCCGTAGCGTTCGTATCCGTCCTGGGTCTCCGTGGGAGCGCCGGCCGCCTTGCGGAACGCGGACAGGTACACATACCGGCCCAGGTCGAGCATCAGCTCCGGGTTGGCCAGCCGCTCCCGTACCGCGTTCAGCACACCCGGAAGCAGCGCCCGGACCGGATGCCCGGCCGGCAGCCGGTGGGCCAGCCACGCGGCCGTCGCGGTCATGGTCGTCAGCGCGCGCGTGCCGAACGCCGTGGTGTCCGTACCGACGGCAATGACGCGGTCCTCGTGGACCCGCCAGGCCGTGTCAACCGTCAACTGCGGTTCGCCGGACGGGTCGAGGAGCGCCCGCAGGGTCTTTTCGGGCGTCCAGGACGATCGCACGGCCCGGACCGCCTCCGCCACGAGCAGCAGGTCCTCCTCCGAGACGGCTGTCCGTTTGCCCAGCGCGCTGTTCCAGACCTCGGCCGCCGCGGAGACGTCGGGCCCGTCCGTCCACAGCCGGGCGGGCTCGGCAGGCAGCAGTGCCGCCACCACGGCCCGCCGGACGTGGACGTCCACGCGGCGCAGTTCGTCCCTGGCCAGCGCGGCGTTCGGGGTCTTCAGCCCGAGCGTGTTCCGTACGTCCGTGGGAAGGAAGCTCTGCACATGCGTCTCCACCTGGGGCAGACCGGCCACCACCAGCGCCGCCGCGGATTCCGTGACGCCCGTCAGCCGGGCGAACTCCTCGGCGGCGGCGGGGAACCAGGGCGCGGGCCCACGCGCGGCCAGTTCGGCGCGGAAGACGGTGAACCAGTCGCTCGCCCGGCCAGTTCCGTCGCCGATCTCGCGGGGCGCTGACGCCACGGTGTACGGCGCGGGAACCTCGAACCGGCCCGCGGGGTCGTGGAACAGCGCCCTGAGGTCGCGCCCGGACCCGTTCCAGTATCCGGGGCGGATGACGGCCAGGAAGGCGCCATCGGCCAGCCGCAGCACCCCCGACCAGTTACCCGTCCGCGTGGTGCCGTCCGGGCCGGCCAGCGCGTTCTCGTCGAGGCGGAGCCGGCAGATACGCCAGCGGTCGCTGCCGCCGGTGCCCGTCAGGCCGAGTGTGTCCAGCTCGGTCAGCACTTCGGCCAGAACCGCGCGGTGTTCCGGCGCGGCGGTCGCCGAAGCGGCCCGGAACGCCAACGCGGCCGGGGAGCCGAGGAGTTCGTCCCATTCGGAGCTGTCCACGGGCAGCGGCGGCCCGTCCAGGTGGAGGCGGACGGCCGTACCGGCGACGGCTCCGGCCTCCTGTGCGGCGTCCGCAGCGGTCCCGGCCGCGCCGGCCTCGGACGGAGTTCCCAACTCCCTGTTCAGCGCTTGGAGCTGACCGCCGATGCTGCGCGAGGTGGACGAGTAGCCCGAGAACCGGCAGTCGTCCGCCAGTCCGTTGAGCGCGTCCCCGATCAGCTCGTTCTCCGGGCCGGCCGCCTCGGCCACCGGCCGTGCGACCACCGCCTTGTCGTCGAGCCGCTTCACGATCCCGTCCAGCACGGCCTGCTGCTCGGCGGCGAACCGCAGCACTCCCACGATGCCGGCCACCAGTGCGTCATGGCTGACCGCGGGCAGCGACTGGCCTACCAGTGAGGCCAGTTCGTCGGTCTCCGGAGTGGACTTCTCCGTCCGTTCCTTGGCCTGCGCGACCGCCGCCGCCAGCAGCGCCGCCACCGTGTCGCGGTCGATCCCGCGCAGCGCCTCGGAGCCCCGCGGGTCCCTGGCCCTCAGGCAGTGCCAGTAGTTCTCCGGCGGCAGCAGCACGGTGCCCGCGGCGAACGGACCCGGATTGTCGTTCATCCCGGCGAAGGAAGTGACCGCTCCCTCGGGGTCGACCAGCTGGATCTCGGAGCCTGCGGCAACGACACCCCTGGGTCGGTCGTCGCCAGGGAACATCAGAGGGCGAGCGGGCCAGCCGGCGCCTCGCGCCAGCGTGACGGAGTGCCCGGCCAGGTCCTCGCAGCGCCGCGACCCGTCGGGCAGCCGCACCACCCGCCAGCCGAGGAGCCCGCCCACCGGATGCGCTCCGGGACCGGTCTCGGCCGACGGCGCGGGCAGCAGGACGCCCCCGATCCACTGGCTGCCCTCCGGCGCGTCGCGAGTCGCCTCGGCGAAGAAGGCGGGCTTGCCGACCTCGCCGACCGTCCCGGACTCCGGGTCCAACTCGTGCAGACGTGCACCGCCTTCGGCCCTCTCGACCCTCGTCCAGTAGCGCGTCCCGTCCGTGTTCACCGACCGCTCGGCGGGCAGCGTGGTGTCCCCCGCGTACAGCACACCGCCGCCCGTGAGCCGCCCGCCGCCCGGCCTGGGCAGGGTGAACCCGCCCAGACCGCTGCTGAGTCGACTGACCTGGACGCCCCGGACGCCGACCGCGGACTCCATGGGGGCCGGGCGGTCGGCGGCCGTGTGCCAGTACCCGTGCAGCCGGCCGTCGTCGGACCTGGACCGCCAGTGAACGAGCAACTGCCCGTCCACGTAGTGGAATCCGGGGTGCTCGTACCAGCGGATCTCGTTGTCGGGGATGCGCAGGTCATGGGTCAGTACGGCGCCTTCGGCGTCGAGGACCCGCGCCTGCGAGGCACCCGCCAGGATGAGATGAGGCCAGGCATCGGCGACGACGAGCCCGTTCCGATTCTCCTCCGGCGCCAGTTCCGCGACCGCCTTCTCCCAGGCGGGCCAGCTCAGTTCGTCGAAGATCCCGGCCCGCAGCGTCCGGGCCAGCAGCGGGGCCACGTCGGTGGCGGCGACGGCCCGTACCTCGTCCTCCGCGAGAGCCAGTGCCACGCCGGGCAGCCGGGCCAGCCGGTACAGGCTGTCCGGCATCATGGGCAGCGTCGACGCGGTGGCCTTCCGGGCGGTCGCGCTCATCCACTCCGTGAGCATCGGACGACCGCCGGGGGAGTCGGCCAGCCTCTGGAGGGCGTCCGCCTCGAAGCCGAACCGGTCGAGCCCCCCGTGGAACGCGGGCCGGAAACGCGCGTCGGCCTCCAGCGCGCGCAGATCGCGGCGGTCGTCCTTCCGCTTGGCCCACTCGCGTACGAGCAGGTGGCGGGTCCGCCCCTCCGTCTCCGGATCGGCGACCGGCACATCCAAGGAAAGCAGCAGGTCCAGCAGATCCACGTCGTCGTACGGCACCGGCAGTTGGTGTGTCGTGCCGGACTCGGCCAGCTCGGCCCGCAGCTGCCCGGCCATCCGCTCCACGAGCGGATAGAACGCCGGGACGCGGACGGCCGATCGGTAGGAAGGCGAGTTGTACTTCATGAACCGCAGGTACCAGCCGACCGTACCGTCCGACGGCCGCTGCGCCGCGGGCAGCGCGCTGTCCCAGAGCCCCTCGGTGGCCCCGCACTCCTCCAGCAACTCCAGCCAGAACTCCGCGCAGTCGTCGTCCTCGGGCAGCAGATCCAGCAGCGTCCCGCGCGTCGAGGGCTCCCGCCGGGCCAGCGCCGCAAGGGCCGGGCGCTGCGCCTTCCACCAGCCCGGCGCCGCCCGCCGCGTGGCAGGCAGGGCGAGCAGATCGGTCAGATACGCGCCCTCCGCCACCGCCACGTCCGCCCCGGTGGCCTTCGCCAGCTTCCGCAGATCGGTCGACATCTGGACCGAGGGCTGGATGCCGCCCGCTGTACGCCGCAGACACAGTTCACGGAAGCGGCGGTACGCCTCATCGGCCGGCACCCGGGCCGCCAGCTCCCGCGCGTACCCGGAAAGCGCCTTCACAGGCAGCGCCCCGGCCAGCGCGAACTCCAGGAACACCGCGTCCAGCCGCTCCTCGTCCAGCGCCAGGCCGTACTGCCTGTCCGCGTCGCGGGCCCGTGTGAACATCTGCCCCGCGAAGCCGGGGTTCTCCGCCCCCAGGAAGACCCGCCCGGCCTGCTCGAAGAAGGTCGGCAGGAAATGCGGTACGGAGTCGGCCAACCGCGCCGCGATCTGCTGATAGGAGGTCAGCGCCGCCTTCGGTTTGGTCGTCGCCTGCCGGGCCACCCGGTCCAGTTCGGGGACGAGCCCGAGCGCCTGACGGCCGTCCTGCGGGTGGTGCACGAGCACCCACTCCGGGAAGCTCAGCGACTGCCGCAGACCCAGGCCGACCTCGACGGGCTCGCCGTCCGGCTCCAGCCCCAGAAAGTCCGCGGCCAGATCCTCCGCCGCGCCCAGCTCCGCGGCGACCAGCCGCACCACGACCCGGTCGTCGAGCCCCGGATGCCGGTAGGCGCGCGTGGTCAGCGGGACCGCGCGCTCGCCTGCGTCCGGCGTGCCCGGCGGCAGCACCGCTCCGGCCCGGAGCAACTGCTCGGCCTCCGCCCGCGCTTCGGCCCCCGTCGGTCCCTCTGTCCCTGCTCCCACCACAGCCCCCGCCGTATCCGTCGTCACCCGCACCATTGCCCCCGTGTCGTCACTCACGTGTCCTCGCCCTCCTTGACCGTGCGCCCGGCGTACAGGGCGGCGGCCATGCGCATGCCCTCGGACCAGGCGACCGGTCCGACCAGCCGCAGCGGCAGCGAGCGCCCGTCCTGGAGGCTCCAGGACAGGTCTCCGGTCTCGGACTCCCCGTCCCAGTACGGCTCCCCGATCCACACCGACGCCTCGGTCACCGTCCCGGACTCCCGTATCCGGCAGGTGGCGTAGCCTCCCGACACCCGGTAGCCGAGCGTGGTGGCCCGCGCCGCCAGCCCGAACCGTGAGTCGTAGCCACCGCCCGCGAAGTCCGACACCGAGGTCGCGTTCCTGGCGAGGTCGGCCGGCTTGTGCCAGGTCGCCCGGTGGATCTGCTCCACGCCCTGGGTCAGGCCCAACTCGGCGGCGAACTCCCGCAGATCATCCAGCTCGGGCAGCAGCACGGGGTGCGGCAGCGTCACCGTCGACGGCGACAGCCGTATCGTCTCGCCGTCCGGATCGACCACCCGCAGCTCGCCCGAGTCGGTGGCGTCACGGAGGAAGCCCACCTCGTCCGGGCTCTCGCCCATCACCACCAGGTCGCGCAGCCCCGCCTGCCACGCGGCGTCGGGCCACACGCGGGCCAGCAGCCCGGTCGGGACGGGCAGGGACGACACCATCCAGCTGTCCACCCGCGCCACACACGCCGTCGCGTGCCGGTCCAGCCACTCGGCCAGCTTGCGCAGCCGGTCCACCTCGGGGTGTGTCCGCACCGCCTTGGGCAGTGTCTTCAACTGCCGTCCCCCGCCGCGCCCCGACGTGGACCTCGCGGTCACCCGGCCTTCCACCAAGGCGACTTCGTATCCGTCGCCCGCCGACAGCCAGCCCATCCGTACGCACCTCTCCCCGTTCACGCATCACGAATCCCGCAGGGGAATGGACCCCGCACTGCGGTAGAGGAAGAACGCTAACGGTGCCCACTGACAGTCCGTCGGGAGAGGGCGCCCGAGGGCATGAGAGCCGGGTGGGGATGTGTCCATCGGCCGCGAAAGTGACGATATGTATCCGGCGCGGAGGCCGGTAAGCGGCGGGAAACGCACGACGGCCCGGCCACCGAGAAGGCGAACCGGGCCGTCGCTGCGAGTGATATGACACCCCGTCAGGCAGGCGCGTCAGTTCGGACGTACGCCGCCCGATCTGACGTACACCGCCGAATCAGGCGGACGCCTGTGGATAAAGCGCGCGCGGCAGTTTCGACGCCGCCGCCTCGTCCAGCAGCCACAGCGTCCGCGCCCGCCCCTGTGCGCCCGCCGCCGGCGCCTGGATCTCGCCCGCGCCGGAGAGAGCGATCTCCGCCGCCTCCGCCTTGTCCTCGCCCGCCGCCAGCAGCCACACCTCGTGCGCCGCCCGGATCGCCGGCAGAGTCAGTGAGATCCGCAGCGGCGGCGGCTTCGGCGCGCCGCGCACCGCGACCACCGTGCGCTCGGTCTCCCGGACGCCCGGCAGCTCGGGGAAGAGCGAGGCCACGTGCGTGTCCGGCCCCACGCCGAGCATCAGCACGTCGAAGGACGGGACCCGCGCGTGGTCCTCCGGCCGTGCGGACGCGGCCAGTTCGGTCGCGTACGCGGCGGCGGCTGCCTCGATGTCGGAGCCGTACGCGCCGTCGGAGGCCGGCATCGCGTACACCCGCGAGGGGTCCAGCGGCACCGAGTCCAGCAGCGCGGCCCGCGCCTGGGTGATGTTGCGCTCCGGGTCGCCCTCCGGCAGGAAGCGTTCGTCGCCCCACCAGAGGTCGAGCCGGGTCCAGTCGACCGCGTCCCGTGCCGGCGCCTCGGACAGCGCGGCCAGCAGGCCGTTGCCGTTGCGCCCGCCGGTCAGGACGATCGACGCGAAGCCGCGCGCGGCCTGGGCGTCCACGATCTTCGTGATCAGCCGGGCCGCGACGGCCTGCGCCATCAGCTCCTTGTCCCGGTGGACGACGAGTTGCGGAACGCTCACTTCGACGCCGCCTTCTTGGCCGACCCACGCGGGGGAGCCGCCTTCTTCGCCGCCGGAGCGCCGTCGCCGTCGTCGCCGGAGGTGTCAGTTTTCGCCGACTCCAGCCGGTCCAGGCCGAACCGCAGCGTCGCCGCGTACGTGTCGTCCGGGTCGAGCCTGCGCAGCTCCTCGGCGATCAGCTCCGAGGTCTCCCGCCGGTTGAGCGCCACCGCCCGGTCCGGCTGGCCTTCGATGGACAGCGTCGCCAGGGAGCCGTCCGAACGCCGCAGCTCGATCGGCCCGCAGTCGGTCTCCATCCGCACGGCCGTGAGGCCGGGGCCGGCCGAGACCGCGCGGGTGACCGGGACGTGCAGCCGCTCGGCGAGCCACATGCCCAGCAGCTCGCAGCTCGCGTTCAGCTCCTCGCCCTCCACCCGGACCGAGGTGACCTTGCAGTCGACCTGGTCCAGCGCGGCGGCCAGCATCGAGCGCCACGGTGTGATCCGGCTCCACGCCAGGTCCGTGTCGCCGGGGGTGTAGACGGTGGCGCGGGCCTTCAGCTCGTCGATCGGGTTCTCGGCGGCGTACGTGTCCGTCACCCGGCGCTGGGCCAGCGTGCCCAGCGGGTCCTTCGCGGGGTTGTCCGGCGCGTTGGCCGCCCACCACACCACGACGGGCGCGTCCGGCAGCAACAGCGGCAGGACGACCGACTGGGCATGCTCGATGACCTCGCCGTACAGCCGCAGGACGACTGTCTCGCCGGTGCCCGCCTCCACACCCACCCGCACCTCGGCGTCGAGGCGCGCCTTGGACCGGTCGCGTGCCGAGCGGGAGAACCGCTTGACGACGACCAGCTTGCGCGAGGGGTGCTCGCGCGACGCCTCGTTGGCGGCCTTGAGCGCGTCGTACGCGTTCTCCTCGTCGGTGACGAGGACCAGGGTGAGGACCATGCCGACGGCCGGGGTGCCGATGGCCCGGCGTCCCTCGACCAGCGCCTTGTTGATCTTGCTGGACGTGGTGTCCGTAAGGTCGATCTTCATGGCCGACGCCAGCTCCGTCCGTGTCGTGCGAGCATTTCGTCCGCCTCGACCGGACCCCAGGTCCCGGACTCGTACTGCGCGGGCTTGCCGTGCTTGTCCCAGTAGTGCTCGATCGGGTCGAGGATCTTCCAGGACAGCTCGACCTCCTCCGTACGGGGGAAGAGGTTGGAGTCGCCGAGCAGCACGTCGAGCAGCAGCCGCTCGTACGCCTCGGGGCTGGACTCGGTGAACGACTCGCCGTAGGCGAAGTCCATCGAGACGTCCCGCACCTCCATCGCCGTGCCGGGCACCTTGGAACCGAACCGCATGGTCACGCCCTCGTCCGGCTGCACCCGGATGACCAGGGCGTTCTGCCCCAGCTCCTCGGTCGCAGTGTGGTCGAAGGGAGAGTGCGGGGCCCGCTGGAACACGACCGCGATCTCGGTGACCCGGCGGCCGAGCCGCTTGCCCGTACGGAGGTAGAACGGCACACCCGCCCAGCGGCGGTTGTCGATCTCCACCTTCACCGCGGCGTAGGTGTCGGTCTTCGACTTGGAGTCGATGCCGTCTTCCTGGAGATAGCCGACGGCCTTCTCGCCGCCCTGCCAGCCCGCGGCGTACTGCCCGCGCACCGTGTCCTTGCCGAGGTCGTGCGGCAGGCGTACGGCGCCGAGCACCTTGGTCTTCTCGGCTGCCAGCGCGTCCGCGTCGAAGGAGGCGGGCTCCTCCATGGCGGTGAGCGCGAGGAGCTGGAGAAGGTGGTTCTGGATGACGTCACGCGCGGCGCCGATGCCGTCGTAATAGCCGGCCCGGCCGCCGATGCCGATGTCCTCGGCCATGGTGATCTGCACATGGTCGACGTACGACCGGTTCCAGATCGGCTCGAAGAGGGTGTTGGCGAAGCGCAGCGCCAGAATGTTCTGGACGGTCTCCTTGCCCAGGTAGTGGTCGATCCGGAAGACCTCGTTCGAGGGGAAGACCTCGTGCACGACCTTGTTCAGCTCCTGCGCGGAGACCAGGTCGTGGCCGAACGGCTTCTCGATGACGGCACGCCGCCAGGAGCCCTCCTGCTGGTCGGCCAGCCCGTGCTTCTTGAGCTGCTTGACGACCTTGGGGAAGAACTTCGGCGGTACGGAGAGGTAGAAGGCGAAGTTGCCGCCCGTACCCTGCACCTTGTCGAGGTCCTCTATCGTGGACCTCAGATTCTCGAAGGCCTGGTCGTCGTCGAAGTCACCCTGGACGAAGCGCATCCCCTGGATGAGCTGCTGCCAGACCTCCTCCCGGAACGGCGTACGGGCGTGCGCCTTGACGGCGTCGTGGACCTCCTGCGCGAAATCCTCGTCCTGCCACTCGCGACGGGCGTAGCCGACGAGCGAGAAGCCCGGCGGCAGCAGTCCGCGGTTGGCGAGGTCGTAGACGGCAGGCATCAACTTTTTACGGGACAAATCGCCCGTGACGCCAAAGATGACCAGGCCCGACGGCCCCGCGATACGCGGGAGCCGTCGGTCCGCGGCGTCACGAAGCGGATTCGCTCCGTGGGTTGCGGTCAAGGGTTCAGTCCTCCGAAGGGGCGAGGCGCTTCAGCTCCGCCTCGGTCGACTTGAGCAGGTCGGTCCAGGCCTTCTCGAACTTCTCCACGCCCTCGTCCTCCAGCAGCTGGACGACGTCGTCGTAGGAGATGCCCAGCTTCTCGATGGCTTCGAGATCCGCGCGCGCCTGGTCGTACGTACCCTTCACGGTGTCACCGGTGACCGCTCCGTGCTCGGCGACCGCGTCCAGCGTGGCCTCCGGCATGGTGTTCACGGTGTGCGGGGCCACCAGGTCGTCGACGTACATCGTGTCCCGGTACGCGGGGTCCTTGACGCCCGTCGAGGCCCACAGCGGACGCTGCTTGTTGGCCTGGGCACGGTCCAGCGCCGCCCAGCGGTCGGTGCCGAAGACGTCTTCGTACGCCTCGTAGGCCAGGCGGGCGTTGGCGACCGCGGCCTTGCCGCGCGCGGCCTTCGCCTCGTCCGTGCCCAGCGCGCCGAGCCGCTTGTCGATCTCGGTGTCCACACGGGACACGAAGAAGGACGCCACCGAGAAGATCTTCGAAAGGTCCAGGCCCGAGGCCTTCGCCTTCTCCAGACCCGCCAGGTAGGCGTCCATGACCTCGCGGTAGCGCTCCAGCGAGAAGATCAGCGTCACATTGACACTGATGCCCCGGGCAATCGTCTCGGTGATCGCGGGGAGCCCCGCGCGGGTGGCGGGGATCTTGATGTACGTGTTCGGGCGGTCCACCAGCCAGGCCAGCTGCTTGGCCTCCGCGACGGTCGCCGCCGTGTTGTGCGCCAGCCGGGGGTCGACCTCGATCGAGACACGGCCGTCCTGGCCCTGCGTCTCGTCGAACACCGGCCGCAGGATGTCGGCGGCGTCACGGACGTCCGCCGTCGTGATCATGCGGACGGCTTCCTCGACGGTCACCCGGCGGGTCGCGAGGTCCGTCAGCTGCGGTTCGTAGCCGTCGCCGCCGGAGATCGCCTTCTGGAAGATCGAGGGATTGGTCGTCACGCCCACGACGTGCTGCTGATCCATGAGTTCGGCGAGATTGCCGGATGTGATGCGCTTGCGCGACAGGTCGTCGAGCCAGATCGCGACGCCTTCGTCGGAGAGGCGCTTGAGTGCGTCTGTCATGAGAGTTGCATCTCCTATGTCTTATACCTACGTCAGCGCGCGACGGCTGCCAGAGATTCCCGAGCGGCGGCCGCGACCGCGTCCGCGGTGAAGCCGAACTCCCGGAAGAGGACCTTGCCGTCGGCCGAGGCACCGAAGTGCTCCAGCGACACGACGCGGCCGGCGTCGCCCACGAAACGGTGCCAGGTGAGCCCGATCCCGGCCTCGACCGCCACCCGCGCCTTCACGGAGGGCGGCAGCACACTGTCCCGGTAGGCCTGGTCCTGCTCCTCGAACCACTCGACCGACGGCATCGACACGACGCGGGTCGCGATGCCCGCCTCCTGAAGAAGCTCGCGCGCCTCGACCGCCAGCTGGACCTCGGAGCCGGTACCGATGAGTACGACCTCGGGCTCGCCGCCCTCGGCCTCGAACAGCACGTAACCGCCCTTGGCCGCGCCCTCGTTGGCCTCGTACGTCGGCACACCCTGACGCGTCAGCGCCAGTCCGTGCGGCGCGCCCTTGGCGTGCCGCTTGAGGATCTCGCGCCAGGCGATCGCCGTCTCGTTGGCGTCGGCGGGACGCACGATGTTGAGACCGGGGATGGCCCGCAGGACGGCCAGGTGCTCGACCGGCTGGTGCGTCGGGCCGTCCTCGCCGAGACCGATCGAGTCATGCGTCCAGACGTACGTGACGGGCACCTGCATCAGCGCCGCGAGCCGGACGGCCGGGCGCATGTAGTCGGAGAACACCAGGAAAGTGCCGCCGTAGATACGGGTGTTGCCGTGCAGCGCGATGCCGTTCATCGTCGAACCCATGGCGTGCTCACGGATGCCGTAGTGCACCGTGCGGCCGTACGGGTCGGCCTCCGGCAGCGGGTTGCCCGCCGGGAGGAACGACGACGTCTTGTCGATCGTGGTGTTGTTGGACCCCGCCAGGTCGGCGGAGCCGCCCCACAGCTCGGGGATGACCGCACCGAGAGCCTGGAGCACCTTGCCGGAGGCGGCGCGGGTGGCCACACCCTTGCCGGTCTCAAAGACCGGCAGCTTCGTCTCCCAGCCCTCGGGCAGCTCGCCCGCGCGGATCCGGTCGAACGTCGCGGCACGCTCCGGGTTGGCCGTACGCCACGCGGCGAACGTCTTCTCCCACTCGGCGCGCGTCTCCCGGCCCCGGTCGAGCGCCAGCCGGGTGTGCGCCAGGACCTCGTCGCCGACCTCGAAGGTCTGCTCGGGGTCGAAGCCCAGCACCCGCTTGGTCGCGGCGACCTCCTCGTCGCCCAGCGCCGAGCCGTGCGCGGCCTCGGTGTTCTGCGCGTGCGGGGCGGGCCAGGCGATGATCGAGCGCGCGGCGATGAACGACGGGCGCTCCGTCTCGTCCTGCGCGGCCTTGAGCGCCCGCGCCAGACCCGCCGGGTCGAGGTCGCCGTTCGGCAGCTGCTCGACGCGCTGGACGTGCCAGCCGTACGCCTCGTACCGCGCCAGGGTGTCCTCGGAGACGGACGTCTCGGTGTCACCCTCGATGGAGATGTGGTTGTCGTCCCACAGCAGGACGAGATTGCCGAGCTTCTGGTGGCCGGCCAGCGACGACGCCTCGCCGGAGACACCCTCCTGGAGACAGCCGTCACCCGCGATCACCCAGATGGTGTGGTCGAAGGGGGAGGTGCCAGGCGCCGCGTCGGGGTCGTACAGGCCGCGCTCGTAACGGGCGGCCATCGCCATGCCGACACCGTTGGCGACACCCTGGCCGAGCGGCCCGGTGGTGGTCTCGACGCCGACCGTGTGGCCGTACTCCGGGTGACCCGGAGTCTTCGACTCCCAGGTGCGGAACGCCTTGAGGTCGTCCAGCTCCAGGCCGTAACCCGCGAGGTAGAGCTGGATGTAGAGAGTCAGCGACGAGTGGCCCGCGGAGAGTACGAACCGGTCACGCCCGGTCCACTGCGCGTCGGCCGGGTCGTGCCGCATCAACTTCTGGAAGAGCACGTAGGCGGCGGGGGCCAGGCTCATCGCCGTACCGGGATGGCCGTTGCCGACCTTCTGTACGGCGTCCATGGCCAGGACACGGACGGTATCGACCGCCTTGCGGTCCAGATCGGTCCACTCTTCGAGATCTGTGGTGGTCGGCTTGGTGCTCACCCTGAGTCAGGGCTCCTCTCCACATGTCGAATCCCGGTGTCTGAGGGCGCACCGGTTCGCCGCCGAGCCTACCCTTGTGGCGCTGCGCGACCATTCCCGTCCACTTCCGTAAAGAAGAGACATCGTCAGGGTGGCGCTGGGGTGCCCGGCGGGCATCGGGCGGGAGGCCCGGCGCCTTTCCCGAGCGACACCGCGACGGCGAACTCCGACCGCGCGCATAAGGCTTCGAGCAGGCGTCAACACGAGCGCACCCCCGAGAAGAACGGCATATGGGCAACGTCTAGAGTGGCGTGGTACGCGCAAGTCTTTACCGGGCCTTCACGCCCGGAGCTTGCTGGGATTTCTCTGTCTGGGGTGTGCGTGACGGCCGTCGAGTCCCGACCCGCAGGGGTCGTCCTGACTCCGAGCCCGGGGGGCCATCGGCCGTTCGGAGCCCGTGTCAAGGCGTTCGTGGCGCTGACCAAACCACGGATCATCGAGCTGCTGCTCATCACCACGGTTCCCGTGATGTTCCTGGCCGAGCAGGGCGCACCGGACTTCTGGCTGATGGTCGTCACCTGCGTCGGCGGCTATCTCTCCGCCGGCGGCGCCAACGCGCTGAACATGTACATCGACCGTGACATCGACGCGCTGATGGACCGCACGTCGCAGCGCCCGCTGGTCACCGGCATGGTGTCGCCCCGCGAAGGCCTCGCCTTCGGGCTCTCCCTGGCCGTGATCTCGACGCTCTGGTTCGGTCTGCTCGTCAACTGGCTGTCGGCGGCGCTCGCGCTCGGCGCGCTCCTCTTCTACGTCGTCGTCTACACGATGATCCTCAAGCGGCGCACCTCGCAGAACATCGTCTGGGGCGGCATCGCGGGCTGCATGCCGGTCTTCATCGGCTGGTCATCGGTCACCAACTCGCTGTCCTGGGCCGCCGTCATCCTCTTCCTCGTCATGTTCTTCTGGACGCCGCCGCACTACTGGCCGCTGTCGATGAAGGTGCGCGAGGACTACGCGCGGGTGGGCGTGCCCATGCTGCCCGTCGTCGCGTCGAACCAGGTGGTCGCGCGCCAGATCGTCCTCTACAGCTGGGTGATGGTGGCGGTGTCGCTGCTGCTGACGCCGCTCGGCTACACCGGCTGGTTCTACACATCGGTGGCGCTGGTGGCCGGCGGCTGGTGGCTCTGGGAGGCACACGGGCTCCAGTCGCGTGCCAAGTCCGGTGCGACGGGCGGCAAGCTCAAGGAGATGCGGCTGTTCCACTGGTCGATCACCTATGTCTCGCTGCTCTTCGTGGCCGTCGCGGTGGACCCCTTCCTGCGGTAGTCCCCGGCACGGTTCCACTACCCGTCGGTAGCATGTCGTCCATGGCAGAGACCGAGGTTGACGAGCAGAGCGGCGACGGCACGCGTGCGAGCCGCCAGGCCGTAAGGGACGAGCGCCGCGCGGCCCGACTGGCCAAGCACATCGGCGCGTTCGCGCGGGCGCACGGCGGCGCCGAGGGACAGCTCGCGTATCTGGGCCGGGCGGGCACCCGCATCGTGCTCGTGGCGCAGGACGGCGACTGGGGCGACCTGGTCGCCCCCTCGCACGACGTGGCGCTGAAGGCCGTCGAAAAGGCCGGGATCACGGTGCACGAGGCCTTCGACGGCGAGTTCGCCGCGAAGGTCCGCACCGGGCCGTACGAGTGGACGCGGATGGCCGGCATCCAGGTCGGCGGACCGGCCAACGGCCCCGGCGATTGAGGACAGACCAACACCCGAGCGCTCCTTGCCCGTTAGGACTGTAGGGAAACGGTCCACGACGGGAAGCCCCATGATCGAGACAACGACTCTGGTGGACCAGAACTGCCACGGTGTCCTCCGTACGGAGCTGGGCCTCGGCACCTTCGAGGCCCAGCTCGGCAGGACCGCCGGGCCGCCCGCCGCCGGCACCACCTTCTTCGACACCCAGACCGGATTCGCTGTACGGCGCTGGTGCCCGCCGCTCCTCGGACTGGAGCCGCACATCTCGCCCGCCGCCTATCTGGCCCGGCGCCGCGAGCTGGGCGTCCTGGAGGCCGGCCGGCTGCTGCTGCGGGGCACCGGCATCACCACCTATCTCGTCGACACCGGGCTGCCCGGCGATCTGACCGGCCCCGAGGAGATCGCGGCGGCCGGTGGAGCCGAGGCGCGCGAGATCGTACGGCTCGAACTGCTCGCCCAGCAGGTGGCCGACACCTCGGGCACCGTCGACTCACTGCTCGCCAACCTCGCCCACGCCGTGCACACGGCGGCCGGCTCGGCCGTCGCCTTCGTGTCCGTGGCCGCCCTGCGCCACGGCGCCGCCCCGGCGTCCGAGCCGCCCGGCCCCGGAGAGGTTCGCGCCGCCGCCGGACGGTGGCTCGCCGGGCGGCGGGTGGGCGGCCGGCTCACCGACCCCGTACTGCTGCGGAATCTGCTGTGGACCGCCGTCGCCACCGGGCTGCCGCTCCAACTGCACGCGGGCGGCGGCGAGGGCTGCGGGGGCGCCTGCGCCGACGGGAGGCCCGCGCCCGTCGCCGACTTCGCGGCGGCCACGGCCGGGCTCGGCACCGACCTGGTGCTGCTGCCCGGCCGGCCCTACCACCGGCACGCGGCCCGGCTCGCCGCGGCCTTCCCGCACGTGTACGTGGATCTCGGCCCGGCCCTCGCGCACACCGGGGCGCGCGCGGCGGACGTACTGGCACAGGTGCTGGAGCTGGCGCCTTTCGGGAAGCTGCTCTACTCCAGCGGCGCGCGCGGGCTGCCCGAACTGCACGTCGTCGGTGCGCGGGTCTTCCGGCAGGCACTGGCACGGGTGCTCGGCGGCTGGGCGGCGGACGGTTCGTGGGCGCTCGCTGACGCGCAGCGCGTTGCGGAGCTGATCGCCTCGGGCAACGCCCGCCGGGTCTACGGCCTGGACGACGTCTGACGGGACTTCGGCGAACTCCTCGCCCTCAGCGAGCCGTTGAGCGCACCCAGCTGCCGCTCACAGAGTTGTATCCACTTTGTATGCCCGCCTCCTTGAATCTTCCAGTCACCGACTTCAAGGGGAAGAGCATGCAGAGACATATCGGTCGGCTTCTGGCGGCTGTGAGCGTGGTTGTCACTCTCACTGTCACGGCTTCGGCCGCCGTCGCGGCCCCGCAGGAAGCCTCGCCGGCAGATGCGCTGATCGCGAGCCGACCCATCTTCAAGATGCCGTTCGACTGTGGCCAGAGCTGGCGCGGCAGCAACTGGAACGGACACAGCCCGGCGCACGCGATCGACTGGAACCACTACGACTCCAGCGGCAACCCGGACGACCTCGGCCGTCGGGTGTTCGCCAGCGCCGGCGGCACGGTCCTCTCCTCGTACTACGCCACGGACACCGGTTACGGCAACACCATCGTGATCGGGCACGGAGACGGCTGGCAGACGCGCTACGCGCACCTGAAGACCCGTGACGTCCAGAAGGGCCAGACGGTCACGATCGGCCAGCGGATCGGAGAAGTAGGCGCCACGTCCGCGCTCTACGACCTCTCTCCGCACCTGCACTACGAGCAGATACACAACGGATCGGTCGTCGTCGCGGTCATCCAGGGCGTCCAGTGGAACGACTACCTGACGCGCTACCAGACCAGCAACAACAGGTGCGGCTGACGGAGTGTGTACGACCGGTGCTGGCCACGCGGCCGGCACCGCGTTCGTCGGCGACGGCCCACCAGTGCACGTCAGTTCAGCAACCGCAGCTTCGCGTCGACGAGTTCGGCCTGATCGCGAGCGTCGAGCCGGCGCCACGTGGACAGCGAACGGTGGAAGTAGCGCCTCGCGGTCTGCTCCCGGCCGGTCGCGTGGTGCAACTCGCCCAGCAGGCACGCGACACGCGCCTCCGCCCGGCGATCACCGAGCTGCTGTTGTACGACGAGCGCATCGACCAGCAGCGCGGACGCCTGGCCGGCGTCGCCCTGTTGCAAGCACAGCTCCCCGATGCTCTGCTGCACACAGGCCGCGCAGTGCGTGTCGGCCAGATCGTCGAAGATGGCGAGTGCGCACTCCAGTTCGGCCCGCGCGACGTGTGGTTCGCCGCGCAGTTCGTGCATCACCGCGATCCGGCGGCGCACCTGTGCCTCGCGGTGCCGGTCGCCGACCTCGCGGGACAGCTCCAGAGCACCGTCGAGCCACGGCGCCGCGGCCTCGGGGTCCCGCCGCTCCAACCACACCGAGGCGATCGCGTTGCATGCGACCGCTTCGCCGTGCCGGTCACCGGCCTCGCCGAATCCGCGCAATGCCGCGACGAACCTCTCCAGCGCGGCATCGAGGTCATTGATGACCCGGTACACGGACCCGGCCCCCACCGCGGCCATCGCCTCGCCGGACAGGTGCCCGAGACCGGCGAAGAGAGCACGCGAGGTTTCGAACGACGCGACCGCGTCGGTGTACCGGTCCCCGTAAAGGTGGAGCTGGCCCATGTTGCGGAGCAGCGCCGCGGCCTGCGCGTCGGACGGAGCCGGCGTCGCGTCGAGCACGAGCTGATGCGTCCGCAGCCAGTCGGCGTAGTAGCCGCGCATGTCGAAGAAACCCGCCAGCTCGATCGCGAGATCGGCGGCCCGGGAGACGTGACCGAGGCGTAACGCGGATTCCACGGCGGCGACAAGGAGGCGGCGTTCTGTTTCGAACCACTGCACGGGCCAGGCATCCACCGCGGGCGAGATCGCGGTGGCGGGCCCGGCCGGTCGGGCCGACTCACCGAGTACTCCGAGGAAACGCGTGGGCATCGCCGCATTGGCGCGGCGGGCGAGCGCGATCAAGGTGTCGACGACCTCCAGCCGGCGCCGCGCGCGTACGCCGGAATCGTCCGACTCGGCCAGCTCCTGGGCGTAGCAGCGCAGCAGGTTGTGCATGCGGTAACGCTGCAGCCCGAGAGGGTCGGTGCCCACCACCTCGACCAGATGCTCGTCGGCCAGCGTCTCCAGTTCCTTCGCGGCCTCGTCGGCACGCCCCATGGCCACCGCGACGAGCCAGCCCGCCACCGGCTCGTCGGCCAGCTGCCCGAAGGCGCGGAAGGCCGTCGCGGCCTGCTCGGGCAGATGCCGGTAGCTCAGCTCCGCGCTCGCCCGTACCTCCATCTCACCCGTCTGGAGCTGGTCCAGCCGTCCGCGCTCGTCGTGCAGGAGGTCGGCCAGCGTGCCGACGGTCCAGCCCGGCCGGTTCGCCAGCCGGGAGCCGGCGATCCGTACGGCCAGTGGCAGCGAGCCGCAGCCGGCGAGCACCCGGTCGGTGTCCGCTCCTTCCAGGTGCAGCCGGTCCGGTCCGACGATCGTGCCGAACAGTGCGCGGGCCTCGTCGTGTTTCATCACTCCGATGGGGACGTGGTGCGCCGGCAGCCCCGGCATACGGCGCCGTGAGCTGACGAGCACCGCTGATCCCCCAGTTCCCGGGAGCAGGGAACGCACCTGTGAACTGCCGACGGCGTCGTCCAGGACGATGAGGAACCGCCGCTGTGCCAGGCGTGAGCGGAACAGCGCGGCCCGCTCACTCAATTCACCGGGAATGGCGCTGTCGATGACACCGAGACCGCGCAACATCTCGGCCAGGACGTCGGCCGACTCGCGCGGCTGAGCGCCCATTCCACCCAGATCGACGAAGAGCTGGCCGTCGGGAAAGGCGTCACGCACCCGATGCGCCACATGAACCGCCAGTGTGGACTTCCCAGAACCCGGCGGACCCGTCAAGACCCCGACGACCGGCTGTCGGCCGGCCGCCGACAGCAGTCCTTCCAGTGCGGCGATCTCCTCGGTGCGACCCGTGAAGTCCGGTACATCGATGGGCAGTTGGCACACCGGCGAGAGCGTCGCGCGGCGCCGGCCGACATAGCCGTTGGCCTCCTCCCCGGCGTGGCGCAAGGAGGCGCCCGGCTCGATGCCGAGCTCTGCGGCGAGGATCCGCTCGGCTTTGGCGTACGCGGAGCGGGCCTCGATGGTGCGGCCCGAGCTGTGCAGTGCGCGCACCAGCATCTGCCACAGGTCCTCCCGCAGCGGGTCCTCGGTGAGGCGGGACCGCAACTCGGCGATCAGCGGCACGTAGTCTCCCGTGCGCAGCCGCAGGTCGAGACATTCGTCGACGGCGACCGATCGTGCTTCCTCGGCCCTGGTGATCGCCGGATCCCACACCACACTGGACGGCACGTCCTGCAGCACGCTGCCGCGCCAGAGGCCGAGTGCCGATTCGTAGCCGCGCAACGAGGCGGCGTTGTTGCCGCGGTCGCGCTCCGCGCGGGCCCGGTCCAGCCGCTGTTCGAAGAGCAGCATGTCGATGTCGTCGGGTGCGACATCGAACGCGTACCCCGACGGCTGGGTGCTGAGCCCGTCGGTGGCGACCCCCGCCTCGGACAGCGCCCGACGGAGCGCGCGCACGTACGTCCGTACGTTGGCCACCGCGGACCGGGGAGCACCGCCGGGCCACAGGACCTCGGTCAGCACGTCGAGCGAGACGAAACCGCCCGGCTGCAACAGCAATGTGGCGAGAATCGCTCTCGGCTTGGGGCCACCGATGCGGACCGGGACGCCATCCACCCGCACCTGTAGTGGACCCAGCACCCCGAATGTCGGTTCCCCCACCCGTGCCTCCGCGACAGTCGGTGACTCCGGGCACAGCGTACTGGTGCACGAAGAGGTCGAACAGACCTACCGCTCGCTGCCGAGCCGGGACGGAACGTAAGGGGCCGGGGCCGCTCAGGCCGTGGAGAGCGCCGGGTCGGCCGGGTCCGCCTGCGCCGGGATCTCCGGGTCCACCACGGGCCGTTCACGCAGGCTCAACGCGAGCCGCAGCACCGCGATCCAGGTCAGCGCGGAGCCGAGCATATGGATGCCGACCAGGAACTCGGGCACATCGCTGAAGAACTGGACATAGCCCACACCGCCCTGCGCGAGCAGGACGATCAGCAGGTCGCGCGCCCGCGCGCGGGTGTCGTCGGGAGCGTCCACGACGCGCAGTACCAGCCACATCGCGATCGCCAGCGCGCAGACCAGCCAGGCAGCCGCCGCGTGCACGTGCGCCGCGTCGATCCAGTCGAACGGCATGCGCGGCACGTCGCTGCTGTCGCCCGCGTGCTTGCCGGAACCGGTCACCGTCGTGCCCAGGGTGATCAGCAGGGCCGTCGCGGCGACCAGCGCCCAGGACAGCTTCCGTACGGGACGCGGGACCCGTGGCCGGGGCGTCGAGTCGCCCTCGCGGGTGCGCTGCCAGACGATCACGGTGACGGTGAGCAGGGCGTTGGCGAGCAGGAAGTGGACCGCCACCGTCCAGGGGTTGAGCTCCATATGGACCGTGATGCCGCCCATCACGGCGTTCAGCAGGACGACCCAGAACATGCTCCAGGCGAGCCGGGTGAGGCCGCGCCGCCGGGGCTTGACCGACCGGGAGGCGACGATGGCCCAGCCGACGGCCGCCGACAGGACGTACGTCAGCATGCGGTTGCCGAACTCGATCGCGCCGTGCAGACCTTGTTCGGACGTCGCGAACAGGCTGTCGTCCGAGCACTTCGGCCAGGTGTCGCAGCCGAGCCCGGAGCCCGTGAGCCGGACGGCGCCTCCGGTGACGATGATGACGACGGTCATCACGACGGCGGAGAGCGCGGCGCGCCTGAGGATGCGGGGGGAGGGCGTCCAGCGCTGGGCGATGTAGTCGAGGGGGTTCCACACGGCCACCATGGTAGGCGGGGGCTTGTGAACGCGGTCACGAGGGGTCCCCGCGCGCAGCCGCGCGCACCCCGTCCGCAGCCGAGGGACCTACTCCCAGCGGAAGAAGCGCGCCGCGGTCCCGAGCCCGAGCACTGCCCAGGCGGCCAGCACCCCGAGGTCGTCCCAGGGCATCCCCGCACCGTGCTGGAGCACGTCCCGCAGGCCCTCGGAGAGGGCCGAGATCGGCAGCAGACCGAGCAATGTCTGTGCCGCTTCGGGGAACTTGTCCATCGGTACGATCACGCCACCGCCCACCATCAGCAGCACGAACACCAGATTCGCCGCGGCCAGCGTCGCCTCGGCCCTGAGCGTCCCCGCCATCAGCAGCCCCAGTCCCGAGAACGCGGCCGTCCCGAGCACGAGCAGCAGCAGTACGGTGAGAGGGTTGCCCTCCGGCGACCAGCCGAGCGCGAACGCGATGACCGTCAGCAGCAGGATCTGGAGCACTTCGGTGACCAGTACGGAGAGCGTCTTGGCGGTCATCAGGGCCCAGCGCGGCAGCGGTGACGCACCGAGCCGCTTGAGCACCCCGTAACGCCGTTCGAACCCCGTCGCGATGGCCTGTCCGGTGAAGGCCGTCGACATCACGGCCAGGGCGAGGACACCGGGAGCCAGGAAGTCGACCGAGTCACCCGCGCCCGTGTCGATGATCTCGACCGTCGAGAACAGCACCAGCAGCAGACTCGGGATGATCACGGTCAGCAGCAGCTGCTCACCGTTGCGCAGCAGCATCTTCGTCTCGAAGGCCGTCTGCGCGGCGATCATCCGCGACAGCGGCGCCGCGCCCGGGGCGGGCGCGTACGTACCGGTGCCCGTCTCCGCACCGGTACTCATCTCCGTATCGGTGCTCATGAACGCAGCTCCTTGCCGGTCAGTTCGAGGAAGACGTCCTCCAGCGTGTGCCGTTCGACGGAGATCTTGTCCGGCATCACCCCGTGCTGCGCGCACCAGGACGTCACCGTCGCGAGCAGCTGCGGATCGATCGTGCCGCCGATCCGGTAGGCGCCCGGCGCCGGTTCGGCGGCGGCCGATCCGTCGGGCAGCGCCTTGAGCAGTGAGCCGAGGTCGAGTCCGGGGCGGCCGGTGAAACGCAGGCTGTTCTCGGCGCCGCCCCGGCACAGCTGCTCGGTGGTGCCGTGCGCCACGACCCGGCCGGCGTCGATGATGGCGACGTCGTCGGCCAGTTCCTCGGCCTCGTCCATGAAATGCGTGGTGAGCACGGTGCTCACGCCGTCGGCGCGCAGCTCGCGCACCAGGTCCCAGGTGGAGCGGCGGGCCTGCGGGTCGAGCCCCGCGGTCGGCTCGTCCAGGAACACCAGCTCGGGCCGGCCCACGACCGCCATGGCGAGCGAGAGCCGCTGCTGCTGCCCGCCGGAGAGCCGCCGGTAGGGCGTACGGCCGCAGCCGCCGAGCCCGAGACGCTCGATCAGCGCGGTCACGTCCAGGGGGTTCGCGTGCAGCGCGGCCATGTGGCGCAGCATCTCCTCCGCGCGGGCGCCGGAGTACACGCCGCCGGACTGGAGCATCACGCCGATCCGGGGGCGCAGCCGCGCCGCGTCGGTCACGGGGTCGAGTCCGAGGACGCGTACGGTGCCCTCGTCCGGTCTGCGATAGCCCTCGCAGGTCTCGATCGTGGTGGTCTTGCCGGCTCCGTTGGGCCCGAGGACCGCGGACACCGTGCCCGCCCGGAACGCCAGATCCAGGCCGTTCACCGCGGTCTTGGCCCCGTACCGCTTGACCAGGCCCCGGACCTGGACCACCGGCTCTCCGACGACGCTGCGCATGCCGTGAGTCTAGGCAGCGGCAACCGGCGCCCCCGTTCCGGGGGCGGACGAACCCCTCGTCCGGGTGGCCACCCCCGATCTTCTTAGGTGACCCTAAGTGACGCAGGGCACCACGCGCGGTTTCCGACGGCTGTTGTCACTCGTCAAGGAATTACGCAACAATGGCGTTGTGAAATACGTCGGCGAGGCTCCGCAGGAGGAACTCGCGACCGGTGAGCGTTCCACGCGAAATCGGGTCGCGCGCTCCATCCTGGATCACGGCCCGTCCACCGTCTCCGATCTCGCGGGGCGCCTGAAGCTCACCCAGGCCGCCGTCCGCCGCCATCTCGACGCACTCGCGGCCGACGCCGTCGTGGAGCCTCGTGACCAGCGAGTCTACGGCTCACGCGGACGTGGCCGGCCCGCCAAGGTGTTCGCCCTCACCGACTGCGGCAGGGACGCCTTCGACCAGTCGTACGACAAGCTCGCCGCCGACGCCATCGAGTGGATCGCCCGAGGCGCGGGCGGCGGCGCCGAGGGGGAGGCGGCCGTCGCCGCGTTCGCGCGCGACCGGATCGCCACCCAGGCGGGGGCTTACCGCGAGGCGGTCGGAGCCGCCTCACCCGAGAAGCGCACGGACGCGCTCGCCAGGGCACTGAGTGCCGACGGGTACGCTGCTACGGCTCGTAGCGCACCGCATCAGCAGGGCGAGCAGCTCTGCCAGCACCACTGCCCGGTGGCCCACGTGGCCGAGAAGTATCCGCAGTTGTGCGAGGCGGAGACGGAATTCTTCTCCGAGCTGCTCGGGACCCATGTGCAGCGTCTCGCGACCATCGCCCACGGCGACGGGGTGTGCACGACGTTCATCCCCCACGGCGCCGGGCACGGCGTCCCACCACAGACCGATACACCGCAGACCGAACATCACGCATCCGAAAGCACGGCCGGGAGGAACCCCGCATGACGCTCCCCACGGAGACCGCCCATCCTGAGCTCGACGGACTGGGCAAGTACGAATACGGCTGGGCCGACTCCGACACGGCCGGTGCCACCGCGAAGCGGGGGCTCTCGGAAGAGGTCGTCCGCGACATCTCGGCGAAGAAGAACGAGCCGGAGTGGATGCTGAAGCTCCGTCTCAAGGGACTGAAGCTGTTCGGCAAGAAGCCGATGCCGAGCTGGGGCTCCGACCTGTCGGGCATCGACTTCGACAACATCAAGTACTTCGTCCGGTCCACGGAGAAGCAGGCCGAGTCCTGGGAGGACCTGCCCGAGGACATCAAGAACACGTACGACAAGCTCGGCATCCCCGAGGCGGAGAAGCAGCGCCTCGTCGCCGGTGTCGCGGCCCAGTACGAGTCGGAGGTCGTCTACCACCAGATCCGCGAGGACCTGGAGGAGCAGGGCGTCATCTTCCTGGACACGGACACCGCTCTCAAGGAGCACCCCGAGCTGTTCCAGGAGTACTTCGGCACGGTCATCCCGGTCGGCGACAACAAGTTCGCCTCGCTGAACTCGGCCGTGTGGTCCGGCGGTTCGTTCATCTACGTGCCGAAGGGCGTGCATGTCGAGATCCCGCTCCAGGCCTACTTCCGTATCAACACGGAGAACATGGGCCAGTTCGAGCGGACGCTGATCATCGTCGACGAGGACGCCTACGTCCACTACGTCGAGGGCTGCACGGCGCCGATCTATTCCTCGGACTCGCTGCACAGCGCCGTGGTCGAGATCATCGTCAAGAAGGGCGGCCGGTGCCGTTACACGACGATCCAGAACTGGTCGAACAACGTCTACAACCTCGTCACCAAGCGTGCCGTGGCCTACGAGGGCGCGACCATGGAATGGGTCGACGGCAACATCGGCTCCAAGGTCACCATGAAGTACCCGGCCGTCTACCTGATGGGCGAGCACGCCAAGGGCGAGACCCTGTCCATCGCCTTCGCGGGCGAGGGCCAGCACCAGGACGCCGGCGCCAAGATGGTCCACATGGCCCCGAACACCTCCTCGAACATCGTCTCCAAGTCGGTGGCGCGAGGCGGCGGCCGTACCTCCTACCGAGGTCTCATCGAGATCGGTGAGGGCGCGCCCGGATCCAAGTCCAACGTGCTCTGTGACGCGCTGCTGGTCGACACCGTCTCGCGCTCCGACACCTATCCGTACGTGGACGTCCGCGAGGACGACGTGTCGATGGGGCACGAGGCGACGGTCTCCAAGGTCTCCGAGGACCAGCTCTTCTACCTGATGAGCCGCGGCATGACCGAGTTCGAGGCCATGGCGATGATCGTGCGCGGCTTCGTGGAGCCGATCGCCAAGGAACTGCCCATGGAGTACGCCCTGGAGCTCAACCGGCTGATCGAACTCCAGATGGAAGGCTCCGTCGGCTGACGCCGCCCCGAGCGGCAGCCCGCCGCAGCGACCGATTCCCCAAGAGTCCCCAAGAGGCAGAGAGAGAGCACGACGACAGCCATGGCTGAGGCTCAGAACATTCCGGTGGGTTCCACCACCGCCGGTTCGATCGCGGTGGCCGCCGAGTCGACCGTCGCCACGCGCATGAGCGCGCCGCCGTCCTACGACGTCGCGGACTTCCCCGTTCCGCACGGCCGCGAGGAGGAGTGGCGGTTCACGCCGCTGGAGCGGCTGCGCGGTCTCCAGGACGGGACGGCCGTCGCAGACGGCCTTATCCGTACGGAGGTGTACACCCCCGCGGGTGTCACCCAGGAGACCGTCGGCCGCGACGACCCGCGCGTGGGCAGGGCCGGTACGCCGGTGGACCGGGTGGCCGCCCAGGCGTACACCTCGTTCGAGAAGGCGTCGGTCGTCTCCGTTCCCAAGGAGGCGGTGCTCACCGAGCCGATCCGGATCACCGTGCACGGTCAGGGCGGCACCGGCTTCGTGCACCAGGTGGTCGAGCTGGGCGCCTTCGCCGAGGCGGTCGTGGTCATGGACCACACCGGTGACGCGGTGGTCGCCGCCAACGTCGACTTCCTCGTCGGCGACGGCGCCAAGCTGACCGTCGTGTCCGTGCAGGACTGGAACGCCGAGGCCGTCCATGTCGCCCAGCACAACGCGCTGGTCGGCCGGGACGCCTCGTTCAAGTCGATCGTGGTCACCTTCGGCGGCGACGTCGTACGGCTCCACCCGCGCGTGCAGTACGCGGGCCCCGGCGGCGAGGCCGAGCTGTTCGGCCTCTACTTCACCGACAAGGGCCAGCACCAGGAGCACCGGCTCCTGGTCGACCACAACGCGCCGCACTGCAAGTCCAACGCCGTCTACAAGGGCGCGCTCCAGGGCGACGACGCGCACGCCGTCTGGATCGGTGACGTGCTCATCCGCGTGGTCGCCGAGGGCACCGACACCTACGAGATGAACCGGAACCTGGTCCTCACGGACGGTGCCCGCGTCGACTCCGTACCGAACCTGGAGATCGAGACCGGCGAGATCGCCGGCGCCGGACACGCCTCGGCCACCGGCCGCTTCGACGACGAGCAGCTGTTCTACCTGATGTCGCGCGGCATCCCGCAGGTCGAGGCCCGTCGCCTCGTCATCCGCGGTTTCTTCGCCGAGCTGGTCCAGCAGATCGGACTGCCGGACGTCGAGGAGCGCCTGCTGGCCAAGATCGAGGCGGAGCTGGAGGCGTCAGTCTGATGGCCTTCGTCCGAGTCTGTGGACTGACCGAGCTGGAAGAGGACACCCCGAAGCGGGTGGAACTCGACGGCATACCGGTCTCCGTCGTCCGTACCGAGGGCGAGGTGTTCGCGATCAACGACATCTGCTCGCACGCCAACGTCTCCCTCTCCGAGGGAGAGGTCGAGGACTGCTCGATCGAGTGCTGGCTGCACGGCTCCAGCTTCGACCTGCGTACCGGAAAGCCGAACAGCCTGCCCGCGACGCGCCCCGTCCCCGTATACCCCGTACAGATCCAAGGGGACGATGTGCTCGTCTCCGTCACCCAGGAGTCCTGAGTCACCCATGGCAACCCTTGAAATCAACGACCTGCACGTCACTGTCGAGGCGGAGGGCGGCGCCCGCGCGATCCTCAAGGGCGTCGACCTGACCGTCAAGCAGGGCGAGACGCACGCCATCATGGGCCCCAACGGCTCCGGCAAGTCGACCCTCGCGTACTCCATCGCGGGCCACCCCAAATACACGATCACCGGTGGCACCGTGACGCTGGACGGCGAGGACGTCCTGGAGATGACCGTCGACGAGCGCGCCCGCGCCGGGCTCTTCCTCGCGATGCAGTACCCCGTCGAGGTCCCCGGCGTCTCGGTCTCCAACTTCCTGCGCACCTCCGCCACCGCCATGCGCGGCGAGGCACCCAAGCTGCGTACGTGGGTGAAGGAGGTCAAGACCGCGATGGAACAGCTCCAGATGGACCCCGCGTTCGCCGAGCGCAACGTCAACGAAGGCTTCTCCGGCGGCGAGAAGAAGCGCCACGAGATCCTTCAGCTCGAACTGCTCAAGCCCAAGGTCGCGATCCTCGACGAGACGGACTCCGGTCTGGACGTCGACGCGCTGCGGGTCGTCTCCGAGGGCGTCAACCGCGTCCGGGAGAGCGGAGAGGTCGGCACGCTGCTGATCACGCACTACACGCGGATCCTCCGCTACATCAAGCCCGACTTCGTGCATGTCTTCGCGCAGGGCCGTATCGCCGAGTCCGGCGGCGCCGAGCTCGCGGACAAGCTGGAGAACGAGGGCTACGAGGCGTACGTGAAGGGTGGCGTCACCGCGTGACACAGCTGCCGGGCCTTCTCGACACCGAGGCGATCCGCAAGGACTTCCCCTTGTTGGACCGTGTGGTCCACGACGGGAAGAAGATCGTGTATCTGGACAACGCGGCGACGTCGCAGAAACCGCGCCAGGTGCTCGACGCCCTCAACGAGTACTACGAGCAGCACAACGCCAACGTGCACCGCGGCGTCCATGTGCTCGCCGAGGAGGCCACGGCGCTCTACGAGGGCGCGCGCGACAAGGTCGCCGCGTTCATCAACGCGCCGAGCCGTGACGAGGTGATCTTCACCAAGAACGCCTCGGAGTCGCTCAACCTCGTGGCGAACATGCTGGGTTGGGCGGACGAGCCCTACCGCGTGGACCACGAGACCGAGATCGTCATCACGGAGATGGAGCACCACTCCAACATCGTGCCGTGGCAGCTGCTCTCGCAGCGCACCGGAGCGAAGCTGAAGTGGTTCGGTCTCACCGACGACGGCCGGCTCGACCTGTCGAACATCGACGAGATCATCACCGAGAAGACGAAGATCGTCTCCTTTGTGCTGATCTCGAACATCCTGGGCACGGTCAACCCCGTCGAGGCGATCGTCCGCCGCGCCCAGGAGGTCGGCGCGCTGGTGCTGATCGACGCCTCGCAGGCCGCCCCGCACGCCGCGGTCGACGTGCAGGCGCTCCAGGCCGACTTCGTGGCCTTCACGGGCCACAAGATGTGCGGCCCGACCGGCATCGGCGTCCTGTGGGGCCGGCAGGAGCTGCTGGAGGACCTGCCGCCGTTCCTCGGCGGCGGCGAGATGATCGAGACCGTGTCGATGCACTCGTCGACATACGCCCCCGCTCCGCACAAGTTCGAGGCGGGTACGCCTCCGGTCGCCCAGGCCGTCGGCCTCGGCGCGGCCGTGGACTATCTGAGCGCGATCGGCATGGACAAGATCGCCGCGCATGAGCACGCCATCACCGAGTACGCGGTGAAGCGGCTGCTCGACGTCCCGGACCTGCGGATCATCGGCCCCTCCACGGCCGAGGAGCGCGGCGCCACGATCTCCTTCACACTCGGAGACATCCACCCGCACGACGTGGGTCAGGTGCTGGACGAGCAGGGCATCGCTGTCCGGGTCGGTCACCACTGCGCGCGGCCCGTCTGCCTGCGGTACGGAATTCCGGCGACCACGCGAGCGTCGTTCTATCTGTACTCCACGCAGTCCGAGGTCGACGCACTGGTCGACGGGCTGGAGCACGTCCGTAATTTCTTCGGATGAGGGATTGACCGGTGAAGCTGGATTCCATGTACCAGGAAGTCATCCTGGACCACTACAAGCACCCCCACGGGCGCGGTCTGCGGGACGGCGACGCGGAGGTGCACCACGTCAATCCGACGTGCGGTGACGAGATCACCCTGCGCGTGAAGTACGACGGCTCGCGCGTCGCGGACGTGTCGTACGAGGGCCAGGGCTGCTCCATCAGCCAGGCCAGCGCGTCCGTGCTGAACGACCTGCTGGTCGGCAAGGAACTGGCGGACGCGCAGAAGATCCAGAGCGCGTTCCTGGAGCTGATGCAGTCCAAGGGCCAGATCGAGCCCGACGACGCCATGGAGGAGGTGCTGGAGGACGCCGTGGCGTTCGCCGGCGTCTCCAAGTACCCCGCCCGTGTGAAGTGCGCGCTGCTGAGCTGGATGGCGTGGAAGGACGCGACGGCCCAGGCACTGGGCGACACCGCGCAGAAGGAGACGGCATGAGCGAGAACGAGACCGTGATGATGAAGCCGGCCTCCGAGGAGGAGGTCCGCGAGGCGCTGTACGACGTCGTCGACCCCGAGCTGGGCATCGACGTCGTCAATCTGGGCCTGATCTACGGCGTCCACATCGACGACTCCAACGTCGCCACCCTCGACATGACGCTGACGTCGGCGGCCTGTCCGCTGACCGATGTGATCGAGGACCAGGCGAAGTCGGCGACGGAGGGCATTGTCAACGAGCTGAAGATCAACTGGGTCTGGATGCCGCCGTGGGGTCCGGACAAGATCACGGACGACGGCCGCGAGCAGCTGCGCGCGCTGGGCTTCAACGTCTGAGGCACGGCCTTACGAGGCGTACGTGAGCGGGCCCCACGATCACCAGGATCGTGGGGCCCGCTCACGTGTCCGGGATTCAGGGGCCGCCAGGGGGAGCGGCCGGGGCGGTCGGGGCGGTCGACGCCGCCGAGATCAGTGCCGGTGCCAGGTCCTCCGTACGGATGCGCTGATCGATGTAGAGCAGATTGAGCACCAGCTGCGGGAAGGTCGTCGAGAAGATCTGGCTGACCAGCTGGCTCACCAGCACCACGATCAGATAGCCGCTCGCGGTGATGAAGATCTCGCTCGTGGTCGGCTCGTGCCTGAACTCTTCCGAGCCGAACCCGAAGGCGCTGGGGAACATCCCCAGCACATTGAGCAACTGCTGGAGCACCAGACCCGCGACCGAGGCGATCACGAAGGCCAGCAGCGAGATGCCGCAGATCCGCCACCAGGAGCCGCGGACCAGCTCGGCCGAGCGGCGCAGCGCGTCGACGGGGCCCCGTGACTCGACCACGACGACCGCCGGGGCGAGGCTGAACTGCACCCACAGCCAGATCGCCAGGGGCGTGAGGATCAGAGCGCCGAGGAAGCCCAGTGGGATCAGCCAGCCGGCCGGGTCCCAGGCGCCCAGCGCGATGACCGTCACGATGGTGGAGACCACCCCGGCGATGAACAGCAGGACCGGGACCAGTGCGATCAGACCGCTGAGGAAGACCGTTCCGGCCACGGCGGCCACACGGGACAGCGCCCGCAGCAGGGTCGGGCCGACCCTGACCGGCCTGCCGAGCACCGCCTCCTGGACGATCACCGGGCAGCAGGCCTGCATCATCGAGGTGGCCAGCAGCATCGCCGCGGTCACCACGATCCAGAGACAGACGAAGGCGATGACCAGCGGCCGCAGGTCGGCCCAGGCGGGTGTGGAGTCGTCCGGTGTGTCGACGACGGCCGACAGACGGTCACCGACGGCGGCGTACGCGACGGCCACCGCACCGACGCTGACCAGGAGCGCGGTGCCGTACACCGCCACCGCGATGCCGAGCACCTGCTGCCAGTGACGGCCGAGCGTCTGGAACGCGCCGCTCAGTATCTCGCCGAGAGTGAGCGGGCTCAGCGGTATCACGCCGGGCTTCGGCCCGCGGGGGCGCGACCAGCCGCCCCAGTCGGGCGGGGGACCGCTTCCGTACGGAGGCGGACTCCCGCCGTACGGGGGCTGCCCTCCGTAAGGAGGGGGTGTTCCACCGCCGTAGGGCGGCCCACCACCGCCGTACGGTCCGTATCCGCCCGGCGGCCCGCCGCCCTGCGCGCCGCCGCCCCACCCCGCGTCCTGCGTCACTGCTCTGCTCCGATGCGTTGTCGCCACTCCGGCCGGGACACCGTAGCCGCTGGTGTCGCACGGCCGGGAATTCCACCGTCTTGTGTACGGGTGTACGCAAGTTATGCGTACACTCGTACACATGGGACTGGGATACGGATTGCTCGCTGTCGCGATCATGGCGGAGGTGGCCGCCACGACGGCCATGAAATACAGCGAGGGCTTCACTCGGCTCTGGCCCTCGGTGGGGGCCGTGGCCGGCTATGTGCTGGCGTTCGCCATGCTCGCCCAGACACTCAAGACCCTCTCGGTGGGTACCGCGTACGCGATCTGGGCGGGCGTCGGCACCGCCGCCGTCGCCGCCATCGGCATGGTGTTCCTGAGCGAGGCGGCCACCCCGGCGAAGCTCGCCGGGATGGCGCTCGTCATAGGCGGAGTCGTACTGCTCAATCTCGGCGGGGCCCACTGATGGCGCGCCGCTACGACCCCGAGCGGCGGCAGCGGATCATCGACGCGGCGCTCCGGGTGGTCGGGCGCAGTGGGATCGCGGGGCTGAGCCACCGCACCGTCGCCGCCGAGGCCGATGTGCCGCTCGGCTCCACGACATACCACTTCGCCTCCCTGGACGAGCTGTTGGTCGCCGCGCTGCGACAGGCCAACGAGGGCTTCGCCACGGTTGTGAGGGAGAACCGCGCCCTCGCCGACCCGGAGTGCGACATCGCGGACGAGCTGGCCCGGATCACCGGGCACTGGCTCGCCGGGGACCGTACGGGTGTCGAGCTGGAGTACGAGCTGTATCTCGCCGCACTGCGCCGCCCGGCGCTGCGCCCGGTCGCGGCGGACTGGTGCGTCGGAGTCACGGCGACCCTCGCCGGCCGCGTCGACCCGCTCACCGCCCGCGCGGTGGTCGCCCTGCTGGACGGCATCTGCCTTCAGGTACTGCTCACGGGCCGCGAGTACGACGCCGGGTACACGCGCGAGATGCTCGGCCGGATCCTGGCCGGGCCGCCGGCGCCGGCGCCGGCGCCGTTAGATTGAACGGATGAGCATTCGGTCCGCCAAGCACGCGCCTGAACACGCGCCTGAGTATGCGCCGGGGTCCGCAACGGAGCTCGTGGACGCCATAGGCCCCGAGATCACCTACGCGGAGTGCCGCCAGTGCGGCACGCTCATCGCAGGACTCGACGGCCGCTACAGCTGCGGAGTCTGCGGCTGGGTGAACCACCACTCCGAGGGCCACCGGATCCTGCCGCGCGCCGAGGACGACACCACCCGCGCACCGGGCGACACGGACGACAACCGGCTCGGCTGAACCGGCTCGCCCCACCAGGGCCCGGCGCAAGGGACACGTTCAGTCGCCTTCCTGGTGCCCGTACGCCGAGACGGGTTGGCCTCCGCGTACGGGCGCCCGTTAGGTTTCGCTCATGACCGACACGACTGCTACTCGTACCACCGGCGCCGTCGCCGCCGGGCTCGCCACCCTCACCGAGGACGGCACCGTCCTCGACACCTGGTACCCCGCCCCCGCGCTCAGCGACGAGCCGGGCCCCGCCGGTACCGAGCGGCTGAGCGCCGACCGCGCTGCCGAACTGCTCGGCGACGCCGCGCGCAAGGCCGTCGGGCCCGACGCGCGCCGCGGTGTCGAGGTCGTCGCCGTCCGTACGGTCATCGCCTCGCTCGACGACAAGCCGCTGGACGCGCACGACGCGTACCTGCGCCTTCACCTGCTCAGCCATCGCCTGGTGAAGCCGCACGGCCAGAGCCTCGACGGCCTCTTCGGCCTGCTCGCCAACGTCGCCTGGACCTCGCTCGGCCCGGTCGCCGTCGACGCGCTGGAGACGGTGCGCCTGAACGCCCGTGCGGAGGGGCTGCACCTCCAGGTCACCTCGGTCGACAAGTTCCCGCGTATGACGGACTACGTCGCCCCCAAGGGCGTACGGATCGGCGACGCCGACCGTGTCCGGCTCGGCGCGCACCTTGCCGAGGGCACCACCGTGATGCACGAGGGCTTCGTCAACTTCAACGCGGGCACGCTCGGTACCTCCATGGTCGAGGGCCGGATCTCGGCCGGCGTCGTCGTCGGCGACGGCTCGGACATCGGCGGCGGGGCCTCCACCATGGGCACCCTCTCCGGCGGCGGCACGGAGCGCATCGTGATCGGCGAGCGCTGCCTCATCGGCGCGGAGGCGGGCGTCGGCATCCCGCTGGGCGACGAGTGCGTCGTCGAGGCCGGTCTCTACATCACGGCGGGTACGCGTGTGACGCTGCCCGACGGGGAGATCGTCAAGGCCCGTGGGCTGTCCGGCGCGTCGAACATCCTCTTCCGCCGCAACTCGGTCACCGGCAAGGTCGAGGCCCGCCCGAACAACGCGGTCTGGGGCGGTCTGAACGACGTTCTGCACAGCCACAACTGACGACGCGTCAAACGGGCCACGGGCCACTGGGGATGGGGGGGGCGGGGACCGATGACGAGGCGACACCGCCCCGCCGCGCTGCTCGCCGGGGCGTTCGTCCTGCTGCTGACGGCGGTCGGCTGTTCCGACCTCAGGAGCGAGATCGAGGCGGAGAAGGGCGGTGGCGCCGCCCCGTCCACACCGGGGCAGCCACCGCCCTCGCCTCTCGACCTGCCCCCGTCCCCCTCCCCGTCCCCCTCCGCCGAGGCGACAGCGCCCGGCTGCCCGCCGTCCGGCCTCGATGTCGTGATCGGTGGCGAGGACGCCGCCATGGGCCACCGCGTGGTCACGCTCCAGCTCTGGAACTGCGGCGACAAGCCCCGCCGCGTCAAGGGCCACCCCGGCGTCGAACTCCTCGACGACGGCCGTGAACCGATCGGTGTCAAGATCACCCACAAGAGCGACTACACCTACACCGGCAGGCGCGACGACCGTCCCCGGCAGCTGACCCTCGCGCCCGACGACACGGCGAGCGCGGTGCTGCACTGGAACAACCGCGTCACCTCCCTGGACGGAGCCCCCGCTCCGGGCGCCCATATCGTCGTCACGCCCGCCCCGGGCGAGGATCCGATCTCTCTGCCGCTCCCCGTCGACATCGGCTCGGACGGCACCCTGGAAGTGACCTCCTGGGCGGCCGACCCTGTCAGTGGTCGGTGATCCAATGGAGCGCATGAACACCGAACGTGCCGACCCCTGCGACCTCGACGCCCTGCGCGCCGCCTTCCCGCCCGGCCTCCGCAGACCCCCGCTGGGCTGGGACACCGTCCGCGCCTTCGAGCGGGAGCACGGCGTCGTGCTGCCGGAGCCGTATCGCACGCTGGTCGCCGAGATATGCGACGGCAGTGGTGAGGGTCCCCCCGATGCCGGCGGGCTCCTCCCGCTGAAGTCCCTGCCCGCGGACTGGGGCCCGGTCGACGGGCAGCGCGCCCTCGCGCAGGCGTTCCCGCTCACCGAGGCATGGGTGTGGGAGGACGACCCCCGGCCGTACGAGGAGATAGAGCCGCTGATCGACGAGGTCGGCAACGACGGCAGCGTCGTGCTGGGCACGGACGGCTGCGGGCTCTACTGGCATCTGGTCGTCACCGGTGCGCAGCGCGGCCGGATATGGGCCGTCAGCGACGTCGGCGCCGCGCCCTGCGAGGAAGAGGCGGGGTTCGCCGCCTGGGTGGCGCGGTGGGCCGAATCCCGTTGACTTCAACCCCACTTCATATTTGAGCATGGTGAGTGACGCCGCACCACGGTGGTGCGGCGACGAGGAGGGATCACCATGTCCGTGCGGGTCGGCACCGTCCCCGAGATCAGGCGTTCCGGCGTGGGCGTCGTCAAGGTCAGCACCTGGCGCGTCGGTACGCCCGAACGGCAGCGCGCGACCGTCGAAGCGATCCGTGCGGCATGGAGCGCTCGGGACTGGCCGGACGGCGGCCTTCTCTCGTACAGCGTCCTGGTCGGCGAGGACGGTCGGACGCTGCTGCACTACTCGCAGTGGCGCGACGAGGCGGCGTACCAGGACTTCTTCCGTACGGGCCGGGACGCGCGCAACGCGGAGATCGACGCGGCCGTGCCGGGGATCGAGCGGCTCGGGCTCGGCTCGTACGAGCTGTACCGCAGCGGGGAGCCGGCCGAGGGCGACACCTGTGTGCCCGGCTGTGTGGTGATCGTGGACGCCGAGTTCGACGGGCCCGACCCCGCGCGGCAGCGGGAGTGGACGGACGCGGTCTTCGCCGCCCTCGACAACGACCCGTACGAGCGGTCGGCCGGGATCGCCGCGCACTTCCACACGAGCACGGACGGGAGGCGGGTGCTCAACTACGCCGAGTGGGAGAACGCGGAGGGCCACATCGAAGCGCTCAACGCGCCGGGCGACGGCGTCGGTTCCAGCACCGAGCAGTGGGAGAAGGTGCGGAACTTCCCGGGCCTCGTGGGCGGCGAGGTGAAGAGGTACGCGCCCGCGATCAGTCTCAGCGCGGGCTGAGGGGGAGATCGGGGCCCTCGGACTCAGCGGGAAGCGGGGGGGGGGGGGGGGGGGGGGGGGGGGCGGGGCCCCCCCCCCCCCCACCGCCGTTCAGGCAGAGGCGGCCCCGGTCACGGGCGGAAGCGCAGCACCTGCGGGTCGTGGTCGCTGTTCTGGTCGGCGAACTCGGCGTTGATGTGGACGCTGTCGTAGTCGAAGTCGTCGATCGACGGGCTCGTCAGGATCTGGTCGAGAACCTGGCTGTTGCCCTGGTAGACGTACGAGTAACGCTCCGGCGCCGGCAGGGACTTGATGGCCGGGTACAGCGCGCCGTCGGCGGTGAGCGTCTTCGTGGTCGTGGAGAACTCGAAGTCGTTGATGTCACCCACCACCAGCACGTTGGCCTTCCGCTGGATCGCGAGGAGGTCCTTGACGAAGGTGTTGACGGACTTCGCCTGGAGGTGCCGCTGCGCCTCGGAGATCCGGTTCGGCGGCTGGTGGTGGGAGACCAGACTCTCGTCGCCGCCCTTGGAGGCGAAGTGGTTGGCGATCACGATGACCGGCTCGCCGCGGAAGGTGAACTCACCGGCCAGCGGCTTGCGGCTGTTCTCCCAGGCCGCGTTCGTCGGGTCGATCCGGCCGGGGGAGAGGCTCAGCGCGGCGTCGCCGCCCTTGCTCACGGCCTCGGTCGCCGTCGTGGCGTCGCCGCCCGCGCGGTCGGTGAAGGAGACCCGCTCGGGGTTGAAGAGGAAGACCTGGCGGATGTTGCCGCCGGGCTCGCCGCCGTCCGTCTTGTTCTCGGGGTCGATGGTGCGCGCCTCGTACGCGGGGCCGCCGGCCGCCACGATCGCCGCCGTGAACTTGGCGATCGTCGCGTCGGCGGAGACGGTGCCGTCGTCCTTGGCTCCGTTGTCGTCCTGGATCTCCTCCAGCGCCAGGATGTCCGGCGACGACAGGCTGCTGACGACGGCGCCGGCGAGCGCGTCGAACTTCTCCTGCGGGTCGGACGGGTCGAGGTTCTCGACGTTGTACGTCGCCACGGCCAGCTCGTCACCGCGCTGCACACGGGTCGTCTCGGGCTCTGCGCCGCCGCCGGTGACCTCGCCGAGCGTGCGGGCGGTCAGCGTGTAGCCGCCGAACTGGTTGAAGTCCAGCGGGCCTTCGGTGTCGCCGGACAGCACATCGCCGACGTCGGCCTTCGGGAACGGCTGCTCGGCGATCGGGGCCAGCTGCTGGATCTGGAGGCGGCCGGTGTTCTGGTCGTCGTAACCGCCGTAGACCGTGCCGCCGCGGCGGTTGGCGTTCTCGCTCGGCTTGACCGTCACCCACAGCTCCGAGTACGGGTCGGTGGCGCCGACCACGCGCGAGGTGCCGACGCGGACGTTCATGCCCTCCAGCGACTCGTAGTAGTCGAGCGCGTAGCTGCGGGGCTTCAACGGGAGGCCGTTGATGCTGTTGCCGGTGGCGGCGGTGCCGTTCGGTGCGTACGCGGCCGGTACGGACTTGGCCGAGATGGTCACCGGCGCGGGCACCTTGTTGCCCGAGGAGACGACCGTGATCTTCGGCGACGAGATCTGGGTGAGGGACTGGTTCCCGGAGGCGGCGCCGCCGGGGATGTACTCGGTGACCGTGCCGGACACCTTGATCGAGTCGCCCACGGCGACGGTCGGAACGGCGTTGGTGAAGACGAAGATGCCCTCACTCGTCGCGGCGTCCTTGTCGGGGTTCGGGTCCTGGAACCAGAAGCCGCGCGAGCCGTACGTCCGTACGCCCGTGACGATGCCGGGGACGTCCGCCACCGCGGTACCCACGAGCGGCGATATCCGGCCACTGCCCTGGATGCCGTGGATCCTGACCTCGGCGGCGGACGCGGAGGAGGAACCGACGAGCAGACCGGCGGCCAGTGCGGCGGCGACGACGGCCGAAATCGCGGCCGTTCTGGGTACGGATGAAGGCATTACGGGACTCCGGAGGTGAGGAAGGGAGGAGGTAGGGGGCGGCGTGGAGATGTGGTTCTACGCGCGTCAATCTCTTGTGTGGGCCCATGCGTTGTCAAGGGTGTCCCGGTGTACACCCGTTGTCGGCCAAGTGAACCGGGTGGGATGGGGTGAAATACGTCTACGCTTGGGCGCCCTGGACCCCGTAAGGCGCAAGGAGAATCACCAGTATGTCCGGAGACCGCCCCACTCTGCCGCCGGTGCGGCTGCCCTCGGACGCGGAGCTGGCGCGGGACGCGCTCGCCGTACCGCTGCTCGCCAGGGCGGTACGTCTCGCCCGCTGGGCCGGGCCGGGGACACGCGTCGGCGCGGGCGGTGAACTCGTCGACGAGCAACTGCCCGCGGCGGCCGAGGTGCTGGGGCTGACGGGGACCGAGAGCCCGGAGCCGACGGAGAGCGACGAAGCGCTGGCGGCGTGGGCGCGGGCGGACGCCGAGGCCGACGCGAGCGAGGCGTGGCGGGTGGCCGTCGACACCGGGCTGGTGGAGGTCGAGGACCCCGACGAGGAGGCGGCGGCGGGCGCCGACGGAGGCTCGGGCGCCGACGGCGGCTCCGGCGGTGACGCCGACGGCACCGTGAGCGCCGGGGCCGCGCTCGAACTCATCACCTCCGGCAGCCCGCAGGACATCCTCTCCCTCTGGCTGGACGCCCTGGACGTCGTCTTCGCCGACGCGACGGCGCCCGTCCTGGAGGACCTGGCCGGCGCCGTCGGCGACGACGGCGAGATCGACCTCGACGCGCTGGACTGGGACCCGGAGGTGGAGGCGGAGTTCCTGGAGGGCGTCCTCGGGAACCTGTATCTGCTCACCGTCGGCGAGGGCGGTACGGAACCCGTCCCCGTACCGCTGCCCGTGCTCGCGGCGTCGATGATCGTGCCCGACGACATGGGCGAGCCCACCGACGACGTCCTTGAACAGGTGTCGGAGGCGATGATGCGGCTGGACGACCAGTTCGCGCTGCTGGAGCCGATCGGGCTCGTCACGTACGTGCCCGTGGACGAGGCCCTGATGGTCGAGGACTCGGAGGCCGGCGCAGGCGGCGACGCCGTACCGTCCGCCGACGACGAGGACGTGTCCCGGTACGGCGTGGTCACGCTGACCCCGCTCGGGCTGCACGGCATCAGGTCCCGGATGCGGGACGCGGGCGTCGAGGCGCCCGCCGTCGGCGACCTGGCCGACAAGGGCGCCGACGCGCTGCTCGACGGCGTCGCGCACTTCCCGGAGCGGGCCGCCCGCGCCGAGACGGAAGCGTGGCTGACCCGCCGCGAGCCCGCTGAGGCGGCGCGCGAACTCCTGGTCGCCGCCAGGGGAACCGACCCCGGCGCCCCGCTGCGCCGCCTGCACTGCCAGCAGTCCCTCGCGCTCGTCGGCGCCGAGGCCGAGCCCGCGGTGCGCGAGGTCCTGGACGACGCGGAGCTGGGCGGGCTCGCCCGCGTGTGGCTCGCCGAACTGGGGGCGGCGGACGTGCCGCCGCCGCCCGAGTCGATGATCTTCTGGCTGGCGATCGACACGATCGCGGCCCAACTCGACGCCGAGGGTGAGCCGGTGGAGCTCCAGGAGCTGGTGGAGGGCCTGGTCGGCCAGCACAGCGGCTTCTTCGACGTGGCATGGCGGGTGGACCACCCGGCGACGGCGGACGTGCTGGAGGCGATGGGCCGACTGCACCAGGACCGCAAGGCGGCGAAGGACGCCCGCAAGGCGGCGTTCAAGGCGAGGTCACGCAGCGGGGGTTGAGGGGGGCGCGGGGCGCCGCCGGGTTTGCGCTGCGGGCGACAGCCCCCGGAGACGAAGCACTCCGGTGCCGCGGCAGGCGGCGGACCGGCCTCATGTCCGCAGGTGCGACGCGCCGTTGAGGTCCAGGATCGTTCCCGACGACCACTCCGCCTCGGGCGAGGCCAGCCACAGCACCGCCGCCGCGATCTCCCGCGCCGTCGCCACCCGGCCGAACGGGCTCTGCGCCCGGATCGCCTCGCCCTCCGGCCCGGACAGGCGGTCGGCCACCCGTTCCGTGTCGAAGAAGCCCGGTGCGACGGAGGCGACGGCGATGCCGTGCGGCGCGAGCGAGACCGCGAGTGACTGGCCCAGCGCGTGCACCGCCGCCTTCGTGGCACCGTACGCCGGGTGGTCCGGCTCGCCCCGGAACGCGCCGCGTGAGCCGATGTTGACGATCCGGCCGCCCGTGCCGCGCTCGATCATCGACCGCGCCGCGCGGTGGCTGAGCAGCGCCGTGCCGAGGAGGTTCACCGAGAGGTGGCGCTGCCAACTCGCCGCCCAGTCCTCGTACGACGTGGTGGGCAGCGGATGACGCTCGTTCACCGCCGCGTTGTTCACGAGTACGTCGACGCCGCCCAGTGCCTCCAGCGCCGCGTCCGCGATCCGGGCCGCGCCCTCCGGGTCCGACACGTCGCCTCTCACCAGCACGTGGCCTGTGCCGTCGAGGGAGTCGAGGGTGCGGCGCGCGTCGTCCTCACGGGTGCCGTAGTGGACGGCGACGCGGTCGCCGTTGGCGGCGAAGGCGCGGGAGACGGCGCGGCCGAGACCTCGCGAGGCGCCGGTGACCAGGACCCGGCGGCCGGTCTGCGGGAAGTACATGGGGAGGGCCCTTCGGGGGAGGGAAGCGAGTCGTCAGCCGTCGACGCCGTTGTACGCCCGTATCGCCGACGTACCGATCCGGCCGTACCAGCCCGACGTGTCGGACGCGAGCCCGTCGATGATGCCAGGCAGTGACCAGGTGCGCCGCGGCGTACCGTCGGTGAGGCGCAGAGCGGTGCAGGTGGCGCCGCACGCCGCGTAGACCGTGTCGCCGGCGACGACCGGCGGTATCTTCGCGATCCCCGTCAGCCGCCGCGTCCACCGGGGCTTCCCGGACACCGGATCGACGGCCTCAAGGGTGTCCGCCCTCGCCCAGTGCAGCACCAGACCGCCCGCGGTGACCGGCGCGCGCTCTCCGCCCGTCCGCCGCTGCCAGCTTGTCTCGGCGCCGAGTGTGGGGCGCGGGCGCGGCCAGATCGACTTCCCGCTGTCGGGGTCGAAGCCCCGCAGCGCGCCCGCCGTGGCCAGCAGGCCCCTGCCGCCCGCCTCGCCGACGGCCGTGGCGCCCGGAGTCACGGCGTGGATCCCTGCCGCGACCGCGACGCGCCCGCCGCCGCGTGCGCGGACGATGTGCAGCTTGCCCGCCGTGGTGAGCAGGGCGAAGTTCCCCGCGGCCGGCAGCGCGGCGGCGGCGAGCCACCGGTCGTCGCCGTCCTTCAACCCCTCGTACGTCCAGAGCGTCCTGGCCGACGCCGCGTCGACACCGAGCACCCGCCACCCGAGAGCGGCGCCCAGCAGCATCGTGCGGCCCAGCGCCGCCGGTGGCTGCGTCCCGCCCAGCTCCCGCGCCCAACGGACCGTCCCTGTGCGCAGATCGATGGCCTCCAGCTCCTTCGCGTCCTCCCGGTCCTCGTACGACGAGATCAGCGCGCCGTCGACGACGGTGACCCATTCGGCAGTCAGCCGCTGCACGGGATCGGCCGTGGCGCGTTCCTTTCCCGAGCCGACATCGACGACGGGAAGCCCCACATCGGGCGCCACCAGACTCCCGTCCGCCACGCCCCACACACCTGGCGCGCCCACCGAGGCCTCCAGTTCCCAGCGGCGGGCCCCGTCGGAGGCCGCGCAGGCACGGACGTAGCCCGCGCCGCCCAGGGCGAGTGATCCGTGCAGCAGCAGGGTGCCGCCGGAGAGCAGCAGGGCGTCGACCTCCCCCGACTCCGCCGTGAGACTCCAGCGGAGCGCGCCCGGCTCGGCCGAGCCCTTCTTGAGGTCCAGCTCCGCACCGTCGGTGAGGCCGCCCGGACGGGGGTTTCCCCAGCCGCGTACGACGGAGACGCCGAGCAGCCCGGTCAGGCCGCCGGCGCCGGCCAACAGCACTCCCCGGCGCGCCAGTTCACGGCGCCGCTCGACGCGCCGTGCCCGGTCGGAGGGGTCGCGACCGGGGCGGGGCGCCGGGGCCGTCACCTCCTTCGTGGGAACCACGGCGGTGTGCTCGCGCGGCCGGGCCTCGTCCTTGTCGCGGCCCGCCTCGTCGCCCCGTACCAGGCTTCGCAACGGCTCCTCGCGCCACCACAGCGGCGACTCGGGATCGGCCGTCCGCTCCAGCACGGCGGCGACCGAAGGCCGTTGCCCCGGCTCCTTGTTCAGACAGCCGGCGATCAGCCCGCGCAGCTCGCCGGGCACGTCGTCCAGGCCGGGCTCCTCGTGCACTGCCCGGTAGAGCAGGATCGCGACCGTTCCGTCCCCGAAGGGATTGCGGCCGGTGGCGGCGAAGGCGAGGACCGCGCCGAGCGCGAACACGTCGGCCGCCTCCGTCACCGGCGAGTTCCCCGTGATCTGCTCGGGTGCGATGAAGCCGGGCGTCCCCACGATGTCCCCGGCCGCGGTGATCCCCTGGTCGCCGAGCGCACGGGCGATCCCGAAGTCGATGACGCGCGGCCCCTCGGCCGTGACCAGGACGTTGGAGGGTTTGAGGTCGCGGTGGACGAGTCCCGCGCCATGGATGCTCGTCAGCGCCTCGGCGAGCGCAGCACCCAGCGACCGTACGACAGGCACGGTCAGCGGCCCGGCGGCGGCGACCGCGCGCCGCAGCGTGACGCCCGGCAGGTAGGCGGTGGCCAGCCACGGCACCGGGGACGCGGGATCGGCGTCGAGGACAGCGGCCGTGTGCGCCCCCGTCACGGCGCGGGCGGCGGCGGCCTCGCGCCGGAAGCGCTCCCGGAAGTGCGGTTCGGCCGCGAGGTGCGCGTGGACGGTCTTCACCGCGACCAGCCGGCCACCGGTCGTACGGCCCAGATAGACCCGGCCCATCCCACCGGCACCGAGCCGGCCGAGCAGCCGTACGGAGCCGAGTGCGGCGGGGTCGCCGGGCAGCAGGGGATCGGTCATGTCGGCTCCGGTGCGGCGAAGGTGGACAGCGTGCCGTCGTCCGACACCACATGGACGAGACCCACTTGCGCGTCGGCGCCCGGTCCTGCGAGCACGGTCCGCACCTCGCCCGTCTCGGCGGCCCACACCAGCGCGCCCGTCGCCGCGTTCCGCGCGTGCACGCCCCAGCCGGGGCGGCGGTCGGGCGTGTCCTCGCCCTCCGGCGCCCTCCCCAGGCCGTACACGAGCCCGTCGGCCACCAGCAGGTCGCTCTCCGTCGGCAGGCCGATGTCCGTCAGGCTCCAGCGGGTGCGGCCGGTGTCCGCGTCGAGGGCCCGCACCGTGTCGTACGTGGCGGTGTGCACGCGCCCCGCGTGCGCCGTGGGGGTGATCGCGGTCTCGGTCTCGTCCTCGGGCAGGTCACGGCTCCACAGGGTGCGCCGGGTCGCGAGGTCGACGGCCTTGAGCCGGCCGTCCGTCGAGTAGTGGCGGACGCCGGGGAAGCCGAGATACGACTCCGGGTAGCGCGCGCCGCGAGGTATCTGGCGGTCGAGTGCGCCGTCGGCGGCGCGCAGCACGGTGAGTGGTTCGTCCGTCTGGTTCTCCTCCGTGACGAGCGACGTGGTCGCCGCCGCCACGCCGATCCGGCCCTCCCGCTGGTGGAGCCCCTCCACCTCCGCCCGCGCGCCCTGGTGGAACCAGAGGGGGTCTCCGGTGCGCGGGTCGTAGCCGTACGCGCGCCAGGGCAGTTCCTGGCCGGTGCGGCGCTCCCACTGCGTCGAGTACGAGGCGTAGGTGACGACGCAGAGGATGTCCGCGGAGACGGAGAGTACGGATTTCTCGCCGTCGACCGCGACGACCGGGTCGGAGGTGGGGGTCTCGCGCAGTCTCAGGGGGCGATGCGGGTTGTGGATCCTGGGGTCGGCGGACCATCGCTGGACGCCGGTCGCGGCGTCCAGGGCGATGACCTCGGTCGAGAACATGGCAGGGGAGGAGCGCAGTACGTGGACGAGTTCGTCACCCGGCACCGTGTCGGTGATGTGCTCGGCCGGGTACTTCCAGGCGATGGCCCCGCTCCTGGCGTCGAGGCGGGTCAGCCCCGCCTCGTCCCTCAGGTAAAGGGCCTCGCCGTGCCGTATCGGCCGGGCCTCGCCGATGTCACGGGTCCACAGGGCGCGGCCGAGTGTGTACGGGCCCGGCGAACCGGAGGCGCCCGGGTCCTCCCCGTCGCTGCTGCCGCCGCCGGTGAGTTCGGTGAGCCAGGCGACCGCGCCGATCGCCGAGCCGGCGGCGAGGGCGGCGCCGCCCCAGCGCAGGAACCGTCTGCGGGACGCGCCCCGGCCGCGGCTCACGACGGTGTCAGCGCGCGCGCCGGGTGCGGGCGTCCTGTCGCTGGGCACCGAAAGGGCGTTGGCCGGTCCGTCGGCCGACGGTTCCACGGCCCCCGCCGCCCCCGCCGCCCCCGCCGCCCCCGTCGCCTTCGCGACCAGCGCGGCCACTTCCTCCTCGCGGTGCCGGATCAGACCGGACACCGCCTCCCGCTCCCACCACGGATCGCCCTCGGTCCACGCCGCGCACGCGGTCAGCACCTCGGCCACGGTGGGCCGGTCGGCGGGCTCCTGGCTCAGACAGCTCCCCAGCAACTCCCGCCACCCGGTGGCTCCCTCCCGCGCGCCCGCCGTCTCCGCCACCCCGTCGAGATCCGCGGGGCCGTGCATGGTCCGGTACAGCACCTGGTGCACCGGTCCGGTGCCGAACGGCGGACGGCCGGTCGCCGCGTACGTGAGCAGCGCCCCGAGCGCGAACACATCGACGGCCGGGCCCGGTTCGCCCTCCCCGGAGAGCAGTTCGGGCGCGATGAAGCCGGGGGAGCCGACGACCTCACCGCTGTCGGTCAGGCTCTCGTCGGCGGCGGTCCGCGCGATGCCGAAGTCGATGACCATCGGGCCGTCGCGCGTCACGACGATGTTCGACGGCTTGAGGTCGCGGTGGACCAGCCCCGCGGCGTGCACGGCGGCCAGCGCCTCCGCCAGCGCGGCCCCGAGCGCGGCGAGTTCGCCCGCGGCCAGGGGCCCGAGGGCCGAGACCGCCCCGGTGAGGGTCGGGCCCGTGCAGAACTCGGTGGCCAGCCAGGGGCGTACGGCCTCCGGGTCGGCGGCGAGCACGGCGGCCGTGAACGGCCCCGCCACCGACCGGGCGGCGGCGGTCTCCCGCCGGAAGCGCTCCCGGAACTGGGGGTCCGCCGCGAGATGTTCGTGCACCGTCTTGACGGCGACCAGCCGGCCGGAGGCCGCCCTGCCGAGATGGACCCGGCCCATGCCGCCCTCGCCGAGCAGAGCGACCAGGCGGTACCCACCGAGCTGTTCCACTGTGGCTCCCCCTCCGAACCCACCGCGCCCACCACCGGTACACGGCCGATCACTGCGACGCACAGAGAGCATCCCAAGGTTGCGGCGGCCACTCGACACGGGCCGGCGCGCGCCGCGCCCGGACTCCAGCACCGCCGGTAAAACCCGTGGCAGCCCGCCGCTCGCTCTCCTAAAGTCATATTCGTCCAGGTGCGAAGGCGGGACCTACTTCCACTCTTAATGGGGAGGTCGCAGGTTCGAGTCCTGCCATCGGCTTTCGAGCCGATGTAGCTCAGTTGGCAGAGCACCTATGTCGGTTCCGCCGGCCTTGATCTCTGGACTTTCATTGAATTCGGGGGAATTCCCATGGCACGTTTCAACACTCACCTTTCGGTGGTCGGTGGCACCTCGCCCGTGCGGTCGACCGGCCGTAAGACCCGGACCCACCAGGGCGGTAGCGGACATCAGCGCGACGCGAAGTCCGAGCTGTTTCTGCTGGCTGTCGCCAACTTCGTTTCCCAGCAGACCTTTTACGAGTCCGGGGGCCGCCGTGACGACCGTTTCACCGCCCTCGTGCGCAAGCTCGCCGTCGAGGACCCGCAGTGGACCGCCGGTCTGCTGAGCTGGCTGCGCCGCGACGGGAACATGCGGACCGCCGCCCTTGTCGGCGCCGCCGAATATGTGCAGGCGCGTCTCGAACCGGGCGTCGTCACGGGCCCGTCGAACCGCCAGGTCATCGATTCCGTACTGCTGCGTGCCGATGAGCCCGGTGAAATGCTCGGTTACTGGACGTCGCGTTACGGGCGCCGGATTCCCAAGCCCGTCAAGCGGGGAACGGCCGATGCCGTCAAGCGCCTTTACAGCGGAAAGTCGCTGCTGAAGTACGACACGGCGTCGAAGGGTTATCGCTTCGGGGACATTCTCAATCTCGTGCATGCCTCGCCGGACCCGGCGAAGGCGTGGCAGGGCGAGTTGTTCCGTTACGCCCTGGACCGCCGGCACCACCCCGACAGCGCTGTTCCGCCCGCGTCGAACCGCACCCTCACCGCCCACCGCGAGCTGATGGCGCTGCCCGTCGCCGAGCGGCGCGCGGCGATCACGGCTCCCGGCGCCGCCGGGCGTCTGGCCGAGGCGGGCATGACGTGGGAGATGCTGGCGGGCTGGCTCCAGGGCCCGATGGACGCGTCGGCCTGGGAGGCCGTCATCCCGTCCATGGGGCCGATGGCTCTGCTGCGCAACCTGCGGAACTTCGACGAGGCCGGGGTGAGCGACGAGGTCGCGGCCAAGGTCGCCGCCGAGCTGTCCGCCCCGGCGGTCGTCGCCCGGTCGCGGCAGTTCCCGTTCCGCTATCTCGCGGCGTACCAGCACGCGCCGTCGCTGCGCTGGGCCTACCCGCTGGAGCGGGCGCTCGGCCACTCGCTGGCCAATGTGCCCGCGCTGCCGGGGCGCACGCTGATCCTGGTGGACCGCTCGGGCTCGATGTGGTCGCCGTTGTCGGACCGCTCGCAGCTCAACCGGGCGGACGCCGCGGCGATCTTCGGTACGGCGACGGCGATGCGCGCGGCCGACGCCGATCTGGTGGAGTTCGGCTCGGGCAGCGCCGCGGTGACGTACGGCCGCGGCGAGTCCGTGCTGAAGGTCCTGGAGCGCTTCGGCAGCCTGGGCGGTACGGACACGACGCTGGCGGTACGGAAGCACTACCGCGGCCACGACCGGGTGCTGATCGTCACGGACGAGCAGGCGTCGTACAGCCACTACGGCGACCCGACCGAGCAGCTCCCGGAGCGCGTTCCCGTCTACACCTGGAATCTGGCCGGATACCGGGCCGGGCACGGTCCTTCGGGCACCGGGAACCGGCACACGTTCGGCGGTCTCTCCGACGCCGCTTTCCGTATGGTTCCGCTGCTGGAGGCGGGTCGGGACGCCGACTGGCCGTGGGCGGGCCGACCGCCCACGGCCGGCCCGAACGGGGCCGCTGGGAAGGTCGTGGAGAGGGTCGTGGGGTCACTGGGGAACGAGTGATCCCGCGGCCCGTCGGTTGTCGGGCATGGCGCGTCGGGGGCCGTTGGGCGCATACTCCAGCTAATGACAAAGTCAGCCGGTTCCCGGCGCCACCTGCCGTCCAGTCCCTTCAACCGCCAAGGCCCGGCCTCACCTCCGCCCGAGCAGTTCGATGTGGGAGACCGTGTCTCCCATGATCAGTTCGGGTTGGGAAGAGTCATCGGAGTCGAGGGCGAGAACGCCGTGCTCATCGATTTCTCCGGCCGCCAGGGGCGGATCCTGAGCCCCTTCTCCAAACTGACCAAGCTCTGAAGATCCAGGCCCACGGGCCGCCGCGATCCCCGTGACCGCGGCGGCCCGTGCAGGCATGTCCGCCGGAAAGGCATGCCCTCCGGCGGCGCTCAGAGAGCCTTGGCCGCCGGCTTGACCATGCCGCGGACCGTGCGGGACTTCACGAACTCGCCGACGGCGGTCATCTCCCACTCGCCGGAGAACTGCTTGATCAGCTTGGCCATGATCACGCCGGTCTGCGGCTCGGCGCCCGTCAGGTCGAAGCGGACCAGCTCCTCGCCGGTCCGGGCGTCGAGCAGCCGGCAGTAGGCCTTCGCGACCTCGTTGAACTTCTGGCCGGTGAACGAGTTGACCGTGAAGACCAGGCCCGTGGCCTCCGCCGGCAGCCGGCCGAGGTCGACCACGATCGTCTCGTCGTCCCCGGCGCCCTCACCGGTGAGGTTGTCGCCGGAGTGCTTGATGGAACCGCCGAGGATGGAGAGCTTGCCGAAGTAGCAGCTCTCCAGATGGTTGCGGTTCGGTCCGTAGGCGATCACCGAGGCGTCGAGGTCGATGTCCTTGCCGCGGAACGCGGGCTCCCAGCCGAGGCCCATCTTGACCTGGGTCAGCAGCGGGGCGCCGCCCTTGACGAGCGACACCGTCTGGTTCTTCTGGAGGCTGACGCGGCCCTTGTCCAGGTTGATCTTCCCGGCGCCCGCCATGGGTGCCTGGGGCGGTGCCGGCGGGACAGGGGCTGAAGGGGTGGCGATCCGGGGATCGGCCAGTGAGGGGGTCGGAGCGGACGGCGGAACGGGCGCGGACGGCGGCACCGGTGCCGGCGGCGTCACGGGTGCCTGCGGTACCTGGGGGGCGACGGGCGTCACGGGCTCCTCGACGGAGACACCGAAGTCGGTGGCGATGCCCGACAGCCCGTTCGCGTACCCCTGGCCGACCGCACGGACCTTCCAGGCGCCGTTGCGCAGATAGACCTCCACGACCACCAGAGCGGTCTCCGAACCCAGATTCGGCGGGGTGAAGGTGGCGAGCGCGCTGCCGTCGTCGGCGTTGCGGATGGTCGCTGTGGGCTCGATGCCCTGGAAGCTCTGGCCCGCGGCGTCGGGGCTGGCCGTGACGACGATCTTCTCGATTCCGGCGGGGACGGCGGACGTGTCCACCACGATCGCGTCCGGAGCCGTACCGCCGCCGGACCGGTAGGTCACGCCCGGACCCGTCGGCTGGTTGTAGAAGATGAAGTCGTCGTCGGAGCGCACCTTGCCGTCGGCGGTGAGCAGCAGGCCCGATACGTCGAGCCGCACCGGGGCGGCGACGTCCACCGCCACGCGGGCGGCGGAGAGAGGGATGTTCGAGCCGGGGGTCATAGCTGTCATGCCAGAGGTAACGAACGACCCCTCTTTGCCGTTCCCTTACCCTCCAGGCCCTAGCCCGGACGGCTCAGTACGGCCACTGGGGTGGGTGTGTGCAGAAGTGGCCGCCCAGATGGGCGTGGTCGGGATTGTCCGGGTCCAGTTCGCCCTGCTCGGCGACGAGCTTGTCCGCGTACTGCTCGGAGTCGTCCTGGGGGTCGTACCCGAGCGCCCGCGCCGTCGAAAGATCCCACCACAGCCGGGTGTTGGCGGACGAGCCGTAGACGACGGAGTGCCGGACGTCCTCGGCCGTGAGCGCGGCGTGGAAGAGCCGCGCGCCGTCGCCGGGGCTCATCCAGACCGACAGCATCCGTACGGAGGTCGGCTCCATGAAGCAGGACCCGATCCGTACGGAGACGGTCTCCAGCCCGTGCAAGTCCCAGTAGAGCTGCGCCAGATCCTCGCCGAAGCACTTGGAGAGGCCGTAGAAGGTGTCGGGGCGGCGCGGGGTCCCGATCGGGATCAGCGCCTCCGAGTCGAGCGGATAGCCGCCGCGCGGCCGTGGCGTGAACCCGACGGCGTGGTTGCTGGAGGCGAAGACCACCCGCGCGGTGCCCTCTTCGCGTGCCGCCTCGTAGAGGTTGTACGTCCCCTCGATGTTGGCCCGCAGGATCTTGTCGAACGGCGCCTCCAGCGAGATCCCGGCGAGGTGGATGATCGCGTCGACGCCCTGGACGGCCTCGCGCAGCGCGCGCCTGTCGCCGAGGTCGGCCGTGATGGCGTCCGGTTCGCCTTCTATGGGAGTGGCGTCGAAGAGCCGGAGCTCGTACCCGTACGCGGGCAGCAGCCCCCGCATCAGGGTGCCGAGGCCGCCCGCTGCGCCGGTGAGCAGGACGGTTCGCGGTCGGGGCATGGGCTCGATCTCCTCGGACGTACTCGGGCGGGCCGGGAATGGCTCAGATTCATGGATGTGATTCACATGCGTGGACAAATTAAGGAGCATCGCGGTCACCGTCAAGTGTCGCGCGGAGACGGCCGATCCGCTCCTGGGTTGCGGCTTTCCGTCTTGACCGGCGCCGCGCGGCTGCCCTAGCGTGGCGCTGTTCAGAAATATGGACGCCGATCAGAATCGTGCACGAGTGTGCGTGCTCGCCGCACGGCCCAGGGAGCGCCAGTGACCTCAGCCCCGCTCGCCGCCCGCCTCACCCGAGTCGCCGGGCCACTGTTCTTCCCCGTCACCGCCTACGGTCCGGACGGCGCCCTCGACCTCGACGCGTACCGCGCGCACCTGCGAAGCGGCATCGACGCGGGAGCCGCCGCGGTCTTCGCCTGCTGCGGCACGGGCGAGTTCCACGCGCTCACCCCGGAGGAGTTCGGGGACTGCGTGCGTGCGGCCGTCGAGGAGACCGCCGGAGCGGTCCCCGTCGTGGCAGCCGCCGGTTACGGTACGGCAATCGCCGTCAGATACGCGCAGATCGCCGAGGCGGCCGGCGCCGACGGACTGCTCGCCATGCCTCCCTACCTGGTCGTCGCCGACCAGGAGGGCCTGCTGCGCCACTACACCGCGCTCGCCGCCGCCACCGGCCTGGAGATCATCGTCTACCAGCGAGACAACGTCCTCTTCACCCCCGAGACCGTCGTCGAACTCGCCAGGGTCGACGGCATCATCGGCCTCAAGGACGGCTACGGCGACCTCGATCTGATGCAGCGCATCCTCAGCGCCGTACGCACCGAGGAACCCGGCCGCGACTTCCTCTACTTCAACGGCCTGCCCACCGCCGAACTCACCGGCCTCGCCTACCGGGGCATCGGCATCAGCCTCTACTCCTCCGCCGTCTTCGCCTTCGCGCCCGAGATCGCCCTCGCCTTCCACCGCGCCCTCACCTCCGGCGACGACACAACCGTGAACAGGCTCATCGACGGCTTCTACCGGCCTCTGGTCGAACTGCGCGCCAGAGGACGCGGATACGCCGTCTCGCTCGTCAAGGCGGCCGTCAGGCTGCGCGGTTACGACGTCGGCGAGGTGCGCACACCCCTCAGTGAACCGCAGCCCGCGCACATCAAGGAACTCACCGAGATCATCGAACGCGGCTACGCGCTGCTCGCCGACGGAGAGGCGGGGAAGCGCGCGTGAAGACCTCCGCCTTCCTCTACCCGTGGGACGTCGTGGGCGATCCCGGCGCAGCCGCCCGCGTCGCGGATCTCGGCGTCCGGCAGGTCACCCTCGCCTCCGCCTACCACTCCACGCGCGCCCTGACCCCGCGCCACCCGCGCCACCGTGTCGTCACGGCCGAACACGCCGCCGTGCTCTACCCCATGGACGAGGGCCGCTGGGGGGACGCCGAACTGCGCCCGTACGCCGCCGGCGACTGGGCCCGCGCCGACGCCTACGGCGAGGCCGCCGCGGCGCTCGCCGACGCGGGACTCGACGTGCACACCTGGGTCGTCCTCGCGCACAACTCCCGGCTGGGCGCCGAGCATCCCAGTACCTCCGTGGTGAACGCCTACGGCGACCGCTACCCCTGGGCCCCGTGCATCGCGCGCCCCACCGTCCGTACCTACCTCGCCTCGCTCGCCGCGGAAGCCGCCGTACGGCCCGGAGCGGCGGGCACCGAACTGGAATCCCTCGGCTGGTACGGGCTCGCGCACCTGCACGCCCACGACAAGATCGGCGGCGTCCCCCTCGGCGAGGCCGCGCAGTACCTGATGTCGCTCTGCTTCTGCTCCGTCTGCCGCGCCGGGTATCTGTCGCTGGGGCTGGACGCCGACGAGTTGAACACCGCCGTCAGACGCGCCCTGAAGCCCGTCTGGAGCGGCGCTGAGGGTCCCGGCACCCCCTCGGGATGGCAGGGCGTCGAGAGGCTCCTGGGCGCCGGTCTCGCGGCGACCACCCTCAACTGGCGGGTCCGGACCGCCCGTACGCTCCAGGAGGCCACCGTCACCGCCGTGCGCGCGCAGGCGGGCCCCGGCTTCCAGGTGCTGCTCCACGCCGACCCCCACCCGCACCGAACCGGGGCCAACGCCGGGGTCGACCCCGCGCACATTCTGGGCATCGCCGACGGGGTCGTCCTGCCCTGCACGGGCGGCGCGGCGGAGGCGATGCTGACACCGTTCGCCGCGCACTGCCACGAATCCACCGTGCTGGCCGCCAACTTCACCGTCGTCCAGGGCATGGGCGGCAGCCCGCACAGCCTCGCCGCCGACGCGGCGCACGCACGCTCGCTCGGCGCGACCGAACTGCGGCTCTACCACGCCGGCCTGGCGTCGGACGCGGACCTGGCCGCCGTCGCCGACGCGCTCTCACGCCTCGGCTGACCGGACCTGCGGCAGCCCTCCGTAGAAGGCGAGGCTCCCCGCCGTCAGCAGACCGATCACCCCGGTGACCGGCAGCAGGACCGTGATGTCGACGAACGCGATCAGTCCCGCGCCGAGCGCGAGGGACACCGCGTTCGGCACGTAGATCAGGGTGTTGGCGGTGGCGGCGGTCCGCCCGAGCACCGCGTCCGGCGTCTCCCGCTGCACCGCCGTGAGCGCGACGATCAGCACGCACGGCAGCCCGATCCCGACCGCCACCGCGCTCGCCAGCACCACGGCGTCGTACGGCAGCGCCCGAAGCCCCACGGCGGCGGCGAACAGCGCGATGCCACCGGCGGCGAACACCCGCTCCGGCATCCTGCGCATCAGCGGGCCCGCCAACAGCCCGACGGCGACCGAGCCGACGCCCTGGAGCGCGTAGAGCAGACCTACGTACGTAGGAGCGTGCCCGAGGCCCTTGTCGACCACCGCGTAGATCGCGGCGCCGTTGAGCCCCGCGAGCAGCATGGTGACCGACCCGGCCAGCACGAGGGGCCGCAGGACCGGCGACTGCCGCAGCACGCGCGCCCCCTCGGCCGTCCGGGACAGCCAGCCGCCCTCGCGGTCCGGCACCGGCTTCTCCTCCCGGACCCGCATCAGCGCGAAGAGGCCGGCGGCCAGCGCGAACGTCACGGTGTCGAGCAGGGCGACCGTCCCGCCGCCGTAGGCGGCGTACAGTCCGGCGCCCGCGAGCGGCGCGAGGAGCTTCATGCCCTCGTTGGCCGTCATCCGCAGCCCGTTGAAGTCACCGAGCAGCCGTTTGTCGATCGCCGTGGCGACCAGGGCCGCCTCGGCCGCGTCCTGGACGACGCCGCTGACGCCGTACACGAGCAGCACGGCGAACAGGATCCAGATCCGGTCGGCCGAGTCGACCACGAGCAGCAGGGGCAGCAGCGCGGCCATGGCGAGATTGCAGAACACCAGCAGCGGCCTGCGCCGCCACCGGTCGGCCACCGCCCCCAGCAGCGGCCCCATCAGCGTCGGCGCCCACATCGCGAAGACCGTCAGGGCCGCCAGGCTGTCCGACCCGGTGAGCGACTTGACCCAGATACCGCCGACCAGCCACATCGCCGACGTACCGAAACCGGACACCACGACGCCGGTCAGATACAGCCCGGCGTTGCGGTCACGGAGGACGGTGGATATCGCCCAGTCCGCGCCCGTACGCTTCCCGGCCCGTTTCGCCGTCTGTTTCCCCGTCTGTTTCCCCGTCCCCATCGGCACATCCTGGCACGACGGACCCCGGCTGCCACAGGAGCGGGGGAGGGCGGTCAGCGCACCGCCGCCTCCATCATCCGCTTGGCGATCGGCGCCGCCAGACCGTTGCCGCTGACCTCCGAGCGCGCCGCGTCCGAGTCCTCGACCACCACGGCCACCGCCACCTCCTTGCCCGTCGACGCGTCCTTCGCGTACGAGGTGAACCAGGCGTACGGCGTCCGGCTGTTGGCCACGCCGTGCTGGGCCGTGCCCGTCTTGCCACCGACCTCGGCCCCGTCGATCCGGGCGTTCGAGCCCGTGCCCTCGTCGACCACCGTCACCATCGCGCCGCGCAACTGCTCGGCCGTCGAGGACGAGACGATCCGGCGCGAGGACTCGTCCTCGTAAGAGGTGAGCGTGTCGCCGCCCGCGTCCACCACCTTGGACACCATGTGCGGCGATTCGAGGACCCCGTCGTTGGCCAGCGCCGACGTGACCATCGCCATCTGGAGCGGTGTGGCCGTGACATCGAACTGGCCGATGCCCGTCAGCGCCGTCTGCGCGGCGTCCATGCCGGACGGATAGACACTCTCGGCCGCCCGTACCGGCACGTCCCGCTCGGTGTCGTTGAAGCCGAGCTTCGACGCCATCGCGCCCACCTTGTCCTCGCCGAGGTCCGCGGCCATCTTGGCGAAGACGTTGTTGCACGAGTACTGGAGCGCCGTGCGGATCGTCGCGTCCTCGCAGGGCGCCGACGCGTTCTCGTTCTTCAGGACCGTGCTCGTGCCGGGCAGCGTGAACGGATCCGGGCTCTGTGTCCGGGTGTCCACCGATCCGTACAGCCCGTCCTCCAGGGCCGCCGCGGCCACCACCAGCTTGAAGGTCGAACCGGGCGGCAGCGGCTGCCGCAGCGCCCGGTTGACCATCGGCTTGTCCGCGTCGGTGTTCAGCCCGCTCCAGGCGTCTCCGTCGGTCGTGCCGCTGATCGTCGAGGGGTCGTACGACGGGGTGCTGACCATCCCGAGGATCTTGCCGGTCGCCGGGTCGATCGCGACGGCCGCGCCCTTCTTGTCACCGAGCGCCTCGAAACCGGCCTTCTGCACCGCCGGGTCGATCGTCGTCAGGACACTGCCCGGCGCGGCCTGCTCGCCGGTGAGTGTGCCCAGCGGATCCTTCAGCCGGGGGTCCGTGCCGTCGAGGACGTGGGAGTAGATGCCCTCGAGCTGTGTGGAGCCGTACGCCTGCGAGCTGTAGCCGGTGACCGCCGCGTACAGCTCACCGTTCGTATAGGTCCGTTTGTACTTCAGGTCGTCGCTGGCCGACGTCCTGGCCGAGCCCGTCACGGGGGTGCCGGCCACGACGATGTCGCCCAGTGGCTGGGCGTACTGGTCGATGAGCGTGCGTCGGTTGCGTTCGTTGTCCGCGAGGGCCTTGCTCTCGTACGCCTGCACCCAGGTGGCCCGCACCAGCAGGGCGAGCACCAGGAGCAGACAGACGACCGAGGTCCGCCTGATTGTCTTGTTCATCCCATCCCGTCCTTCCCCATCAAGGACGAACGGGACCGGACGCCGCGTTCCGCCGCGCGCCTCTTCTCAGAAACTCTTCATACCGGGCCGACCTCCTTTGAAGGCGGCTGTCACCTCGGGCTGACGAACCCCGATTCGTACGCCGCGATCACCGCCTGCGTACGGCCCCTGGCGCCGGTCTTCGCGAGCACCGACGCGACGTGCGACTTCACCGTCGCCGGACCGACGCCGAGCCGCCCCGCGATCTCCGCGTTCGTCAGACCGGTCGCCATCAGCCGCAGTACGTCCGCCTCGCGCTCGGTGAGCCGGCTCGCCCAGCGCGGCGGCGCGGGCTTCCCGCGGGCGTACTCCGCCGCCAGGCCCCGAAGCGCGGCCGGGAAGAGCAGCGAATCGCTCCGCGCCACCAGCCGGACCGCCTGGACGAGGTCCTCGGCCCCCGCCCGTTTCAGCAGGAACCCGGAGGCGCCGACGCGCAGCGCGTCGTACACGTAGCTGTCGTTCTCGAAGGTCGTCACGACGACGACGCGCGGCAGCGGGGCGGATGCCGGTGCTGGTGCCGGTGCGCCGAGGATCTGTTCGGTCGCGCGGATACCGTCGATCTCCGGCATCCGCACGTCCATCAGCACGACGTCCGGCCGCACCGCGCGCACCACGGACACCGCCTCGGCGCCCGTCGACGCCTCGCCGACGACCGTCAGGTCCGGCTCCGCCTCCAGGATGACGCGCAGCGCCGTACGGACCATCCGCTCGTCGTCGGCGAGCACCACCCTGATCTCGTTCACGGTCGATCCCTCCGGGCGCCCGCGTCGGCGGTAGGCGGGAGGGCGACGGACAGCCGCCACAGCGGCCCGTCCGGACCCGCCGAGGTGTGCCCGCCGAGCAGCGTGGCCCGCTCCGCGACGCCGCGCAGTCCGCGCCCGCCGCCGGGGCGTACGACCGGGGCGGTGGTGGGCAGCGGATTCTCCATCGTTATCTCCAACTTCTCGGTGCTCAGTGCGACATGCAGGGTGACGGGCGCGGCCCCGCCGTGCCGCAGGGCGTTGCTCAGCCCCTCCTGGACGATGCGGTACGCCTCGCGCGACACCGGCTCCGGCACCGTCGCGATGTCCCCCTCGACGGTCAGCGCGACGTGTACGCCGCTGTGGGCGAGCAGCGCGTCCAGCGCGTCCAGCGTCGGCCCGGAAGGCGGTCCGTGCTCGTGTACGTGTTCGTGTTTGTCGTCCTGCCGCAACAGGCCCAGCACGGAGTCCAGTTCGCCCACCGTGCGCCGGGTGGTCTCCTCGATCGCGGCCAGTGCCTCCCGTACGAACTCCCTGTCCCGCGGCGCGTCGCTGTCCAGGATCCGGCGCGCCGCGCCCGCCTGGAGGGTCACGGCGCTCAGCGCGTGGCCGACCGAGTCGTGCAGCTCGCGGGCGAGCCTGTTGCGCGCGGCGAGATCCGCCGCGCGGCGTTCGGCGGCGGCCAGCCGGTCGGACGGCGTCGGCCCGAGCAGCACGGGGGCCAGACGCGCCAGCAGCCCGCTCGCCGCCGCCGCGCACGCCGCCAGGGCGACGAGCGACAGGACCCCGGCGAGCGGCGACAGAGCCATGGTCCAGCCCTGGGCGAAGACACGGGGCATCCCGAGCCAGGACTCCCGCATCGCGGGCGACAGCGGCAGCACCATCAGCGCCACCGCGAACGGCGGCACCGCCAGCGACATGCCGCTGATGATCCCGCCGAGCCCGACATGCAGGGTGAACCAGCCGGTCGTACGCACACGGGCCGCACGCGAGCGGGCGGGCCCGTCGGCCAGGGAGCCCTCCGGGATCGCGCACAGCGCCCGCGCCGCCGCCACCGAGAGCGGCCGTACGAGCGGGAACAGCGCGCTCGCCGCGGCGAGCGGCAGAGCGACCGCGTACGCGCCGAACTGGAGCGTCAGGGAGCTGGCGAACATGGTGCCGGTGCCGATGAGCGGGCCGACGATCACTGTGCCGAGCAGCCAGTACGGCATCAACAGCGCGCCGCCGAGGATCAGATGCGTCCAGCGCAGCCGGGCCCGGCCGCCGACGAGCGGGCGGAGGACAGCCGCAGCCGGCCGCCGGAGCAGGGCTTTCATACGGCGCGGCGCCGCAGTACGAGGACGACGCTGCTGAACAGCAGGAACCCGGCGAGCATCGACACAGCGTAGGTCAGCACCATCAGGGCGGCGGCCCGCTGGTCCGGATCGCTGGGCAGCGCCGTGACGAGCAGGAGGAAGCCGCCCCAGCAGCCGAGCGTGCCCGACCCCACCCACGCGGCGGCGAGCGGGGCTCTCGTCGACAGGCCGGCGCCCGCACGGAAGCCGAAGGCGAGCAGCAGCGTGCCCACCACCGCGACGACGGCGAACAGCGCGTTGACGCCCTCCACGAGGTAGAAGTCGGTCGACCGGCTGTCGACCCGGTCGGCGCTCAGCCCGGTCGTCGCCCCCGTCGCCCAGAGCAGATGCATGGCGGCGGGCAGCAGCGCCGGCAGCGAACCGGCCGCGGCGGTCGCACGTACGGACGTCGTCGTCGGCACGTCCCCGACGCGGCCCCGCCACAGATGGCCCCAGCGGCGCCGCGCGTACAGCACGAAGAGCGTGCCCAGGGTGAGGCCCTGGAGGATGAAGCCGGAGTAGACGACGCCGAACACCCACGGGTCGAGGAACGGCTCCGAGTTCGACGGCGCGGGGCGGGAGCCGTCGAGCATCGAGGCCGCCAGCTGGAGCGGATAACCGGTCATGATCGGCGCGAGCAGCCCCGTCGCGACCCACATGGGCAGGGTGAGCAGCCAGGCCGGGACGCGTCGCCCCCAGGGCTGTGTCAGCAGCAGCGCGAGGACCACCACGGTGGCGTCGAGGACGACGGACGCACCGTTGACGACGGCCATCCTGGTCCGGTGCTCCAGCAGCGTGCTGCCGTCGGGGATACCGGTCCTGTCCCCGGCGATCCAGAGGATCTTGAGCGTGATGTACGGGAGGCAGGAGGCGATCGCGACGGTGCGCAGCACCCGTACCCCTCGTCCGGGGAGAGGCGCGGTGCCGGCTGTGGCGGCCGATGGCAAGGTCATGCCATCCACACTCACGGCCGGGCGCCAGCCGCGCCTCATGCGCCCTGACGATCTTCCTCCGCCGCGCGGGGGAGACCGGACCGCGCGGGGGAGGTCGGAGTCGGCGGGGACGTCAGAGCCGGCGCGTGGCCAGCGTCAGCCGGTCACGCGCGTCGAACAGCGCGTCCTTGATCATCTGTTCGTGCGCCGGGGTCAGCCGGGCCACCGGCACCGAGCAGCTGATGGCGTCCCGCGCCGGGGTCCGGTACGGGATCGCGATACCGAAGCAGCGCAGCCCGAGGGTGTTCTCCTCACGGTCCACGGCGTACCCCTGCTCACGGATCGTGTTCAGTTCCTCGATCAGCTGCTCACGGTCGGTGATCGTGTTCTCCGTCAGCGGCGACAGCGTCTCGGGCAGCATCTTGCGCACCTGCTCGTCGCTGTGCGTCGCGAGCAGCGCCTTGCCGAGCGAGGTGGAGTGCGCGGGCAGCCGGCGGCCGACGCGGGTGAAGGGACGCAGATAGTGCTGCGACTGGCGGGTGGCCAGATAGACGACGTTCGTGCCGTCGAGCCGCGCCAGGTGGATGGTCTCCGTCGTGTCGTCGGAGAGCCGGTCCAGGGTGGGGCGGGCGGCGGCCACCACCTCGTCACCGTCGATGTACGACGTGCCGACGAGCAGCGCCCGTACGCCGATGCCGTACCGCGTGCCCGTCGCGTCGGTCTCCACCCAGCCCAGCTCCACCAGGGTGCGCAGCAGCATGTAGAGACTGGACTTGGGGTAGCCGACCGCCTCCTGCACCACGGCGAGCGAGTGCATACCGGGGCGTCCGGCGAAGTACTCCAGCAATTCCACCGTCCGCACAGCGGACTTGACCTGTGCACCACCGGTTTCCGCAGCCGACATCGTCCCTCGCCCCTAACTTGACCACTCTTGACCACACAGAACGCACAGAAATAGAGTTCCCCTGGATTCATCACCAGGAACTTTGTTCAGAATACCGAACAGCCCCTCGGTGATGACAGCGGACGGCACAGGAAGTGGGAAGGAAGCCACGGTGGCAGCAGCACCAGTCTGGAGTGTCGACCCCCGAACCGGGAAGCCACGTGAGCAGGTCGCGGTCGAGGCGACGGCCGAGGAGGTCGACCGCGAGGTACGCCGCGCGCACGCGACCCGGCCCGCGCTCGCAGACCGTACCGCGCGTGCGGCGCTTCTGCGTACGGCGGCGGACCTCCTCGACGAATCGGGGGCGTACGTCATCGAGGCGGCGGACGCCGAGACCGCGCTGGGGCCGGTCCGGCTCACCGGCGAACTCGCGCGTACGACCGCCCAGTTGAGGGCATTCGCCGACGTCGTCGACGAGGGGTCGTTCCTCGACGTACGCATCGACCACGCCGACGGCGACCGGACGCCGCCCTGGCCCGACCTGCGGCGCTGGAAGGTGCCGCTCGGGGTCGTCGCCGTCTACTCGGCGAGCAACTTCCCCTTCGCCTTCTCCGTCCCCGGCGGCGACACGGCGAGCGCGCTCGCCGCCGGCTGCCCCGTGGTCGTCAAGGTGCACCCCGACCACCCCGCCACCTCCGAGATCTGCGCCGCCACGCTGCGCAGGGCGGCGGAGCGGGTCGGACTGCCCGAGGACGTCGTGGTCCTGGTGCACGGCTTCGAGGCCGGTGTGGAGCTGGTGAAGCACCCGCTGGTCGCCGGGGCGGGGTTCACCGGTTCCGTACGCGGCGGACGCGCCCTCTTCGACGCGGCGGCGGCCCGCCCGACCCCGATCCCCTTCCACGGGGAACTCGGCTCGCTCAACCCCGTCGTGATCACTGAGGCCGCAGCCGCCGAGCGTGCCGAGCAGCTCGGCGCCGGTCTGGCCGGCTCGATGACTCTCGGCGAGGGACAGTTCTGCACCAAGCCCGGCTTCGTGCTCGTCCCGGAGGGTGACGTGGGCGACAGTCTGCTCAAGTCGCTGACGACGGCCGTCAGCCAGACCGAGCCGGGCGTGATGCTCGACCACCGGATGCGGGACGCGTTCGTCGCCGGCGTACGCGAGCGGGCCGAACTCCCCGGCGTGGCCGCCCCGATCACGCCCGGCGCCGGCGGCGACCACACCGTCAGCGCGGGCTTTCTGACCGTTCCGGCGACGCATCTCGCCGCCGACGGACCGCACGATCTGCTCCTGGAGGAGTGCTTCGGCCCCGTGACGGTCGTCGCCCGCTACGGCTCCGACGCCGAGATCGGCGCCGTCCTGGCCCGCCTTCCCGGCAACCTCACCGCCACGCTCCACCTCGCCGACGGCGAGGCCGAGGACGCGGACTCCGGCGCCGCGCGGCTGCTCGCCGACCTGACGCCGCTCGCGGGCCGCGTCCTCGTCAACGGCTGGCCCACCGGCGTCGCCGTCGCCCCCGCGCAGCAGCACGGCGGCCCGTACCCGGCGTCCACCTCCACGTCGACCTCCGTCGGCGCCACCGCGATCGAGCGCTGGCTGCGCCCCGTCACCTACCAGTCCACACCCGCCGCGCTGCTCCCGCCGGAGCTGCGCGACGACAACCCGGCGGGGCTGCCGCGCCGGGTCGACGGCCGCGCGGAGCCGGCGACGGCCTCGTAAGAACGCGTCAACACGTCAACACGACACATCCGAACCCCGACCCGCCCGGTAAACAGCTTGCCGGTCGGGCCGGGGTTTGCTGTACTCCCCGACGTCGGCCGAGCGGCCGGCCCGCCGAACAGTCGAGGAGCCGTCATGCGCCGAGCGTCGATGTCCATCCAGCAGAAGGGAATTCCTGCCTATTCAAGGGACATGACGCTCAGTGAGTACACGTACGCTCAACCTCGGAATTCTGGCGCACGTAGACGCCGGTAAGACCAGCCTCACCGAGCGGCTGCTGCACGCCGCCGGAGTCATCGACGAGATCGGACGCGTCGACGACGGAAACACCCAGACCGACTCGCTGGCCCTGGAACGCCAACGCGGCATCACCATCAAGTCCGCCGTCGTGTCGTTCGCCATCGACGACGTCACCGTCAATCTCATCGACACACCAGGACACCCGGATTTCATCGCCGAGGTGGAGAGGGTGCTGAGCGTTCTCGACGGCGCCGTCCTGGTCGTCTCGGCCGTCGAAGGTGTCCAGGCGCAGACGCGTGTCCTGATGCGGACGCTGCGACGGCTGCGCATCCCCACGCTTGTCTTCGTGAACAAGATCGACCGTGTTGGCGCCCGCCACGACGGCCTCCTGCGCGACCTGGCCGAGAAGCTGACGCCCGCGATCCTCCCGATGGGATCGGTACACCGACTCGGCACGCGTGACGCCGGCTTCACCCCGTACGAGGGCACGGACCCGGCCTTCTCCCCGACCGGCCCGCTGGCCGAGCGGCTGGCCGAACACGACGACGCCTTCCTGGCCGCGTACGTCGACGACCCGGCCCGCCTCACGTACGACCGGCTCCGCCGCGAACTGGCCGTGCAGACCGGGCGCGCCGTCACCCACCCGGTGTTCTTCGGCTCCGCCATGTCCGGCGCGGGCGTGGCCACGCTCACCCGCGCCATCAGGGAGCTGCTGCCCGCCACGGCGGGCGACGAGCGGGGACCCGTCTCGGGCAGCGTCTTCAAGGTCGAGCGCGGCGCGGCGGGCGAGAAGATCGCGTACGTCCGGATGTTCTCCGGTGAGCTGCGGGTGCGCGACCGGCTGCCGATCGGCGACGACGCCGAGGGCAAGGTCACCGCGATCAGCGTCTTCGACGACGGCTCGTCGGTGCGCCGCGCGTCCGTCGGCGCGGGCCGGATCGGCAAACTCTGGGGGCTCGGTGACATCCGGATCGGCGACGTGCTCGGCGACCCGTCGGCGGCCACCGCCGTCCGGCACCACTTCTCCCCGCCGACGCTGGAGACGGTGGTCGTTCCCGGTGACGGGGCCGACAAGGGCGCGCTGCACGCGGCGCTGACCCAACTCGCCGAGCAGGACCCGCTGATCAATCTGCGGCAGGACGAGATTCGGCAGGAGATTTCCGTGTCGCTCTACGGAGAGGTCCAGAAGGAGGTCATTCAGGCGACACTCACCGACGAATACGGCGTCGATGTCACCTTCCGGGAGACGACGACGATCTGTATCGAAAGGGTCGCCGGTACGGGAAATGCCGCGGAAGTCATGGGAAAGGAACCCAATCCCTTCCTCGCGACGGTCGGACTTCGGGTCGAACCCGCCCCGCCCGGAAGCGGCGTGGAATTCCGGCTGGAGGTCGAACTCGGCTCCATGCCGTACGCGTTCATGAAAGCCATCGAGGACACCGTGCGCGCCACCCTGCGGGAAGGGCTGTACGGATGGTCGGTCCCCGACTGCGTCGTCGTACTGACCCGCACCGGCTACGCGCCCCGCCAGAGCCACGCCCACGGCACGTTCGACAAGAGCATGTCCAGCACGGGCGGCGACTTCCGCCTGCTGACCCCGCTGGTGCTGATGGCGGCGCTGAAGGACGCCGGCACGATCGTGTGCGAACCGATGCACCACTTCCGACTCGAAGTCCCGGCCGACACCTTCGGCACCGTCCTGCCCGCCCTGGCCCGGCGGCGCGCGGTGCCGCACACGCCGTCGGTGCAAGGGACCTCGTACGTCGTGGAGGGCGAGATCCCGGCGGCCCAGGTCCACGCGCTCGAACAACAGCTCCCGACGCTCACGAGCGGCGAGGGCGTCCTGGAGGCATCGTTCGCCCACCACCAGCCGGTCCAGGACACTCCACCGACCCGCTCCCGCACGGACCACGACCCGCTCCACCGCAAGGAGTACCTGCTCAGCGTGGTGCGCCGGGTGTCGGCGGGGGCGCAGTGAGGCGGACAAAGGCTCGTCGGCTTGCCTACCGCGCGAATTGGTAGGTAGATCAGACTAATTCGCTACCTACCCTTCGCCAGGGCGCGCCATAACGCCACCCCTGCGGGCGCTCGAAGATGTGAGCACGTTCCGCAACGCACCGCGCCTTCGGGAGATCAGGTGAACGATCGTCAGTCCGTCCCCCCGCCCTATTTCACCCAGGTCCTGAACCGGCTCGATGACTGACGCTACCTGACGAGCCCCCGTTCACATTCTGAAACGATCAGTAAGTCCGTACGCCGACACCGTCGCTGCCGCTTCTCCAAATGCGGGAGTAACACCGCGAACTTCACAGCGAGTTGGGCACGGGTCTCATCCGGAATGCGCATACCACACCAACGAGCCTCAGGACGGGAAGCAGCACCTTGATTCCCTGCAAGCCCTTACTCGCCCGAGCTCAACACCGACGAGCTGGTCAACGCCGACCTCAAGCGCAGCCTTCCGATGCACAGCCGGGCCCGCGACCAGGCCCAACTCGCCGTCGAGACCCGCCGTTTCTTCCACCGCCGTCAGGGCCAGCCGCACATCGTCCGCGGCTACTTCGGCGGCCCACATGTCCGCTACACCCTCGAATAGAACCCTTTGAGTTACGGATCAATACAGCACCCCGACCCAGGCCACGAACCACGCTCTACGGGCGGCGGGCCAGGAAATGGTTGTCGAGGAAGCCCCGCTCGGGCGCCGGGTCGTGGAGCAACCGAGCAAATGTGACGAGGCCGACCCCGGCCAGCAACTCGGCAAACTGCTCCGCCGGCCAGCTATAGGCGGGCGTCACCTTGTGGTCGAAGCGGACCGGCTCGGGTCCCTCGGTTCCGAAGGACACCAGGAGCAGGCTCCCTGGTGCCAGGACACGCACCTGCTCGGCGAGCAGCGCGGGTAATTCTCCAGGTGGGGTATGGATCATCGAGTAGTGGGACAGCACTCCGCCGAGCGCGGGGCCCTCGACCGGCAGGGGGTCTGTCCCTCACCTCAACACCAATCATGAGTTCAAGCTCAGTAAAAGCGCACTTCACAGAGCCCGCGCAAACCCACCATGAGAGCGCAGACCCCACCGACCGTCAGGTCAGAGAACCTGTTTCATGGAGTCCGCTACCTGCGAAGAAGCCGGGCGAATCCCGCCGTAAACGAACGGGCCCTCCAGATAACGCTCCAAGGCGAAATAGGGTCGACGAGGTATGCGGACGCGGCGGCCGGCGTAGGAGAAGATCTCAAGACCGTCCTGCAGGGGCCCGAGAACGGCCCCTTGTGCCTGCCCCCGGATCTGCAAGTCACGGCCGGGTTTTCCACGCAGTGCGGCCACGACGTTGCGCGCGACCAATGCGGGGCCTCCGTTGCGGGCCGAACCACGCAGGGAATCGCTGGCTGCTACGTCGCCCACGGCCCAGATGCGGTCGTGATCGGGCGTTCGCAGGTCTGTGCCCACGCGGACGTATCCGTGCGGGTCGAGCAGGTCCTCGGGCAGCCATGCGGTGTTCGGGCGGGCCAGGCCGACTGCCCAGAGCACGAGTCCTGCCTCGGCGGGGGGCTGGCCGGTGACGAAGGTAACGGGCCCCGCCGCCGGTGACAGATCGGTCGGCAGCTCTGCACGGTGACCTGGGTACAGATGAACGCGGAGCCGTTCGAGCCGCGCCCTCACCGCGTTCCAGACGTCGGGATGATGGCTGGTGAGGGCACGATCTCCGGGGAAATACAGGTCGATCCGTGCGTCGGGAAACGCCTCGGCGAGCTGCGCGGCGCTGCCCACCGCTGTCGCCCCGCCACCGACGACAGCGATGGAATCAGCGGCGGCGAACCGGGCGTGCATGTCGCGCAGCCCCTTGTCGATCTCACTCTGGTCCTGCAGCTCGGGCTGACGCCAGAACCCATTACTCACGCCTGTGGCGAGCACAAGCGCGTCGTACGGTTCGCGTGTCGTAGTGCCGTCAGCCGACCTCACCGTGACCGTACGAGCGTCCGTATCAAGGCCGGTCAGCGAGCCATGCACCAAGCGCGCGCGGTCCAGGACCCGAAAGCGGTCGTAGGAGATGTTGAACCGAGTCACCCACTCTTCGGGCCGGGCCAGTCGCCACCCCAGACTCTGTCCACTGATCAGGCCCGGCTTGCTGGAGACACCCACCACGTCGACGAGGCGTCGATGCCGGGCCAGGTTGATGGCGGCCAAAAGTCCGGCATCGCCCATCCCCGCCACTACGACGCGGGCGCGCGACGCCTGATCCAAGCGCAACATGGCCGAAGGCTAGCAAGCCATGGAACATGCCCTCAATCAGGGACGCCAACCCCCGGCACCAAGCGCCGCCACGAAGTCGGGCCGACGGGAGGCGACCCTTGCCGTTAGCTAGGGCGATTGGTCACTCCTCTATCGAGTCGGTTGCACGGACGTGCACGAGCCTCACCCCTGCCACGGATAAGCACAAGAGAAGAGGGCGGGTCGATACAGGGGAGCAGACCTTGCCTGCCTCTGGTCTCTTGTGGAGGCCAGGAAGTTCCCCTCGGGGAGTACCTGCTCAGCGTGGTGCGCCGGGTCTCGGCGGGGGCGCAGTGAGGCGGAGTGGGCGGCCGGGGAATGGGGAGCGCGCCCGAGGGGTTGCGGGAGTAGCGGAGGCGGGCTCCGCACCCGGTCCGGCCTGGAGAGAAGCAGACATATGCGTGTGGAGATCTGGAGCGACATCGCCTGTCCCTGGTGCTACATCGGCAAGGCCCGGTTCGAGAAGGGGCTGGAATCCTTCGCGCACCGGACCGATGTCGAGGTGGTGCACCGGTCCTTCGAGCTTGACCCCGGACATGCCAAGGGCGAGGTCGGTCCGGTGATCGACATGCTCGCCGCCAAGCTCGGCCGGTCGCGGCAGGAGGCCCTCGCCATGGAGGAGCGGGTCGCCTCGCACGCGCGCTCCGAAGGGCTGGGGTATCTCGTCGGGGCCCGGGACCACGGCAACTCCTTCGACATCCACCGGCTGCTGCATCTGGCCAAGGCCCGTGGCCGTCAGGGCGAGCTGCTGAGCATCGTCTACCGGGTGAACTTCGCCGAGGAGCGCTCGGTGTACGACACGCGGACGCTGGTCGATCTCGCGGTGGAGGCGGGTCTGGACGAGGCCGAGGCGCGGGAGGTTCTCGCGGACGAGGGCGCGTACGCCGACGACGTACGGGCCGACGAGCGCGAGGCGGCGGAACTCGGCGCGACCGGTGTGCCCTTCTTCGTCCTCGACCGCCGTTACGGCGTCTCGGGCGGCCAGCCCGCCGAGGTCTTCACCCAGGCGCTGGAGCAGGCGTGGCAGGGGCGCGCGATCACGCCCGTCGGAGGGGACGGAGAGGCCGGCGCCTGCGACGCGGACGGAGCCTGCGAGATTCCGCAGGCCCACACCCATTCATAAGGATCTCTTGGGTGTTCCCCTGGAAAATGCGCAATTGACTAGGGGAGATACCGGCCCCAGGGTGAAGGCATGGACACATTGGGTGGCGCCGAGTTCGTGCCTGAGACGACGTATCTGAACACCTCGACCTGCGGTCTGCTGCCACGCCGGGCCGTCGAAGCGGTGCGGGCGCTGGCCGCCGAGAACGGCACGGGGCAGCGGGACGGCGCGGGCAGTTTCGATTCGGTGGACGCCGCCCGCGCCTCGTTCGCCCGCCTCGTGGGGATGCCCGCCGAACGCGTCGCCGTCGGCAACGCCGTGGCGGTGCACGCCGGTCTGATCGCCGCCTCGTTGCCGCCGGGCGGTGAAGTCCTCATGGCCGAGGGCGAGTTCAGCTCCCTCGTCAACCCCTTCGTCGTACGCCGCGATCTCAAACCGCGCTATGTGCCGCTGGAGTCGCTGGCGGACGAGATACGGCCGGGGACCGCCCTGGTGGCCGTCTCCGCCGTCCAGTCCGGCGACGGCCGGATGGCCGACCTGCCGGCGGTACGGGCCGCCGCCGCGGCGCACGGCGCCCGTACGCTGCTCGACCTCACGCAGGCGGCGGGCTGGCTGCCCGTCGACGCGGGGGCGTACGACTACACCGTCACCGGCGGCTACAAGTTCCTGGTGAGCCCGCGCGGCACCTCGTTCCTGACCGTCACCGAGGAGGCGCAGGAGAGCCTGATACCCATCCACGCGGGATGGGTCTCGGGCGAGGACATCTGGCAGAGCACGTACGGCCCCGTCGAACAACTCGCCCACTCGGCACGGCGGTTCGACGAGCCGACGGCCTTCCTGGCCTACCACGGCGCCGAACAGTCCCTGGCCCTGCTGGAGGAGATCGGCGTCGAACGGATCCACACCCATGTCACCGCGCTCGCCGACCGCTTCCGGGCGGGCCTGGTCGCCCTCGGGCACCGGCCGGTCGCCGCCGCGGGATCCACCGTCGTGGCCGTTCCGGGCCTCGGCGACCTGGGGCCCCGGCTCGTCGCGGCGGGTGTCAAGGTCGCGGTCCGCGCGGGGAATCTGCGCGCCGCCTTCCATCTGTACAACTCCACGGCGGACGTGGACCGCGCGCTGGACGTCCTCGCCGGCTGAGAGCGGGGCCACGAGTACGGGGCACGTCGCGGCGCACGGGCGCGGGGCCGGTCATGACGACCGGCCCCGCTTCCCGTACAGCAGCCTCAGCGGACCGGCGTGAAGTCCCTGGAGCCGATGAACGACGGGCGTGGAGCGGGCGCCGCGAACGGCTCGACCGCCGCGTTCTCCACGCTGTTGAACACGATGAAGACGTTGCTGCGCGGGAACGGGGTGATGTTGTCACCCGAGCCGTGCATGCAGTTGCAGTCGAACCACGTCGCCGCACCGGCCTTGCCGGTGAACAGCTTGATGCCGTGCTGCTCGGCGAAGCCCGTCAGCGCCTCGTCCGACGGCGTTCCGGCGTCCTGCATCTTCAGCGACTGCTTGTAGTTGTCCTTCGGCGTCTCGCCCGCGCAGCCCAGGAAGGTCTTGTGCGACCCGGGCATGATCATCAGGCCGCCGTTGGTGTCGTAGTTCTCGGTCAGCGCGATCGACACCGAGATGGTCCGCATGTTCGGCAGACCGTCCTCCGCGTGCCAGGTCTCGAAGTCCGAGTGCCAGTAGAAGCCCGAGGCGCCGAAGCCCGGCTTCACGTTGATACGGGACTGGTGGACGTACACGTCCGAGCCGAGGATCTGCCGCGCCCGCCCCACCACACGCTCGTCGCGCACCAGACCCGCGAAGACCTCGCTGATCTTGTGGACCTCGAACACCGACCGTACGTCCTGGGACTTGGGCTCGATGATCGAGCGCTCGTCGGCCCGGATCGCCGGGTCGGTGATCAGCCTGTCCAGTTCGGTGCGGTAGAGCGACACCTCGTCGGGGCTGATCAGCTGGTCGACCGTGAGGAACCCGTCCCGCTCCAGCCCCTGGAGATCGGCTGGGGAGACCGGACCGGGGGCGCCGGGCGGCGACCAGACGACGGGGTCCTGGCGCGGGGTGGTCACCTCGCCCACGCCACGGGTCGGATACAGGTCGGTGCGTGCGGGTGCGGTGGCGGTCATGGGATCAAGCCTCCTCGGTCAGCAGCGGGTAGACGCCGTTCTCGTCATGGTCCTCCCGCCCTGTCACCGGCGGGTTGAAGACGCAGACACATCGGAAGTCGGTTTTCGGCCGGAGTGTGTGCTTCTCGTGGCCGTTGAGCAGATACATCGTGCCGGGCTCGATCCAGTGGGTCTCGCCGGTGTCGTCGTTGGAGAGTTCGGCCTCGCCCTCCACGCACAGCACCGCCTCGATGTGGTTCGCGTACCACATCGACGTCTCGGTGCCCGCGTAGAGCACGGTCTCGTGCAAGGAGAAGCCGACGTTCTCCTTGGCGAGCACGATGCGCTTGCTCTCCCAGGTGCCCGACGCGGATCTCACGTGGCGGTCGGTGTTCTCGATGTCCCTGAACGATCGGACGATCACGGTGACGGCCCTTCTGTGCTGTGGTGGTGTCCGGTACGGGTGCCCCCGCGAGGGCCGGGTCAGACCCGGCCCTCGGAGGTGGATGGAAGGATCAGGCGGTCTCGCGTACGGCGCGGGCCAGGGTCCGCAGACCCTCGTCCAGCTCCTCGGGGGTGACGGTCAGCGCGGGGAGCAGCTTCACGACCTCGCTCTCCGGGCCGGAGGTCTCCAGCAGGAGCCCCAGCTCGAAGGCGCGACGGCAGATCGCGCTCGCACGCGGCTTGTCCTGGAACTCCATGCCCCAGACCAGGCCACGGCCCCGGAAGCTCACGCTGTCCGGCTCGCACTCGTCGACGATGGCCAGCAGCGCGCGCTCGACCTGCTCGCCGCGCGCCAGGGTCTGCTTCTCCATCTGGCCGTCGGCCCAGTACGTGTTCAGCGCGGCGGCGGCCGTCACGAACGCCGGGTTGTTGCCGCGGAACGTGCCGTTGTGCTCGCCGGGCTCCCAGATGTCCAGCTCCGGCTTGAACAGCGTCAGCGCCATCGGCAGGCCGTAACCGCTGATGGACTTCGACAGCGTGACGATGTCGGGGGTGATGCCGGCTTCCTCGAAGGAGAAGAACCCGCCGGTGCGCCCGCAGCCCATCTGGATGTCGTCGACGATCAGAAGCATGTCCTGCCGCTCGCACAGGTCGGCGAGCGCGCGCAGCCACTCGGGGCGGGCGACGTTGATGCCGCCCTCGCCCTGCACCGTCTCGACGATGACGGCGGCGGGCTTGTTGAGGCCGGAACCCTGGTCTTCGAGCAGCCGCTCGAACCACAGGAAGTCCGGGATCTGGCCGTCGAAGTAGTTGTCGAACGGCATCGGGGTGCCGTGGACCAGCGGGATGCCGGCTCCGGCCCGCTTGAAGGCGTTGCCGGTGACGGCGAGCGAGCCCAGCGACATGCCGTGGAAGGCGTTCGTGAAGGACACGATCGCCTCGCGGTTCTTCACCTTGCGGGCCAGCTTGAGGGCCGACTCGACGGCGTTGGTGCCCGTGGGGCCGGGGAACATCACCTTGTACGGCAGGTCACGGGGGCGCAGCACCACGTTCTGGAACGACTCCAGGAACGCGCGCTTGGCGGTGGTCGCCATGTCCAGGCCGTGGGTGATGCCGTCGCGCTCGATGTAGTCGATCAGGGCGCGTTTCAGTACGGGGTTGTTGTGCCCGTAGTTGAGAGACCCGGCGCCGGCGAAGAAGTCGAGGTAGCTGTGGCCGTCCTCGTCGGTGATCCGGCTCCCCTGCGCGCGGTCGAACACGGCGGGCCAGCCGCGGCAGTAGCTGCGCACCTCGGACTCAAGGGTTTCGAAGACACTCAGTGCGGGCGGGGTGATGGTCATGGGGGTCTCCTGAAGGGTGGGGGAGAAGAGGAGTGCGGATCGGGGAGGAACGGGCCGCTCAGGTCGTGAGAGGGCCGATCCGGTACAGCACCTCGGGCTGGTGGCCCCCGTCGGGGAAGAGGTCCCCGTCGAAGAGCACTTCGCGCTCCAGGGTCGCGCCATGACGCTCGGAGTAGGCGTGGAACAGACGGTCCGACGCGGTGTTGTCGGGCGTGACCGTCGTCTCGACAGAGGTGATCCCCTGCTCCTCGACGACCCGCCGGGTGAGTGCGTCCAGCAGGGTGCCCGCGAGGCCCTTGCCCCGGTGGGCACTGTCGACGGCCACCTGCCAGACGACCAGGACCTCGGGGCGCTCGGGCCTGATGTAACCCGTGACGAAGCCGATGGCAGCTCCGTCGAGGGATCCGTCGGGGGATCCATCGGTCCGGGCGGCCCCGGCGGCGCCGGGCGCGGTGACTGAGGCGGTGTCGCGGGCCACGACGGAGGTCGCGGCGAAGTCACGACACCACAGCAGATAGCTGTACGAGGAGTTCAGGTCCAGTACCTCGGAATCGCGGGCGATGCGCCAGATCGCGGCTCCGTCCTCCACTCGTGGGGCGTCGATCCTGATGGATCGCGCGAATTCGCTTCGGACACCTGCAAGGTCTGCTTGGGCGGCAGTCATGTCTATTGAATTTACCGAGCTAATTCAGAAATCGCATCGTCGGCAGGGGTTGGGCACCAACCTGATCTGTGTTATCGCGCGGGCGCGCACGCAGCGCGACGGAGTGGCGGTCTGGGATGGTTTGACCGTAAGATTTGGGGCAAGACGGGCACGCTTGTGTACTCGGTCACATATGTGTAACGCTCTCGACCTGCACCGGAATTACGTCGTAGACGTTGTTGAAACCTTGGTGTTTAGGATCAGGAAAAGCGGGCAGACGATAACGGGGAGCTGCGCGCGATGGAATGCGCAACCGTATTCTCGAATTAACGCTTCCTTTGTATTCAAGATGCGTTGTCGGGCCAGTTGTCGGATACTGCCTTCTCGGCCGCCGCGAGATTCACCCGCGCACCCGTGCCGGCGAGCGCCCCGCCCAGTGCGGCCAGCGAGGACCGCACCACCCCGGGGGTGGCGTCGGAGCCGTAGTGGTTGACCCGGACCATCTCCTTGGCCAGTGCCCCGCCCCCGGCGATCAGCGGCAGCGAGGGATCGACGGCCAGAGCCTCGGCGACCAGCCCGGCGGCGTCCACCCCTGCGGGGGTACGCAGCGTGGTGGCCACCGGCGCCGCGTCCCGCGCGGAGTACACGTACGGCTCAAGACCGCCGCCGAGCGCGAGCGCGCCCGCGCGGGTGGCCGCGGCTGCCGACGCGTGTGCCGCCATTCGGGTGGTCAGCCCCTCCGACTCGATGCGCTCCAGGCAGGCCTCCAGGGCCAGCATCTCCAGCTGGGCGGGTGCGTGCGGCAGGGCGGTGCGGCCGGTGTCGATCCAGCGCTCCTTCCAGTCCAGGAGCGAGAGGTACGAGCGGCGCGGCGCCCCCGGATTCGCGGCCAGCCGCTCCCACGCGCGGGTGCTCACCGACACGGCCGACACCCCGGCGGGCCCGCCCATGGCCTTCTGCGCGCCGATCACGCACAGATCGACGCCCCAGGCGTCGGGCAGCAGCGGCTCGGCGGCCACCGAGGCGACGGCGTCCAGCATGAACAGGGCCCCGTGGGCGCGGACGGCCTCACCGATCTCGGCCACGGGGTTGGTGTTGCCGGTGGCCGCCTCCGCGTGGACGAGCGACACGAAGTCGATCTCGGGGTGCTCCGCCAGCGCCCGCTCGACCTGCTCCGCGGTGGCCGCGCCGTGGAAGGGGACCTCCAGGTCCACGACCGTCGCGCCGCAGTCGCGCAGCCAGTCGCCGAAGGTCTGGCCGTAGGGGCCGGTCACGACGTTCAGCGCGGTCGAACCGGCGCGGGCACCGCCGCGCACGCAGCCCTCCAGAGGAAGCAGTGCCTCGCCCTGCGTGATCACCACGTCCTGCTCGGTGTCGAGCAGGGCCGCGACCCGTCGCTCGACAGCCGCGAAGTGGGCGGGGGTGAGGGGGGCGAGGTCCAGCAACGGGTGGGTCACGGTGGTGTGCTCTCTTCGGGTCGGTGGGTCGCGGGGTGTTCGCGTTGCTCGAACGCTGTTCGGACACTCCCTCGTCGAGGGTACTCAGCGCCTCGTAAGGTTCCGCCCATGAGGGATCACGCGGTGCTGCATGTGAAGGGGCGGGTGCTCGTCGGCCCTGACGACGTCAGGGACGAGCTGTGGGTCGTGGACGGGCGAACGAGCTATGAGCGTCCCGTCGGCGCGCGTGACGTCCGTACGGTGGTCGGCTGGGCGATGCCCGGCCTGGTCGACGCCCACTGCCATGTCGGTCTGGACACCCATGGCCCGGTGGACGATGCGACGAGCGAGAAGCAGGCGCTCACGGACCGGGAGGCCGGCACGCTGCTGCTGCGTGACGCGGGATCGCCGTCCGACACCCGCTGGATCGACGGCCGTGACGATCTGCCGAAGATCATCAGGGCCGGCCGGCACATCGCGCGCACCCGCCGCTACATCCGTAACTTCGCCCACGAGATCGAGCCGGGCGACCTCGTCGCCTGCGTCGCCCGGGAGGCCCGGCGCGGCGACGGCTGGGTCAAGCTCGTCGGCGACTGGATCGACCGCGAGGCGGGGGATCTGACCGCGTGCTGGCCGCGCGGCGACGTCGAGGCGGCGATCGCGGAAGCGCACCGGCTCGGCGCACGCGTCACGGCGCACTGCTTCGCCGACGTGGCGCTGCGTGATCTGGTCGAGGCCGGGATCGACTGCGTCGAGCACGCCACCGGGCTCACCGACGAACTGATCCCGCTCTTCGCGGAGCGTGGCGTGGCGATCGTCCCGACGCTGGTCAACATCGCCACCTTCCCCGCTCTCGCCGCCGGCGGCGAGACCAAGTACCCGCGCTGGTCGGCCCATATGCGGCGACTGCACGAACGCCGTTACGACACGGTGCGCGACGCGTACGACGCGGGCATCCCGGTCTTCGTCGGCACGGACGCGGGCGGCTCCCTGGCGCACGGTCTGGTGGCCGGCGAGGTCGCGGAGTTGGTGAAGGCCGGTATTCCGCCGCTGGAGGCGCTGTCGGCGACCGCTTGGAAGGCCAGGGCTTGGCTGGGCCGTCCGGGCCTTGAAGAGGGCGCTCCGGCCGACCTGGTGGTGTACGACGAGGACCCGAGGGCGGATGTGGGGGTGTTGGCGGAGCCGCGGCGGATCGTGCTGAACGGGCGGGTCGTGGGCTGACGTTCCGACGTCCCCCGTGCGGGTGGCCGGAAGGAACGCCCGTACCCGCGGATTCGAACTTGGGGGCGGAAACCTCACTTTGGAGTGAACTCACCTCAGGTGTCCGTCAGTTCACTCTCAGTGCGTAAAGATTCCGGTGTCTCGGTCGCCGCCGCGCACGTGTCCCCGTGCGGGCCGGTCGGCGACGTCACATCTCTGTGGGGGTTCCACATCTTGAACAGCAATGTCTTCCGCATGCCCGCGCGCCGTTCCGCCGCACTGGCCGCCGCCGTGGCGCTGGTCGCCGGACCCGTCGTGCTCGCCGCCCCGGCGCAGGCCACCGGAGGAGCAGGAGGGACCGGTGCGACCGGTGTGACCTCCGGAAAGGGCAAGGCGGGCGCGGTCGTTCTGCGGACCGGCCTCGACGTGTCCCTGCTCGACAAGTCGGTCAACGTGCCGCTGCGAGCGGCGCTCAACGAGGTGCGGGCCCCGGCCGACGCCGACCGCACCGCGCTGACCGTCGAACTCGACGGGGTCGACCAGGGCCGGCCGTTCACCGTGCTGCGCGCCGACGTCGCCACCGCGCGGGCCACCGTCGACGAACGCAAGGCCGAGGGGTACGCCAACATCGCCCGCGCCAAGGTGCATGTGCCGGGGCTGCCGCTGCTCTCGCTCATCGAGGTCCAGGAAGTCACCTCCAAGGCGGTCTGCGCGGCAGGCCGGAAGCCCGTCGCCGAGTCCAACCTGCTCGGCGCCGTCACCGTCCTCGGTAAGAAGGTCACGCTCTCCGCGGGCGGGCCGACCCGTGTCGAGGTGCCGGGCGCCGGCGAGGTGACGCTCGACCTGTCCAGGACGCGGACCACGTCCCGTACGGCCGCCGCCACCGCGCTCGAACTGAAAGTCGCGGTGAACCCGCTCAAGCTGAACGTCGCCGACGTCCAGGGCACCGTCACGCTCGCCGAGGCCACCTGCGAGGCGCCCGCCGCACCGGTGAGGGAGGAGCGGCCGGAACCGGAGAAGGAGGGCGTCGAGCCGCGGACGGCCGCAGAACCGGCGCCCGAGCGCCTCGCCGAGACGGGCGGCAGTTCCATGACGCCGTATCTGGCCAGCGGCGCCGTGCTGTTGCTCGCGGTGGGCGGCGGCGCGCTGGTGCTGGTCCGGACGCGCGACCGGGGCTGACGGGCCGCGCCGGGCCCTGTCCGTGACGGGCGAGGGCGGGCGGAGGGCGCGTCGCGTCGTACCGCCCGCCCGGTCCTCAGGCGCGGACCGCCGACACGGCCTGGTCGAGGGCCCGGAGGAAACGGTCCGTCGTCGCCCGGTCCCGCACCGCGAGCCGCAGCCACCGCGGCCCGAGACCCGGAAACGTATCGCCGCGGCGCGCCGCGAAGCCCAGCGCGCGCAGCCGCTCCCGTACGGCGTCGGCCGACTCCATCCGTAGGAGGACGAAGGGTCCCGCGGCCGGTTCCACGGCGCGCACACCGTCGAACCGGGCCAGTCCGGCGAGCAGATGGGCCCGATCGACCGCCGTACGACGCGCTGCCGACTCGGCCTCCGCGAGCGCGGCCGGCGTCATGCACGCCTCGGCGGCGGCCAGCGCGGGCGTCGAGACCGGCCAGAGCGGCTGGGCGGACGCGAGAGCCGCGATCGTCGCCGGATCGGCCAGCACATAGCCGATCCGCAGACCCGCCAGCCCCCACGTCTTGGTCAGGCTCCGCAGCACCACGAGCCCCGGCACGTCGTGGCGCCCCGCCAGCGCCTCCGGCTCTCCGGGCACCGCGTCCATGAACGCCTCGTCCACGACCAGCGTCCGCCCCGGACGCGCCAGTTGGAGGAGGTCGGCCGCCGGGTGCAGTACGGACGTCGGGTTTGTCGGATTGCCGACCACGACCAGATCCGCGTCCTCGGCGACGGCGGCGGCAGGGTCCAGCCGGAAGCCGTCACCAGGGTCGAGCAGCACGCGCCGTACCGTGTGCCCGGCGCCGAGCAGCGCCGCCTCCGGCTCCGTGAACTGCGGGTGCACCACGACGGGGCGGCGCGCCCCGACGGCGCGGGCGAGCAGGACGAACGCCTCCGCGACACCCGCCGTCAGCAGCACCCGCTCCACCGGCAGTCCGTGGCGCGCGGCGACGGCGGCCCGTGCCGCGCGTCCGTCCGGATAGGCCGCGAGGCCGGTGAGCGACGCGGCGATGCGCGCACGCAGCCAGTCAGGTGGTGTGCCGGGGCGGACGTTGACCGCGAGATCGGTCAGGTCCGCGCCGCCGTCCCGGACTTCGGCGTCGCCGTGATGGCGCAGGTCGTGCTGTACCGCCTGTTGGGCCTCAGTGCGCGTGCGCATGACTGCCGTGACCGTGACCGTGGTGATGCCCGTGGTCGCCGTGGTCGCCGTGGTCGCCGTGGTCGTGACCGTCGTCGTCCGGGTGGAAGTGCGGCTGCTGCGGCGCCCCCACCTTGTCCTCGAAGCCGGGCAGCGCGACGCGGTAGACGCAGGAGTCGCAGTTCATCCGCAGATCCCCCTGGACCGCCTCGTGGTAGCGCTCCATGACCAGGTCCAGCAACTCCTCGGTGGGGCCCACCACATCGGCCGAGGCCACCTCCGTCTCCGGATGCGCCGCCGCCCACTCCCGCGTCTGACGCACCACGCGCTCCGGCAGGATCCCGGTGAACAGGAAGTACGGCAGCACCACGATCCGGCGCGCCCCGAGCCGTACGCAGCGGTCCAGCCCGCTCGGCACGTCCGGCGCCGCCAGCGACACGAAGGCGGTCTCGACGCCCGCGTAACCTCGACCCTCCCAAAGAAGGCGCGCCGCCTTCAGTACCTCCGCGTTGGCGTCGGGATCGGTCGAACCGCGCCCCACGAGCAGCACGGTCACCTCGGACCGGTCGCCGTCGAACCCCGCCAGGCCCGCCAGCGCCTCGTCCAGGCGCCGTTCGAGGACCGTCAGCAGAGCGGGGTGCGGGCCCAGGGGACGGCCGTAGGTGTACGAGATCCCCGGATGCCGCTCCCGCTCGCGTTTGAGCGCCGCCGGGATGTCGCCCTTGGCGTGCCCGGCGGACACCAGCATCAGCGGGACGGCGGCGAACCGCGTGACACCCCGTTCGGCCAGCTCGGCCACGGCCTCACCGATGGGCGGCGCCGACAGCTCGATGAAGCCGCCGGCGACGGGCAGTTCGGGGTGCCGCCGGCCCAGCTCCCGTACGAACTCCCGGAAGGCCTCGGCGCCCCCGGTGTCCCTGGTGCCGTGTCCGGCGATGAGCAGTGCGGGTCGAGGGGTGGTCACGCGTTCTCCTTGAAGAGGCGGTGCGGTGGCGGGTTCTGCGGGTGGTAGAGAAGGGCGTTGAGCGCGGCGGCGGCCACGGCGGAGCCGCCCTTCTCCGAGATGTTGCTCACGGCGGGCAGGCCGCTCTCGCGCAGTGCGGCCTTGGACTCGACGGCGCCGACGAAACCGACCGGGAGCCCGATCACCAGCGCGGGCGCGGCGTCCAGGAGCAGCAACTCCTCCAGTGCGGTGGGCGCGCAGCCGACGACCCAGATCGCGCCGGGCCCGACCTGCTCGTACGCGAGGCGCACCGCGTGCGCGGAACGGGTGAGCCCCGGCCCCGACACGGCCTCCTTAAGACGGCACACCGCCGTGCGGCGGGTGATCCCGGCGGCGACCATCTCCACGTCGGCGACGACCGGCGCGCCCGCGTGCAGCGCGCCGTGCGCGACGGTCAACGTCGCCTCGTCGCAGACCAGATCGGTCAGATACGCCGGGTCGGCCGCCGAGTGGATGACGCGCTCCACGACCGCGCGGGTCAGCGGTGCGAGGTGTGAGGTGTCGACACGGGCGCGCAGCCTGCGGAACGACTCCTCCTCGATGGGGTGGACGACACGGTCGAGGCTCATCGGGTCCCCTCCGACTGCCACCGGTAGCCCCGTGGCGTCACCATGCGGCCCGCGATCTCACGCGTGGCCGTGTTGCCCACCGTCACCACCGTCATCATGTCCACCGTCGCCGGGTCGAGCCGGGCGAGGGTGGTGAGGTGGCTGGTGCCGTCGGGGCGGGACGCGTTGCGTACGACTCCGACGGGTGTCTTCGCCGTACGGTGCTCCGCCAACAGCGCCAGGGCCTTGGGCAGTTGCCAGTCCCGGCCGCGGCTGCGCGGGTTGTAGAACGTCACCACGATGTCCGCCTCGGCCGCCGCGCGGACGCGGCGTTCGATGACCTCCCACGGCGTGTGCAGGTCGGACAGGCTGATCGAGACGTGGTCGTGCCCGAGCGGCGCGCCGAGAATCGCGGCGGCGGCCAGGGCGGCGGTGACGCCCGGCACGCCGACGACGTCGATGTCGTCGGCCGCCTCGGCGAGCGCGGGCGACGCCATCGCGTACACGCCCGCGTCGCCGCTGCCGATCAGAGCCACGGCATGGCCCGCCCGTGCCTCGGCCACGGCCGTACGGGCCCGCTCCTCCTCGTGCCCGAGCCCCGACTCGATCACCCGCGTGCCGGGCCGCAGCAGGTCCCTGATCTGGTCGACGTACTGGTCGAGCCCGACGAGCACCGACGCCCGCCGCAGCTCGGCAGCCGCGCGCGGCGTCAGCAGGTCCCGCGCCCCCGGCCCCAGCCCGACGACGGCCAGCCGCCCGCGCGGAGCCCGTCGCACAACGGCGCAGGTGGCCATCGCGGGCCGCCCCTCGGGGCTGGACTTCCGCTTCGGTACGAGGAGTTCACCGCCCCGCCCGGCGGCCAGCGCGGCGGCCTCCGCGACGGACGGGGTGCCGACGGCCGCGAGCGGCGCGCCCGACGGGTTGGGCACGTCGATCGCGGCAAGCGCGTCCGCCGGATACGTCCGGACGGCCACCCCGAGCCGGTCGGCCGCCCCGACGATGCCGGGCTCGTCCGCCTTGGCGTCGACGGTCGCCAACTCCACGACGCTGAGCGGCGAGAGCCCGGCATCGCCCAGCGCGTCCAGGACGAGTCCGTACACCTCGTCGACCCCGACGCCCCGGCTGGCGCCGACCCCGACGACGAGGGACGGTGGCCGTAGGACGACGTCCACCGGCCCGAGGTCCACGACCCGATCGGTGACGAGCACCCGAGGCCCACCGTTCCCGGGCGCTGCCGACACCGGACCTCGCGTGCGGTCAGGGGAGGCCGTGTGTGGCGCGACGGCCTTCGGCGTACCGGATATCGCGTGCCCAGCAGCGCCGCCCTCGTCCCCGCCCAGCGGCGCAGCAGCCACCCCGCCCCCGCCAAGAGGTCCGCCCCGCCGCACGTTCGGCGGCAGCGGGGGCAGTGGCCACACCGTGTCCGCTCGCAGCGTCACCGGGGCGCCGTCCAGCATCGCCCGCGTCACCGCCGCGAGGGCGCCCTCGGTCGGCAGGCCCAGGGTGTCGAGACCAGGGACACCCGTCGCATCCGTCGCCGTTGTGATCACCGGGGTCGCCGCCAGGACGGAACCGACCTCCGCCGCCAGGGAGTTGGCGCCACCGCCGTGGCCCCCGAGCAGCGACACGGCGTACCGGCCCGCCTCGTCCACACACACGACCCCCGGGTCCGTCGCCTTGTCGGCCAGCAGCGGCGCCAGCAGCCGTACCGCCGCCCCCGTGGCCAGGAAGCACACCAACTGCTCGCACTCGGCGAACGCGCGCTGCACCGTCTCGCGCACCGGGCCGTCGTAGACGCGGGTGCGGCCGGGCCAGGCCGTGGCCAGCCGGTCGCGGGCCGCCGTGCCCGCCGCCGTGGCGGATATCAGGCCGATCACTGGGTCGCTCCTCGCAGAGGTTGGGGATCGGTGGGGCGGTCGCCCCACAGCAGGAAGACGGGGTTCGTGCCCGAGAGCCGGGTCACGTCGCCGGGCAGCGGGGCGAGCCGCGAGGAGTGCAGCAGCACGCCGCCGGTGGCGAACCCGGCCCCGGACAGCGCTGCCCGCACCGCCGGCACCCTGTCCAGCGCGGCCACCGCAACCACGACCGTCCGACGCGCCCGGCGCGCGCAAGCCGTGACCACGGCGGGCAGTTCGCGGCCCCCGCCGCCGACGAACACGGCGTCCGGATCGGGCAGTCGGGACAGTGCCGCCGGCGCGGAGCCGTGCACGGTCTGCACGTCCACGCCGTGCGCCAGCGCGTTGGCGCGGATCCGTTCGACGCCGTCGGACGACTTCTCCACCGCGATCGCCGCCGCGCCGAACCGCGCGCACTCCACGGCCACCGACCCCGAGCCCGCGCCGACGTCCCACACCAGATCGCCCGTCCTCGGCCCGAGCCGCGCCAGCGCCAGCGCGCGCACCTCGAACTTGGTGATCATCGAGTCGCGGTGCGCGAACTCCTCCTCGCCCAGCGCCCAGCGCGTGGGCCCCGGCGCGCGACCGGCCAGTGTGCGCGGCACCGGGGCGTGCGCCCGCGCCTCGTCCAGGCACAGCACCACACTGAGCGGCTGCGGCCAGTCGCGCTCGGCCGCGTCGGCGGGGGACAGCCGCTCGACCCGCTCGCCGTCCGGGTCGCCCAGCGCCGACGCGACGACGAGCGTGCGCGGGAGCCCGCTGTCCGCGAGCGCGGCGCCCAACTCGGCCGGACCCGCGCCCGGACCGGTCAGTACGGCCACCTTGGGGTGCGCGCGGCAGACGTTGACCGCCGTACGGAGGTCGCGTCCGTGCGCGCTGACGACGACCGCGTCGTCCCACGGCAACCCGATCCGGGCGAACGCCACGGCCACGGACGGGGCGGCGGGCCGTACGTCGAGAGCGGCGGGCCCGAAGCGCCCGGCCAGCGCCCGTACGATCCCGAACAGCCCCGGATCGCCCGAGGCCAGCACCACGACCCGGCCGGCGCTTCCGGCGCTCCCGTCCGCACGGTGCCGCGCGATCACGTCCAGCGCCGGTGCCAGCGGCCCCAGCACCACCCGCGATACCCGCTCGGGCAGCCCGGCCTCCGACGCGGCCTCCTTGAGATGCCGATGCCCCCCGACGACGAGTGTCGCCTCGGCCACGGCCCGCAGCGAGTCCACGGAGAGCGGTGTCCCCGTCCCCGTACCGATGACGGTGATCACCGCGCGGCGCCCCGGTTCCGCTCCTCGCGCAGCGCTTTGCGGGCTGCCGGGTCGGCCCGCCGGAAGCCGTGGAAGTGACCGGGGTGGTAGAGGTGCGAGCGCGTGCCCGACGCGGCCAGCGCGGGCCCGACGAGGAACAGCGTGTGCTTCCAGAGCTTGTGCTCCTTGACCGTCTCCTCCAGCGTGCCGAGGGTGCAGCGCACGACCAGTTCCTCCGGCCAGGTCACCTGGTGGGCGACCACGACCGGCGTCGACGTCGGATAGCCGCCCTCCAGCAGCTCCTGCGTGAGCTGTCCCGACCGCGCGGCCGACAGAAACACCGCCATCGTCGTGCCGTGCCTGGCGAACTCCCGTACCTCCTCACCGGGCGGCATCGGTGTCTTGCCGCCGCCCAGCCGGGTCAGGATCACGGACTGCGCGACCTCCGGAATCGTCAACTCCCGCCCCGCGACGGCGGCGACGGCGGAGAACGACGAGACCCCCGGCACGATCTCCACCTCCAGACCCAGCGCGTCGCAGCGATCGGCCTGCTCTTGCGTACCGCCCCAGAGGGCGGGATCGCCGGAGTGGATCCGGGCGACCTTCAGCCCGTCGCGTACCGCCCGTTCGTACACGGCGACGACGTCCTCCAAAGAGAGCGCCGCCGAGTCCAGGATCTCGGCGCCCTCGCGCGCGTGGTCGAGCACGTCGGCCTGCACCAGGCTGGCCGCCCAGATGACGACGTCGGCGGCGGCGATGGCCCGCGCGGCACGGAAGGTCAACAGGTCGGCGGCGCCGGGGCCCGCGCCGACGAAGGTCACCTTGCCTGCGGTGTGATCGGTCATGAGCGGCGGTCCTCGTGGGTCAACGGGGCGGGGGAGCGGAGGGGGTGAACATGAACGTGCGGACCGGGGGGCCGATCGGCTAGCAAGGGCGCATGGCGGTGTTCGTCGCGCTCGGCGCGTTCCTCATGACGCTCTTCGGCGGCTGGACGGCGCAGCGCGTCACCGACCGCCGCCATCTGGTACTGGGTCTGGCCGGCGGGCTGATGCTCGGCGTGGTCGGCCTTGAGCTGCTGCCCGAGGCCATGGAAGCGGCCGGCGAGGACTTCCTCGGCGTCCACCAGGCGCTCCTGCTGTTCGTCGGCGGATTCCTCTTCGCGCACGTCGTGGAGCGCCTGCTGGCCGTACGCCGGGCCGCACACGGCGCCGCGGACGCCGACGACCCGCACCAGCACGGCCGGGACGCCGGACGGCCCGAACGCGCGCCCGAGGTGGGCCTGACGGCCGCGGCGGCGATGGTCCTGCACAGCCTGATGGACGGCATCGCGCTCGGCGCCGCGTTCCAGGTCGGCGGCGGCATGGGCGCGACCGTCGCGCTCGCCGTCATTACCCACGACTTCGCCGACGGCTTCAACACGTACACACTCACCAGCCTCTACGGCAACGACCGCCGCAGAGCTTTCGCGATGCTTTTCGCCGACGCGGTCGCGCCCGTCGTCGGCGCCGCCTCCACGCTGCTGTTCACCCTTCCGGAGGAACTGCTCGGCAGCTATCTCGGCTTCTTCGGCGGCGCGTTGCTGTATCTGGCCGCCGCCGAGATCCTTCCCGAGGCGCATCACGAGCACCCCGCGCTGTCGACGCTCATGTGCACCGTTGCCGGCGCGGGTTTCATCTGGCTGGTGGTGGCGCTGGCCGGCTGACGCGCGCCGGCCGGTTCTCGGTCCGGTCACAGCTTGCCCCCGCGCCCGCCGTCGCGCCGCGCGGGTGCGATGAGCGTCGAGAGATACGGCAGCGCCCCGTGCTCCAACTCGGAGGCGGGCCGGATCGACTCCTCCGGCAGCCCGAGCGCCGACCCCCACACCGCGCCCTCCGTACGGCCCGTCTCCCGCAGCGCTGTGGAGACCTCGCCCGCCAGCCGTCCGAACTTGTACGCCACGACGGTGCCCGGACCGTTCAGCGCGTCCTTCAGTACGGAGGCGCCCGCCGTCACCGGTACCAGCGTCAACGGCTCGGTGCCCTCTGTCAGTACGGCGCCGCTGCGCGCCGCGAGATCTTGCATGGCGGTGATCCCCGGCACGGTCTCCACGACCGTCCCCGGCACCGACTCACCGATCGTCTGGGCGAGATAGGTGAAGGTCGAGTAGACGTTGGGGTCGCCGATCGTCGCGAACGCCACGCTTCCGTGAGGGTGCGCGCGCAGCAGACCGGCGACACGCTCGCCCGCCGCGTCCCAGGCGGCCTCGCGGCGGGCCCGGTCGCCGCGCTCGTTGAGCGCGAAGACGACGCGTACGACGCTCTCGGCGCCGACGTAGTGCAGCACGGTCGCCTCGGCCCGGCCGGGCTCCCCGCCGTCCGTACCGTCGGCCGCCGCCATCACGGGCACGACGACGACATCCGCCTCCCGCAGACACCGCACGCCCTTCACCGTCACCAGTTCGGGGTCACCGGGTCCCACGCCGACCCCGACGAGTCTGCCGCTCATGCCGTGCACCTTTCGACGAATCTCCGTGCCATGCCGGGCGCCGCCGCCCAGTGCGTATGCAGATAGCTCGCGTGCACGCCTCGCTGTACGAACCCCTCCACCCTGTGCTCGGGCCGCACCAGCCCCCAGGCGGGCGTCGCACCGGCCCCGGGTTCGAGCACCGTCCGGTGGAACTCATGGCCCCGCAACCGCGTACCTGAGGCCGCGAGGACGCTGTCCCCGACGGCGACGGCTTCCCGGTACCCGAGCGTCAGCCGCTCCGACATCCGCGCGTCGGCGTCCAGCACGCCACACATCGGCGCCCCGTCGAGCGACCGCGCCAGATAGAGCAGCCCGGCGCACTCGGCGGCCACGGGGGCGCCGGAGCGGGCCAGTTCGGCGACCTCCTTACGGAGGGGTTCGTTGGCCCCCAACTCGGCGGCGTACACCTCGGGAAACCCGCCGCCGATGACCAACCCCCTGGTTCCGGGAGGCAGTCGTTCGTCCCGGAGCGGATCGAAGACGACGACGTCGGCGCCGGCGGCGCGAAGCAGCTCGGAGTGCTCGGCGTAGGAGAACGTGAAAGCGGCCCCACCGGCGACGGCCACTCTCAGCCCCTCCGGCGCTTGAGGAGCGGGGTCCGGGGCGGAGCCCCGGTTGTGGGAAGGGGCGGGTAGGGGAACAGGCCCGCCGCAGGCGCCACCCTCCACCTCCCGCACCGCGTCCCATACCCCCACCTCCAAAGAAGGCGCACTGCGCGCAAGCGCCAGCAGCCCCTCCACGTCACACCCCATCCGCACCCGCTCCGCCAACCCCCGCACCACCCCCACCGCGTCGCCCCGCCGCTCCGCCACCGGCACCAGCCCCAGATGGCGCGACGGCGTCTCGATCTCGGCAGCACGCCGCAGTACCCCGAGCACCGGCACCCCCGACTCGTCCAGCGCCTCGCGCAGCAACTCCTCGTGCCGGTCCGACGCGACCTTGTTGAGGATCACGCCGCCGATCCGCACCTCCGGGTCCCACGACGCGAAGCCGTGCACCAGGGCCGCCACCGACCGGGACTGCGACGACGCGTCCACGACGAGCACCACCGGCGCCCGCAGGAGCTTCGCCACCTGGGCGGTGGACGCGAGTTCGCCCTGCCCGGCGGCGCCGTCGTACAGCCCCATCACGCCCTCGACCACGGCCACGTCGCAGCCCGCCGCGCCGTGCGCGAAGAGCGGGCCGATCAGCTCGGTACCGCACAGGTACGCGTCGAGGTTGCGGCCGGGCCGTCCCGTCGCCAGCGCGTGGTAGCCCGAATCGATGTAGTCGGGCCCGACCTTGTGCGGGGACACGGCGAGGCCGCGTGCGGCGAAGAGGGCCATCAGCCCGGTGGCGACGGTGGTCTTGCCGCTGCCGGAGGCCGGCGCGGCGATGACCAGACGTGGCACCGACACCCGTGAACCTGCGGAAACCGAAGGGGCGTTCACCACTCGATGCCCCTCTGCCCCTTCTGCCCCGCGTCCATCGGGTGCTTGACCTTCGTCATGTCGGTGACCAGATCGGCGAGTTCGACCAGCGCCTCCGGCGCGTTCCGCCCGGTGATCACGACATGCTGTGTCCCCGGCCGCTCCCTGAGCACCCGTACGACCTCGTCGGTGTCCACCCAGCCCCAGTGCATCGGGTACGCGAACTCGTCCAGCACATACAGCCGGTACGTCTCCGCCGCCAGGTCCCGCTTGACCTGCTCCCAGCCCTCGCGCGCCGCGTCCTCATTGGAAAGCTGCCTGTCGCGCTGCACCCAGGACCAGCCCTCGCCCATCTTGTGCCAGTCGACCGAACCGCCCTCGCCGCTCGCCCCCAGCACCTTCAGCGCGTGCTCCTCGCCCACCTTCCACTTCGCCGACTTGACGAACTGGAACACTCCGATCGGCCAGCCCTGCGTCCAGCCGCGCAGCGCGAGCCCGAACGCCGCCGTCGACTTGCCCTTGCCGATGCCCGTGTGGACCACGACGAGAGGGCGGTTGCGGCGCTGCCGGGTGGTGAGCCCGTCGTCCGGCACGACGGCCGGCTGTCCCTGTGGCATCAAGCGGCCTTCCTGTGTGCGCCCTGTGCGCCCTGTGGGCCCCGCGTGCCCTGTACGTCCCTGACCAGTCCCGCGATGCTGTCGGCGCGCAGCTCGTCGAGCGTGACGGCCGTCCCGCCCAGCTGACCCGCGAGCGCCACCGCGAGCCCGAGCCGTACCGGCCCCGACTCGCAGTCCACGACGACCGACGCCGTGCCCTCGGCGGCGTGCAGCCGCGCCGCGCGCGTACCGAGCGCCACCGGATCGGGCCCGCCCGTCGCCTGCCCGCCCGTCGCCCGCCCGTCCGTGACCACGACGAGCAGCGGGCGCCGCGCGGGATCGCGCATCCGCTCCACCCGCAGGACGTCGTGCGCCTTCAACAGCCCGGCGGACAGCGGGGTGCGCCCGCCGGTGGGCAGGGTCTCCAGCCGTACGGCCGCCGCGTCGACCGACGAGGTCGGCGGCAGCGCCACCGTGGCGTCCTTCCCACGGAAGGTGATCAGACCGACCTTGTCGCGCCGCTGGTACGCGTCCAGGAGCAGCGACAGCACCGCGCCCTTCACGGCCGACATGCGCTGCCGCGCGGCCATCGACCCGGAGGCGTCCACCACGAACAGCACCAGATTGCCCTCGCGCCCCTCACGGGTCGCCTGGCGCAGATCGTCACGCCGCACCACCAGCCCACGCCCCGAACGCCCGCGCGCCCGCTGATGCGGGGCCGCGGCCCGGATGGTCGCGGCCAGATGCAACTTGGTCAGCGCGCCCTGTGGCCGCCGCGCCCCGGTCGTACGGCCGTGGTCGGTACGGGCCCGCGAACGGCGCCCCGCCGCCCCCTCACCGAGACCGGGCACGCTGAGCGTCTTCGTACGGAAGGGCTCGTCGGCCCGTACGGCCGCCTGCTCACCGCCCCCGGCGGGCCGGCCGCCCTGCCCCTCCTCGGGCTGCGCGGGGGCCTCCGCCGTCTCCGCCGTCTCCGCCGTCTCCGCCGTCTCCGCGGAACCGTCCTCCGGCCCCTGGGGGCCCTCGGGGCCGTCCTGCGGCGGCTGCCCGCCCCCGCCGGGACCGTCGGGATCCGGATCGTCCTCGGGGGTGTCGTCCTCCCCGCCGAACTCCTCCAGTGTGTCGTCCAGCCTGTCCTCGTCCAGCCCCGGCGCGTCGAACGGATTGCGCCTCCTGCGGTGGGGGAGCGCCAGCAGCGCCGCCTGCCGTACGTCCTCGGCCAGCACGACCGTGCGCCCCGCCCACGCGGCGAGCGTCGTCGCCGTCCTGGCCATCACGATGTCGGCGCGCATGCCGTCCACCTCGAACGCGGCGCACGTCGCCGCGATCTGCCGCAGCGCGGCGTCCCCGAGCCGTACCTCGGGCAGCAGGGCCCGCGCGGCCACGATGCGTGCCCGCAGCTCGTTCTCCTCGCCGGCCCAGCGCGCGGCGAACCCGGCGGGGTCGTCGTCGTACGCGAGCCGCCGCCGTACGACCTCCACCCGCAGATCCGGCTCGCGCGAGGCGGCGACCTCGACGGTGAGCCCGAACCGGTCGAGCAACTGGGGCCGCAGCTCACCCTCTTCGGGGTTCATCGTCCCGACGAGCAGGAAGCGGGAAGCGTGCCGTACGGAGACCCCCTCACGCTCTACGTAGGAGGCGCCCATCGCGGCGGCGTCCAACAGAAGATCCACCAGATGGTCGTGGAGCAGGTTGACCTCGTCGACGTACAGCACTCCCCGGTGCGCGTCGGCGAGGAGCCCCGGCTCGAACGCCTTCACGCCCTCCGCCAGCGCCCGTTCGATGTCCAGCGCACCCACCAGCCGGTCCTCGGCGGCGCCGACGGGCAGTTCGACCACCCGCGCGGGCCGCGCCGTGCCGGAGCCCGCCTCGTGCGGCCCGTCGGGACAGGCCGGATCGGGCGCCGTGGGCGCGCACGAGAACCGGCACCCGACGACGACGTCCACTTCCGGCAGGAGAGCCGAAAGCGCGCGCACGGCCGTGCTCTTCGCGGTGCCCTTCTCACCGCGCACCAGCACGCCGCCTACGGCGGGGGAGACGGCGTTGAGCAGCAGCGCGAGCCGCAGGTCGTCCTGCCCGACGATCGCGGTGAAGGGGTACGGCGTACTCACAGTGCCTCCAAGGCGTGGGTCGGCGTGTTCGGCAGGTCCGGCGTCAGGGCCCTCACTCGCCGCCCCCCTCCAGATCGCCCTCCAGTTCCAGATACGTCGCCCGCAGCCGCTCCAGCGTCGCCTCGTCCGGCTCCGCCCACAGCCCCCGCTCCGCCGCCTCCAGCAGCCGCTCCGTGATCCCGCGCAGCGCCCACGGGTTGGACTGCCGCATGAACTCCTGGTTCTCCGGCGAGAACACGTACTCCGCCGACAACTTCTCGTACATCCAGTCGTCCACGACGCCCGCCGTCGCGTCGTACCCGAACAGGTAGTCCACGGTCGCCGCCATCTCGAACGCGCCCTTGTAGCCGTGCCGCCGCATCGCCGCCATCCAGCGCGGATTGACCACCCGCGCCCGGAACACCCGGTGCGTCTCCTCGCCGAGGGTGCGCGTCTTGATCTGGTCCGGCGTCGCGCTGTCACCCACGTACGCCTCGGGCGACTCACCCGTCAGATGCCGCACCATCGCGACCATCCCGCCGTGGTACTGGAAGTAGTCGTCCGCGTCGACCAGATCGTGCTCCCGCGTGTCGACGTTCTTCGCCGCCACCTTGATCCGCCGGAACGCCGTCTCCATGTCCCCGCGCGCCGCCCGCCCGTCGAGCCCGCGCCCGTACGCGTAACCGCCCCACACCGCGTACACCTCGGCCAGATCCGCGTCCGACTGCCAGTTCCGCGCGTCGATCAGCGGCAGCAGACCCGCCCCGTACGCGCCCGGCTTCGACCCGAAGATCCGCGCCGTCGCCCTTCGGCGGTCGCCGTGCTCCGCCGTGTCCTGATCGGCGTGCGCCCGCACGTAGTTGGTCTCGGCCGGCTCGTCCAGCTCCGCCACCGCCCGTACGGCGTCGTCGATCAGCCCCACCACATGAGGGAAGGCGTCCCGGAAGAAGCCCGAGATCCGCACCGTCACATCGATCCGGGGGCGCCCCAGCTCCGCCACCGGCACGATCTCGAAACCGGTGACCCGCCGCGACGCCTCGTCCCACACCGGCCGGCAGCCCAGCAGCGCCAGGATCTCGGCGATGTCGTCGCCCTGGGTGCGCATCGCGGACGTGCCCCAGACGGTCAGCCCCACCGACGCCGGATAGTCACCCGTGTCGGCCAGATAGCGGGCGACCAGGGAGTCCGCGAGCGCCTGGCCGACCTCCCAGGAGAGCCGGGACGGGATCGCCTTGGGGTCGACGGAGTAGAAGTTGCGGCCCGTCGGCAGGACGTTGACGAGCCCGCGCGTCGGCGACCCGGAGGGCCCCGCCGGGACGAAGCCGCCGTCCAGCGCGCGCAGGATGTGGTCGATCTCGTCCGTCGTACGGGCCAGCCTCGGTACCACCTCCGTACAGGCGAAGCCCAACACGGCCACCGCCGAAGGCAGTTCGTGGCCCAGTACCTCCCCGACCAGCGGGGCCGCCGCCGACAGCTCCCACCCCCGCTCCTCCATGCCCTCCGCGAGCCGCCGGCACAGCTGCTCCAGCAGATCGATCGCGTCCGCCGCCGACCGCGCCGGTCCCGCCACCAGATCCGTCAGCTCCACCGGCACCTTCACCGGTGCGCCGGGCTCGCCCAGCAACTCCTTCTCGACCAGCCCGAAGTGCTCGGCGAGCGCCGCCCGCAGACCCGGCAGCGCGTTCGCCGTGCCGCCCCACACCTGCGAGGCACGCAGCACGGCGAGCACCAGATTGACCCGCGCCTCGCCCCTCGGCCCGCCGCCCAGGATGTGCAGGCCGTCCCTGATCTGGACGTCCTTGATCTCGCAGAGGTAGCCGTCGACATGCATGACGAACGAGTCGAAGTCGTCGTCGTCCGGCTGCTCGTCCACATGCAGGTCGTGGTGGAGTTCGGCGGCCTTGACGAGCGTCCAGATCTGGGCGCGCACGGCCGGTGCCTTCGTCGGGTCGAGATCGCTGACCAGCGCGTACTCGTCGAGCAGTTGCTCCAGCTTGGCCAGGTCCCCGTAGGTGTCGGCGCGCGCCATCGGCGGCACCAGATGGTCCACGACCGTGGCGTGGCCGCGCCGCTTGGCCTGGGTACCCTCGCCGGGGTCGTTGACGATGAACGGGTAGACCAGCGGCAGTTCGCCGAGCACCGCGTCCGGGCCGCAGCCCGCCGACAGGCCGAGGCCCTTGCCGGGCAGCCACTCCATCGTGCCGTGCTTGCCCATGTGGATGATCGCGTCCGCGCCGAAACCGTTCTCCGCAGCCGCAGTCTCCAGCCAGCGGTACGCCGCCATGTAGTGGTGCGACGGCGGCATGTCCGGGTCGTGGTAGATCGCGATCGGGTTCTCGCCGAAGCCGCGCGGTGGCTGGATCATCACCACCACGTTCCCGAACCGCAGTGACGCCAGCACGATGTCGTCGCCGTCCACGTACAGCGAGCCCGGCGGCTCCCCCCAGTGCTCCCGCATGCTCGCGCGCAACTCCGGCTCCAGCCTGTCGAACCAGGCGCGGTAGTCGGCCAGCGGCACCCGCGCGGGCGCGACCGCCAATTGCTCCTCCGTCAGCCACTCCACGTCGTGGCCACCGGCGTTGATCAGCCGGTGGATCAGCTCGTCACCGTTGTCGGGGTGCGCGTCGGCGCCGTCCCCCACCGAGTAACCGGCGTCGCGCAGGGCGTCCAGGACCCGCACCGCGGAGGCGGGGGTGTCGAGGCCGACCGCGTTGCCGACGCGTGAGTGCTTCGTCGGGTACGCGGTGAAGACCACGGCCAGCTTCTTCTCCGCGTTCGGCTTGTGCGCCAGCCGGGCGTGCCGCACCGCGATCCCGGCGACCCGGCCGGCCCGCTCGGGGTCGGCGACGTACACCGGGACCCCGTCAGGGCCCTCCTCCTTGAAGGAGAAGGGGACCGTGACCAGCCGCCCGTCGAACTCCGGGATCGCGACCTGCATCGCCGCGTCCATGGGGGACAGCGCGGCGTCCGACGCGTCCCACGCGGCTCGTGACGAGGTCAGACAGAGCCCTTGCAGGACGGGCACGTCGAGGTCGGCGAGCGCCCCGATGTCCCACGCCTCGTCGTCGCCGCCCGCCGACGCGTCCGACGCGACCGTGCCGCCGGCGGCGAGCACCGTCGCGATCAGCGCGTCCGCAGCGCCGAGCCGCTCGTACAGGGCGGGATCGGCGCCGCGCAGCGAACCGCAGTACACCGGAAGGGCGTTGGCGCCCCGCTCCTCGATGCGGTCGCAGAGCACATCCACGAACGAGGTGTTCCCGGAGAGGTGATGCGCACGGTAGAACAGCACGCCGACGGTCGGCCGCCCTTCTACGGAGGCGCGTTCGCCGTGCACGCCCCACTCGGGCATCGCGCGCGGCGCGTCGAACCCCTCGCCGGTCAGCAGCACGGTGTCGGAGAGGAAGCGCGCCAGCTCCGCCAGGTTCTCCGGCCCGCCCTCGACCAGATAGCGCAGCGCCTCCGCCACCACACCGGCGGGCACCGACGACTCGGCCATCAGCTCCGCGTCCGGTACGGACTCGCCGCCCAGCAGCACGGTCGGTATGCCGGATGCGCGGAGCGCGGCGAGACCGTCCTCCCAGGCGCGCTTTCCGCCCAGGAGACGGACGACGGCGATCCGCGCCCCGGCGATCAGCGCGGGCAGGCCGTCGGCGGCGTCGACCCGCGTCGGGTTGCCGATGAGATACGGGGCGCCCGAGGCACGGGCCGCCAGCAGATCCGTATCGGCGGTGGACAGCAACAGCACAGTCGGGGAAGGGCTGTTGACAGGCACGGTGGTCATGGCGCTCCAGGTGCGATGAAGGGAAGTCCTGACGGGGCGCCCGACTCGATCAGCCGCAGCAGCGCGTCCGTGTCCGCGTGTTCTTCGATCAGATCTCCGAGGAGGTCGAGCTGCTCCTCGCGCAGGGTGGCGAACGAGGTGTCCGGGGCGGGCACGAAACGGCGCCCGGCGGCCCCGGCGACCTCGCGCAGGAAGGCCCGCCGGAAGCCGTCGCTCTCCAGCGAGCCGTGCCAGTGCGTGCCCCACACCGGTCCCACGCGCGTGCCGTCCAGGCGGCGGCCGGCGCCGTCGACGAGGAACGGATCGCCGCCTTCCACGGAGGCGACGCCGTGGTGGATCTCGTACCCCTCGACAGGCTCGCCCAGCGCTTGACCGACGGGCCGCGCCAGCGTCTTCTCGCGGGCGAACTCGACACGTACGGGCAGCAGTCCGAGCCCGTCCACGGCTCCGGCGCGGGACTCCACGTCGTCCTCGATGTGCTCGCCGAGGAGCTGGTAGCCGCCGCAGATCCCGAGGACGGGGCGGCCCTCGGCTGCGCGCCGCGACAGCCCGTCGGCGAGACCGCGCTCCCGCAGCCAGGCCAGCGCCCGCACCGTGCCGCGCGTACCGGGCACGATCACCAGGTCCGCGTCGGCGATCTCGTCGGCGCGGTCCACGAACCGCACCACGACGCCCGGTTCGGCGGCCAGCGCGTCCACATCGGTGAAGTTGGACATCAGCGGGACCGCGCAGACGGCGACCCGCAGGACCTGTTCTCCGTACGGAGGCGCCACCACCGACTCGCGTACGGCGCCGCGCAACGAGACCCGCAGACCGTCCTCCTCGTCGATGCCCAGGCCGTGCCGGAAGGGCAGCACGCCGTACGTGGCACGGCCGGTCAGCCCGCGCAGCATCTCCAGGCCCGGCTCCAGCAACGAGACGTCGCCGCGGAACTTGTTGACCAGGTAGCCCGCGACCAGCGACTGGTCCTCGGGGCTCAGCAGCGCCGTCGTCCCGAAGAAGGACGCGAAGACGCCGCCCCGGTCGATGTCGCCGACCACGACGACCGGCAGCCGGGCCGCCCGCGCGACGCCCATGTTCACGATGTCGGTACGCCGCAGGTTGATCTCCGCCGGGCTTCCGGCGCCCTCGCAGATCACCGCGTCGTACGTGCTCCGCAGCTCTTCCAGACAGTCCACGACCGTGCCCAGCAGGGTCTCCTGGCGGCCGGGCCCGGCACCGTCGCCGTGGTAGCCGCGGGCGCTCAGCTCACCCACCGGCCGCCCCATCAGCACCACTTGGCTGCTGCGGTCGCCGCCCGGCTTGAGCAGGACGGGATTCATCAGCGCCGTCGGTTCGACGCGCGCCGCCTGTGCCTGCATCGCCTGCGCGCGGCCGATCTCGGCGCCCTCGCGGGTCACGAACGAGTTCAGCGACATGTTCTGCCCCTTGAACGGCGCCACCTTCACGCCCCGGCGTACGAGCCAGCGGCAGATGCCCGCCGTGACGACGCTCTTCCCGGCGTCGGACGTGGTGCCCGCGACGAGCAGCCCGCCGCCGAGGGGCCTGCCGCCGCGCCGTTGCCCCCGCCCTCCGCTCATCGGCCCCTCCTCTTCAGGAGGTTGTCGGCCAGCAGCCGCCCGGCCACACAGACGCCGAGCGCCAGCACACCGACACGGCGCGACAGTCGGACGGCGCGCTCGATGTCGGCCACCTCGACCGGCCGGCCACCGCCGTTCAGCACCGGCCGGTGCTCGACCCGTCCGCCGTAGGCGAGGGTGCCGCCGAGCCGTACGCCCAGCGCGCCCGCGAACGCCGCTTCCACGGGGCCCGCGTTGGGACTCGGATGGCGGCCCGCGTCGCGCCGTACGGCGCGCAGCGCCCGAGCGGGAGCGCCGCCCGCCACGGCGGCCAGCGCGGCCGTGAGCCGGGCCCCCGGCCAGCCCGCCACGTCGTCCAGCCGCGCCGACGCCCAGCCGAAGCGCAGATGGCGCGGCGACCGGTGACCGACCATCGCGTCCAGCGTGTTGACGGCGCGGAACGCGGCCAGTCCTGGCACCCCGCCGAACGCGCCCCAGACCAGGGCTCCCACGACGGCGTCCGAGGTGTTCTCGGCGACGGACTCCACGACGGCGCGCGCGATCTGCTGTCCGTCCAGGCTCTGCGGGTCCCGCCCGCACAGATGCGGCAGCCGCTCCCGCGCCACCTCGACGTCCCCGGCCGCCAGCGCCCCGCCGACGGCGCGCGCCTCGCGCCCCAGCGACGTACCGCCCACAACGCTCCAGGTGACGGCGGCCGTCAGGGCCACGGACGCGGCCGTACGGCCCCGCAGCCCGCGCGCCACGAGCGCGGCCACTCCTGCCGTACCACCGGCGCACACAGCCGTGTGGAGCGCGCCCCAGCCCCGGTGGTCATGCCACAGCAGCCGCTCGACCGCGCCCGCGGCCCGCCCGAAGGCGGCGACCGGATGGCCGCGCCGGGGATCGCCGACGAGCCGGTCGAGGAGGAGACCGGCGGCGGCACCGTACGCGAAAACGCTTCCCTGGGCCGGTACTTCGCGGCCCGCCGAGGACTCGGCACGCATCGCTCAGCCCGCCGATACGCCTCGGGAAGCTCTCGGAGGCCATGGAGGTCTCGTACTCACAGCTCTGGACGCGACAGCTGAACCGCAGCCGGGCATGGCGACATGTCCTCACTCAGGGTCCGCGCCCTGGTTCGACGTGATGCGGCGACAAGAGTTCCTGGCTCCCGGAGACATGGCTGTCTCCGGTCACAGTGGCGGGACCGCGCCGGATTCGCACCGGCTTCCTCTCGCTGTCGCCGTATTGGCCTCGGCAGTCCACCATGCGCGCGAATCCCCGTCAACCAGGCTTTGACCTGCGGCGGGGCAGTGTGCTGAGGCCCACACGAGGTGGGTGGGCGAACGCGGTGGAGGGGGTGGCCCGTACGGGCCACCCCCTCCACCGCGTTCGATCGCGCCGCGTCAGGCGACGATCATGTAGATCCCGTACGACACGGCCGCCAGGCACAGGGCGAAGCAGACGTACGCGCCGCTGCGGGCCAGCGCGCCGGAGCCGGTGGTCCCCTTGGCCGCGCTCCCGGTGCCCGCGCTCCCGGCGGGTGCCGCGCTCTTCGAGAGCCCGACGATGCCCAGGGTGAACAGGCCCACCAGAGCGACGGTGGTCACGAGACTGACGCCGAAGACGGAGCCGAGCGCCGCCCAGTCGATGTTCATGCGGAATGTGTCCTTAGCTTCATCGGGAGCTTCATCGGGCCACTGATGTCAGACGGCCGCGGGCCGGGCCGGTTCGGCGGTGGGTTCGGCGCCGGCTTCCGCGGTGCCCGAACTCGCCGCCGGGGCCGGGATGGTGGCGGCGATCTCCGGCGCCGGACCGCCCACGGGGGGCGGGGTGACGGGGGCGACGGCCGCTTCGGCGGGCTCGTCCGCCGCGTTGACGTTGGTGTGGTCGACCGGCCGGCGGCGCGACGCGAACCAGATGACCGCCGAGAGCACCACGAGCAGCGTGGCCGTGACCGCGATGCCCCACGAGCCCTGCTTGGTCAGGAACTCGGCGCCCGCCGCGACCAGGCCGGCGGCCGGCAGCGTCAGCCCCCAGGCCACGAACATCCGGGTGGCGGTCGACCAGCGGACGACTCCGCCCTTGCGGCCGAGGCCGGCGCCCATCACGGCACCGGAGCAGGACTGCGTGGTGGAGAGCGAGAAGCCCAGGTGCGACGAGGCGAGGATGACGGTCGCCGCGCTGGTCTGCGCGGCGAAGCCCTGCTGCGGGCGGAGGTCGGTGAGGCCCTTGCCCATGGTGCGGATGATGCGCCAGCCGCCGAGGTAGGTGCCCAGCGCGATGGCGACACCGGCGGAGACGATGACCCACATCGGGGGGTTGGAGCCGGGGGCGAGGACGCCGCCGGTGACCAGCGCGAGGGTGATGACACCCATGGTCTTCTGCGCGTCGTTGGTGCCGTGGGCGAGGGACACGAGGCCGGCCGACGCGATCTGTCCCGCACGGTAACCCTTCGCGGTGTCCTTCTCGTCCGTGTTGCGGCCGATGCGGTACGTCAGCCGGGTGGCGAGCATCGCGGCCAGACCGGCGACCAGCGGCGCGGCGAGCGCCGGGAGCAGGACCTTGGTGACGACGACTCCGCCGTTGACTCCCGAGGTCCCGACAGACATCAGCGTGGCGCCGATCAGGCCGCCGAAGAGAGCGTGGGAGGAGCTGGACGGAAGGCCGAGCAGCCAGGTGAACAGGTTCCACAGGATGGCGCCGACGAGCGCCGCGAAGATCACTTCCGTTCTGATGCCCTGTTCGTTGATGAGCCCGCCGGAGATGGTCTTGGCGACCTCGACCGACAGGAACGCGCCGACGAGGTTGAGCACGGCGGACATCGCCACCGCCGTCTTGGGTTTCAGGGCGCCGGTCGAGATGGTCGTCGCCATCGCGTTGGCGGTGTCGTGGAAACCGTTCGTGAAATCGAACACGAGAGCCGTCACGATCACGATCGCGAGCAGCAGCGTGATGTGTTCCATTTACCCAGGCAATCGTTTGACGTCATTGGCCGTTCAGGAACGTAGGGAAACAGAGTGAACGGAAGATGAACTGGGGCGGGCGCTGCGGTGTCTCTCAATAGGGAGTGGTCCTTCCGCTTGTGAGCGGGCGTGCGGAGTATCGAACTCCTGAGGCCCGGAGCCGAGACATTTCACTCGAACGTGGACCTAGCGAACCGCCGTGAGTCACCTGGCAGGATCGCCGCATGACCGACACCGGACACGAGCGCGAGCGCACGCAGGAATCAACGCACGAACGCACGCGGGGACACGAGCACGGGCAGGCGATCGAACAGGCCTGGCGGGACCTCGTCGCCACCGCCCGCCGCAGCGCGGCAGACGGTCTGGTCGTCGGCACCTCGGGCAATGTGTCCGTACGTGTCGGGGAGCTGGTCCTCGTCACCCCCAGCGGGGTGCCCTACGACCGGCTGACGCCCGCGGACACCGTCGCCGTCGACCTCGAAGGGCACCAGGTCATCGGCCGCCTCAAGCCCACCAGCGAACTGCCGATGCATCTGGAGGTCTACCGGAACGCGGACGCCGGCGCCGTGGTGCACACCCACGCTGTGCACGCCACCGCCGTCTCCACCCTCGTGCCCGAACTCCCCCTGATCCACTACATGGCGGCGGACTTCGGCGGCCCGGTCCAGGTCGCCCCGTACGCGATGTACGGCACCGACGCCCTGGCCGAGAACATGGTGCGCGCGCTGCGCGACCGCACCGGCTGTCTGCTCCAGAACCACGGCACCGTCACCTACGCCGACACCCTGGACAAGGCGTACGACCGCACGGCCCAGCTGGAGTGGATGTGCAGGCTCTGGCTCACCGCCGGCTCCGTCCCCGGCCACACGCCGAGCCTGCTCTCCCGACAACAGGTGCGGGACGTCCAGGAACAGCTCAAGGGTTACGGTCAGCGCGGCTGACCACGCGCGCGCGTAAGGGCCGGCCACGCCTCCCGTGTCACCCCGGACGGCTGCTCCACTGGCCGTACCGGCCGTCCGTACCGACACTGGGGAAATGCGCCCGGCCAGAGCGACGGCAGCAGCCGTCACCACAGTGATCGGTGTCGGCACGGCCGCTGTGGCGGTCGGCCGGTACGCCAGCGACGCCGCGCTCAAGGCGCCCCCCGGACGGCCTCTGCCGGGCGATCCGCGGCTCACCGTGCACGCCACGGCCGCCGGCCGCGTCACCCTCACCCGCTGCCTGGCCTCCCTGCGCCCCGGCACCTACGGGCTGGAGTCCTCGGACGTCCAGGCGGTCGTCGGACCGGTCATCGACGACGTACCGCACCCCGCCGACACCGTCGTGCGCAGGCTGGAGCGCGTCGGCCGCGGCACCCTCGACGCCGGCAGCCGCGTCCGGCTCACCCCGCAGCTCCACCACGGCGACCCCGCCGCCGCGTTCGGCATCGAGTACGACCGGGTGGAGATCCCCGGCGAACTCGGCGCGCTGCCCGGCTGGTTCGTGCCGGGCAGCCGGGACACCTGGGTGATCACCGCGCACGGCCTCGGCACCACCCTGGAGCACCCCATGAACGTCCTGGAGTTCCTGGTGGAGCAGCAGCTCCCGGTCCTGAACCTGGCCTACCGGGGCGACCGCGGCGCCCCGCGCTCCCCGGACGGGCTCGGTCACCTCGGCGACTCCGAATGGCGCGACCTGGACGCCGCGATCCGCTTCGCCGTCCGGGGCGGCGCCGAACACGTCATCCTGTACGGCTGGTCCGTCGGCGCCACCATGGCCCTGCACGCCGCGGGGAAGTCCGGACAGCGCGACCGGATCAAGGGCCTCGTGCTGGACAGCCCGGTGCTCGACTGGGAGGCCACCCTGCGTGCCCTGGCCACCGCCCGCCGCACTCCGGGCCCGCTGCTGCCGCTCGCCGTCCGCGCGGCGCAGGGCCGGACCGGACTGCGCGGCGGCCGGCTGCCCGTGGTCGCCGATCCGGGCATGCTCGACGTCCCGACGCTGATCGTCCACGGCCCCGACGACGTCCTGGCGCCCTGGTATCCCTCCCGTGAACTCGCCGCCCGCCGCCCCGAACTGGTGAGCCTTCACACCGTCTCGGACGCCCCGCACGGCGCCATGTGGAACGCCGACCCCCTCGGTTACGAGGAGACGCTCCGCCGCTTCCTCACCCCCCTCATGTAACCCCGCGTCCGACTTCCGCACCCCCGCCCGCAACCCCCCGCCGGTACGGCCGTCGACGGCCCCGGCCGACCACGGCCACCCTCCGGTCCGGTGTCTTCCCGGCGGTGTGACCGGCCGGGCAAGGCCCCGGCCGGAGGTTCCGTTTGGGCTTTCGGGCAATCAGCGGGAAGACTGCTCCCGTGACGTCCCGAAAGCCTGATGAGCAATTGGCGCGCAACTCCAGACTCCGACTCGTCCGCCCGCGAGCCTTGACCACGGCCCGACGGGCCGTGACCACCGGACGCACGCGTCCGGCGCCCCGCCCGCCGGAGGGCACACCACCCCCCGCGGAGCTGGCCCGTCAGGCGCGGACCGTCCTCGCCGACGCCGTACGGATCGCCCGCTGGGCCGCGGCCGACCGCGACCCCGGCGCGGGCCCCCTCGCCCCATCGGCCCGCGAACGGGCCGCCGCCGCCCTGGAGTTGACTCCGGACCAGGTGAGCGCGGGCTGGGACCGCGCCAGGCTCGCCGGGCTCGTCGAACTGCACGGCGGCACCGCACGCCCCGGCTGGCGCCTGCGCGCCTGGAACCGTGACGACTCCGCCGTCCTGCGCGGCTGGGTCGCCCTCTTCGACGCCTGGTCGCTCGTCCACGCCGCCCCCGCCGACGTCGCCCCGGCGACGGTCGCCGAGGTCGTCGAAGCCGTCCCCCAGATGCTCTCCCTCCTCCAGCTCTCGGCCGGCTCCGTGCTCGTACCGGCCCTGCTCGACCTGCTCCAGCAGCGCGTCGCCGAACTGCGCGACGAGCGCTGCGAGGTGCCGTACGACCCCGCGACCGTGTCCGGCCCCACCGCCGCCCCGACCGCGTCCGCACCCGAGCCCGAGCCCGAAGCCGACCGGGCCACCGGCACGGTCCCGCTGCCGCCGCTTCTCGACTGGGCCCTGGAAGGTCTGGCCGCCGTCGGCGCCCTGACCCTCGGCAAGGGCCAGGCGACCCTCACCCCGCTCGGGAACTGGGCGGTCTGGGTCAAGCTGGAGCAGATCTGCGTCGCCGCGCAGAGCCCGGCGGGCAACATCGAGCAGTCCGCCGAGAACATGCTGCGCGGCTGCGCGCGGCTCACCCCCGGACCGGCCCGCGCCGAATACCGGGCCTGGCTCGCCGCCCGCCCCGTCGGCAGCGCGGTCACCGAACTCCTCGCCGTGGCCCGCGGCGAGGACGCGCTCCTGCGCGGACTCGCCTTCGAGGCGCTGCGCGTCGTCGGCGCTCCCGCCGAGTCCGAGGTGCGCACCGCCTCGGCCGAACCCTCACTGCGCCCCTACGCGCTGCTCTGGCTCGCCGAATACGAGGGCACGGACCCTGAGGACGCACCCGACGTCCTGACCCGCGACGAGTCGACCTGGCTCTGGGTCGACACCGCCGCCGCCGTCGCCGACCACGGGGAGACCGCGCTGCTGGTCCGCCATCTCGACTCGGCCGTCCAGGGCACCGTCCCCGCACTGCTGGACGAGATCAGGGCCGTGGGCCACCCCCGCACCGTGCAGGTCCTGGTCGCGCTGGCCGCCGCGCACCCGGACCCCGCCCTCGCCAAGGCCGTCCGCCGGGCGGCGTTCCAGGTCCACACCGGAGGAGCCTGACCGGCCCCGGCCGCCGTCGGCCGGCCTGCCACCGGGCGGCGGCCGGGCGCTCAGCCCCCGGCGCCCGGTGCGTACGTCCCGAAGCTCCACACGTTGCCCTCCGCGTCCCGCGCCATGTAGTCGCGCGAGCCGTAGTCCTGGTCCGTCGGCGGCATCAGGATCTCCACGCCCTGTGCGGCGGCTCGCGCGTGGTGCGCGTCGACGTCCTCCACCACCACATAGATCCCGGCGGGCCCGCCGCCCGCCATCGCCTTGGCGAAGACGCCGTCGCCCTTCCCGGACCCCAGCATCACGATGCCGTTCCCATGGGCCAGTTCGGCATGGAGCACGCTGCCGTCCTCGCCCTCGTACACACTCAGCTCCGTGAAGCCGAAGGCGTCCTTCAGCGTCCTGATGGCCGCCTTCGCGTCGTCGTAGACGAGCGTCGGACAGATACTCGGCGCACCGGCCATGCTGATCACCCTTCTCCAAGCTCGGCTGTGACCTGCGTCTCACTTCTCACAGTCTCGCACCGGCCACCGACAACGCCTCTCGGGCGACCGCCCCGGACAGACTCCGCCAGGCGTAAACCAGTTGTGCGGTCCCGGTAGACTCGGCCGTATGGCATTTCTCCTTGTGCATTAGCCGGCGTCGAAGAATCCCCTCCGCCCGCCCTTCCGCCGTCCATACCGCCTTGGAGTTTTCCCGTGATCACCGCCACCGGTGTCGAGTTGCGCGCCGGCGCTCGTGTCCTCATCGAGTCCGCCTCCTTCCGTATCGCCAAGGGCGACCGCGTCGGCCTCGTCGGCCGCAACGGAGCAGGCAAGACCACCCTCACCAAGTGCCTCGCGGGTGAGGCCATCCCCGCCGCCGGCACCATCACCCGCTCCGGCGACGTCGGCTATCTGCCGCAGGACCCGCGCACCGGCGACCTCGACACCCTCGCCCGCGACCGCATCCTCTCCGCGCGCGACCTCGACACCGTCCTGAAGAGGATGCGCGAGAACGAGGACCGGATGGCGAACGGCAAGGGCGCCACCCGCGAGAAGGCGATGAAGAAGTACGAGCGCCTGGAGACGGAGTTCCTCACCAAGGGCGGTTACGCCGCCGAGTCCGAGGCCGCCACCATCGCCGCCGCGCTCGGCCTGCCCGACCGGGTCCTCGGCCAGCCCCTCCATACGCTCTCCGGCGGTCAGCGCCGCCGTGTCGAACTCGCCCGCATCCTCTTCTCGGACGCCGACACCCTGCTCCTGGACGAGCCGACGAACCACCTCGACGCCGACTCCATCGTCTGGCTGCGGGACTACCTCAAGACGTACCGCGGTGGCTTCATCGTCATCTCCCACGACGTCGACCTCGTCGAGACGGTCGTCAACAAGGTCTTCTACCTGGACGCCAACCGCTCCCAGATCGACGTCTACAACATGGGCTGGAAGCTCTACCAGCAGCAGCGCGAGTCCGACGAGAAGCGCCGCAAGCGCGAGCGGGCCAACGCGGAGAAGAAGGCCGCCACCCTCAACTCGCAGGCCGACAAGATGCGCGCCAAGGCCACCAAGACCGTCGCCGCGCAGAACATGGCGCGCCGCGCCGAGCGCCTGCTGTCCGGCCTGGAGGCCGTACGCCAGTCCGACAAGGTCGCCAAGCTGCGCTTCCCGGACCCGGCGCCGTGCGGCAAGACGCCGCTGACCGCCGAGGGCCTGTCGAAGTCGTACGGCTCCCTGGAGATCTTCACCGATGTCGACCTGGCCATCGACAAGGGCTCACGCGTCGTCATCCTCGGCCTCAACGGCGCGGGAAAGACCACACTGCTCCGGCTGCTCGCCGGGGTGGAGAAGCCCGACACCGGAGAAGTGACACCGGGCCACGGCCTCAAGCTCGGCTACTACGCGCAGGAGCACGAGACGCTCGACCCCGAGCGCTCGGTCCTGGAGAACATGCGCTCGTCGGCCCCGGACCTCGACCTGGTCCAGGTCCGTAAGACCCTCGGCTCCTTCCTCTTCTCCGGGGACGACGTCGACAAGCCGGCCGGTGTCCTGTCCGGCGGCGAGAAGACCCGCCTCGCGCTGGCGACCCTGGTGGTCTCGTCGGCCAACGTGCTGCTGCTGGACGAGCCCACGAACAACCTCGACCCCGCCAGCCGTGAGGAGATCCTGGGCGCGCTGCGCACGTACCAGGGCGCGGTCATCCTCGTCACCCACGACGAGGGCGCCGTCCAGGCGCTCGAACCGGAACGGATCATCCTGCTGCCCGACGGTGTCGAGGACCTGTGGGGCGCGGACTACGCGGATCTGGTGGCGCTGGCCTGACCGCACGATCGTGATCCACTCCGTATGGATCATTCGGCTCAGCGGTGATCCATCATCTGGGTGAGTGCGTCTCGTACTTTGGCGTGGCGCCCCGACGATCAAGCGGTTCCGGGTCCATTTCGATCAGCTCTCCGGGGCACCGTGTCTGACCTGCTGTTTCTTGTGTGCTTCCGGCGACCGGTGTGCAGACACTGGTCTGGAAGTAAGAATTCCGTTCGTGTTCGAATCCTGGGCTCCGTCGAAGCTTGTGGTGCGAACCTTGCTGAATGGGTGGCCAGGAGCGCCCCGAGGGGTGATCATGAGAAGTCCAGAGCGCACTTCCATGAGGAGGCACGGGTGGCCGAGACTCTGAAGAAGGGCAGCCGGGTAACCGGCCCCGCGCGCGACAAGCTCGCGGCAGACCTGAAGAAGAAGTACGACTCCGGTGCGAGTATCCGTGCGCTGGCCGAGGAAACGGGCCGGTCATACGGATTCGTCCACCGGATGCTCAGCGAATCCGGAGTCACACTGCGGGGACGCGGGGGAGCGACACGTGGCAAGAAGGCCTCGGCCTGACGACCGCGCACCGCTTCTCCGGCCACCGGTCCGCCGGTGACCACCCGGCCGGTCGTCGCGGTCGACCGGGTGGTTACTGTGCAGTCACTTAGCCAGTTGTGCTGACTGCACCGAACCGGAGGCACCCCATGACTTCGCTCGATCCCGTACTCGACAAGAACGGCGTACGGCTCACCGTCGAGGACGCGGTTGCCTCGGTGACCTTGACCAACCCGGCCAAGCGCAACGCTCAGTCTCCCGCTCTGTGGCGGGCGTTGACGGAAGCCGGACAGTCACTGCCGGGCAGCGTGCGGGTCGTCGTGCTGCGCGGCGAAGGCAAGTCCTTCTCCGCCGGCCTCGACCGGCAGGCGTTCAGCCCCGAGGGCTTCGACGGTGAACCTTCCTTCCCGGAACTGGCACGCCGTTCCGACCCGGACCTCGACGCGGCCATCGCCGCGTACCAGTCCGCCTTCACCTGGTGGCGCCGGAGCGACATCGTGTCGATCGCCGCCGTCCAGGGACACGCCATCGGCGCCGGGTTCCAGCTCGCGCTGGCGTGCGACCTGCGAGTCGTCGCGTCGGACGTGCAGTTCGCCATGCGCGAGACCAGCCTGGGGCTGGTCCCCGACCTCGGCGGCACACACCCCCTCGTCGGGCTCGTCGGATACGCCCGCGCGCTGGAGATCTGCGCGACGGGCCGCTTCGTCCAGGCCGATGAGGCCGAGCGCACCGGCCTGGCCAATCTCGTGGTGCCACCGGCCGAACTCGAGGCGGCGGTGAAGGACTTGACCGCGGCCCTGCTCGCGGCGCCGCGCGACGCGACGGTCGAGACGAAAGCCCTGCTGCGGGGCGCCTCGACGCGTACGTACGACGAACAGCGCGCCGCCGAGCGCGCCGCGCAGGCACGCCGACTGCGCGACCTGGCGGGACTGGGCGACTAGGCCGTGTCTGACAAATAGCGCCGTCCGCCCTTGGGGCGGGGCGCGCGGCGTCCGGTGCGTGCGATCGCAAGGCGGAGGATCGCTCTCGTACTGGGCGTACTCGGATGCCTTCGAGAGCGCTGCCAACGCGGCGGGCGTGCGTGCCGGGCGTCGCGCGGCCAGGCGGGATTTGTCAGACACGGCCTTTTCGGATCAGGCCCTGACGTCGACCGCCGTGATCAGTACGGCGACCGTCGGGTGACCCGGCAGTGACGCCGAGACCGTCTCGCTGACGGCGCGCGCCACCTTCGACGGATGGTGGCCCGCCGCCGTCGCCAACTCGATGCGCGCATGGCCCTCGGCCACGAGCACCGCGGTGCCGAGCGCCCCGGAGAGATGGGCGACGCCGGGGACGTTCGCCGCGTTGAGCGCCACCGTGCCGTCCGGGGTGACGGCTGTTGCCTCGACTGGCTCAGCCGCTCCCGAAGATTCCGGCTCCCGCTCCAGCAGTGCCGTCACCCGCAGGTCCACCTCCGTCACCCGCAGCCCCAGCCGGTCCACCGCGTGCGCGTACAGCGCCGTACGCAGCCGCTCGGCCAGGTCGGGCAGCGGCCGGCCCGCGACCGCCGCGAAATCCCCCTCGATACGGAGCACCCCCGGCGGCAGCGCGCCGGGCGGCGGGGGCACCGCGGGCGGCTCCGTCGAGCCGGGATCGGCCAGACAGAGCCGCAGCCGGCCGAGCACTGCGCCGGGCACCCGTGCGGCCGTGCCTCGCAGCGCGGTCGTCGCCGCCCGTTCGGCCAGCCACGCGCCGTCCGCCGCGTCGCCCAGCGGGAGCAGTCGGCCGAGGCCGAGCCGTTCGCGTACCGCCGCACCCCATCCGTCCGCACCCTTGCCACCGCGCCCAGTCGTCATGGGCCCACACTGCCGTATTCCCGGCGCAAGACCGGGCAAGTCGCCTTAATGTGGGCATCGAGTCCACCGGCGCCCGGAAAGGGGCGAATCGCATGTCCGACATCGCACAGCGCAACCAGTCCGAGCCGTCCGCCAAGTCGTCGTCCACCGATGATCAGCGGAAGTCGTCCCCCGGCAGGAGGGGCGGCGGCGCCCCCGCCGTCCGCGGACGGACCACCATCGCCGACGGTGTCGTCGAGAAGATCGCCGGCCTCGCCGCGCGTGATGTGCTCGGCGTCCACGCGATGGGCAGCGGTATGTCCCGCACCTTCGGTGCCGTACGCGACCGGGTCCCCGGCGGCACCAAGTCCGTCTCGCGCGGCGTGAAGGCCGAGGTGGGCGAGGTGCAGACCGCCCTCGACCTGGAGATCGTCGTGGACTACGGCGTGTCGATCGCCGACGTCGCCCGCGATGTACGGGAGAACGTGATCTCCGCCGTCGAGCGGATGACGGGCCTTGAGGTCGTCGAGGTCAACATCGCCGTCAGCGATGTGAAGCTGCCCGACGAAGAGGACGACGAGCCCGAGTCCCGGCTCCAGTAACGGACAGGTCCGCAAGACCGAGGAGGAGTCACAGGATGAGCATGGCGGTGGTCGGCCTGTTGGCCGGTATGGCCCTGGCGTTCGCCGGGTTTTTCGGCGGTTTCGGGGCCTTTCTGCTGGTGGCCGCGTTGGGCGCGGTCGGCTTCGTGGCCGGCCGATTCCTCGACGGCGATCTGGAAGCGGGCGACCTCTTCCGCGGTCGCGAACGCGACGAACGTCGGCGGTGACCGCCCGTGGCCGGTGAGCGGGTGGCGGCTGCGGAGCGGGGGGCGACCACGATCGCCGACCGGGTCGTCGCGAAGATCGCCGCACAGGCGGCGCGGGAGGCGCTGGACGGCGTACCGGTCGGGGGCGAGGCGCCGCACGCCAGCGTCCTGGTCCACCACGACGTCGCGCGGGTACGGGTCGGAGTCGAGCTGGACTACCCCTCCGACATCGGCGCCCGGTGCGGCGCGGTGCGTCAGCGGGTCGCCCAGCGGGTACATGCTCTGGCGGGGATGGACGTGCCCGAGGTGGCGGTCGTCGTCGAACGGCTGCACTCCGCCCAGACCCGCGCGGCGCAGGGGAGGATCCAATGAGTGAACCGGCGGATGGGTCGGCGGGTGAACCGGCAGGCGAGGGGACCGAGCGCGCCGCGGGCGCCGTCCGCGCGGACGTGATGGAGCTGGACCAGTCCGCCTCCGCCGCGCGGTACGAACCGAGGCGGCCGGCGACGGGACAGGGCGACGGAGACGGCAAGGCCGGCCGGTTCTGGTCCTGGCGCCGGATCCCGGCCGCCGTCGTCGCGGCCGTCCTGCTCGGCGCGGCGGCGCTGCTGCTGTACGACGTCGCGGCCGTCCGCGCCGACCACCCGGCCATGTACTGGCGCCGCTGGCTCGCCGGCCGGCTCGCCACCCAGCCCCTGGACAACACCTGGGTCCTCGTCGGCACGGGCGTCGCGGCGGTCCTCGGCCTCTGGCTGATCGTCCTCGCCCTGACGCCGGGCCTGCGCGAGATCCTGCCGATGCGGCGCGGCCCGGCGGGGGTCCGGGCCGGACTCGACCGGGAGGCGGCGGCGCTGATGTTGCGCGACCGGGCGCTCGAAGTCTCCGGTGTGCAGTCCGTACGGGTACGGGCCCGCCGGTCCAAGGTCCGGGTCCGGGCCGTGTCCCACTTCCGCGAACTCGACGACGTACGCGCCGATCTCGACACCGCCCTGGGCACCGGCATCGGCGAGCTGGGGCTCGTCAAGCCGCCCGCGCTCTCCGTGTACGTCCGCCGGCCGAAGAAGAAGGGATGACGGGATGGTCAGGGTCGTCAACCGTGTCCTGCTGGGTCTCGTCGGGCTGGTACTGCTGTGCGTGGGCGGCGGGCTGCTCGCGACGGGGCTGGGCGTGTCCGTCCCGTCCTGGTGGCCCTACTCCGGCAAGGAGGACGTCCTGCTGAGCCACGCCGACCGTGTGCGCTGGAGCGACCAGAGCTGGTGGTGGCCGGTCGTCATCGCGGTGCTCGCGGTCCTGGTGCTGCTGACGCTGTGGTGGCTGCTGTCCCAACTGCGCCGCCCGCGGCTGTCCGAGGTGCTGGTCGACAGCGGCGACGGAGAGGGGGCGCTGCTGCGGGGGCGGGCGCTGGAGAACGTCCTGGAGAGCGAGGCGCAGTCGCTGGACGGCGTGGCGCGGGCACGCGTCCGGCTGACGGGGCGCCGGAGTGCGCCGGAGGCGCGGGTACGGCTGCTGCTGGAGCCGCACGTGGCGCCGGGGACCGCGCTCGAGGGGCTGACGGAGAAGGCGGTGGCGCACGCGCGGGATTCGGCGGGGCTGGAGTCGCTGCCGACGGAGGCGAGATTGCGTGCCGCCAAGCACCGGGCGCAGAGGGTGACTTGAACTTCCAGCCCCCCGGCGTTTGAGGCGCGGGGTCCGGGGCGGAGCCCCGGCAGGAAGGGTCAGTAGCCGTGCCGGGTGCCGCCGTCGATCGGGAGCATCAGGCCCGTCAGATAGGACGCCGCCGGGGAGAGCATGAACGCCGCCGTACGGCCGAACTCCTCCGGCGTGCCGTAGCGGCGCAGCGGTATGCGGGACTCGTGCGACGCCCGCGCCGCCGACGGGTCGCCGGACAGCGCGTCCAGCTCGCGGACGCGATCGGTGTCTATCCGGGCCGGCAGCAGGCCGATCACGCGGACGCCGCGCGGACCCACCTCGTCGGCCAGCGACTTCGCGAAACCCGCCAGACCAGGCCGCAGGCCGTTGGAGATCGTGAGGCCGCGGATCGGTTCGTAGACCGAGCCGGACAGGACGAGGCCGACGACCCCGCCGTCGGCCAGTTCCGCCGCCGCCGTACGCGCCAGCCGTACCGCGCCCAGGAAGACCGAGTCGAACGCCGACCGCCACTGCTCGTCCGTCGTGTCCAGCGGGAGCCCCGGTGGCGGGCCGCCGACGCTGATCAGGATCCCGTCGAAGCCGCCGAACCGCTCGCGCGCCACCGCTATCAGACGCTCGGCGACAGCGGGGTCGGCGTTGTCCGCGGCGACGCCGAACGCGTTCGGGCCGATCGAGGCCGCCGCCTCGGCGACGGACTTCTCGTCGCGTCCGGTGACGACCACTTTCGCGCCGTCCGCCGCCAGCGCTTCGGCGGACGCGCGCCCCAGCCCCCGGGACGCCCCGGTGACGACGTAGACACGGTCCTTCAGTCCAAGATCCATGGCCCCATCCTGCCTTCTCCGCCATCGCCGGGGCCAGGGCCGTCCACGCGGGACCGATATGCCCGAACGCCAGCGCGCAGCGACTCAGTTACACGGCTGCCGTCTCACGCTCGGGGGCGCTCCGGGTCGCGGTCGCCGCCCGGTCGCGCTTCTCGCGCCGTACGAGAACGACCCACCCGACGGGCACACCGGCGGTGAACAGCCACCACTGCACGGCGTACGCCATGTGCGCGCCGATCGAGCTGGAGTCGGGCTTCGGGATCTGCTCCGGGCTGCCGCCGGCCGCCGCAGGAGCGGTCTGTTCGATGTAGCCGCCGAGGACGGTACGGCCGAGGGACCGGGCCTGCTGTGCGCTGTTGATCAGCATCACCTGGCGGTCCGGGAGGTCGCTCAGCTCCTTGATGCCGCTGCTGCGGGTCGTCTCGTCGGCCTTGAGGCGGCCGGTGACGGTGACTTCGCCCTTCGGCGCCGCCGGGATGTCGGGGAAGGACCGCTGGTCCTCGCCGAAGGGGATCCAGCCCCGGTTGACGAGGACCGCGCGGCCGTCGTCGAGGACGAACGGGGTCAGGACATGGAAGCCGACGGTCTCGTCGGTGTTGGTCCGGCGGCGTACGACGACCTCGTGCTCCGTGTCGAATCTGCCGGTGGCCTCGACCTGCCGCCAGTAGTCGGCGCGCGGGACGGTGTGGCCGGGGGAGGTCAGCTCGGTGACCGGGACCGGCTTCGCCTTGAGGTTGTCCGCGATCAGGGTGTTCTGCGCCACCCGGCGTTCGTGGCGGTGCAGCTGCCAGAAGCCCAGCTCGATCATCACGGGGATGAGGACGAGGGCGAGCAGGGTGAGGATCACCCACTGCCGCGACAAGAGGAAGCGGTACACGCCTTTGACGGTACCCGGCGGGCCGGGCGGCACCGGCAGCGGGTCACCCGTCCGGCAGGCGCCCCGGCCCGGACCGCCGGCGCCCCGCCCCGTGGGCCGGCGCCCCTCACACCCGGTCGACGATGCCCGCCTTCCCCTCCGCGCGGGCGCAGTGGGCGCCGCAGAACCACTGGCCTTCGACCTCGACGCCCTGGCCGATGATCTGGACCCGGCAGTGTTCACAGACGGGCGCCATGCGGTGGATGGCGCAGGAGAAGCAGTCGAAGACATGCACCGCGCCCTGCGCGTGCACCTCGAAGGACATGCCGTATTCGTTTCCGCAGACTTCGCAACGTGCCATGCGCCACAGGGTGGGACGCGGCGGAGCGGTGTGCGAGCGGACGGCGGGCGAGTCGCGGCGCAATCACCCGTCTGACGGGGGCACCACCGTGGGTACCGCCGCGGGAAGCGCCGACGGCGACGGGGCCACGTCGCGCAGCAGGTGGGTGAACGCCGCCTCGTCGACGACCGGCGTGCCGTACTCCGCCGCCTTCACCGCCTTGGACGTCGCCGCCTCCGGATCGTTCGTCACGAGGAGACTCGTCTTGCGCGAGACGCTGGTGGCGACATGCAGCCCCGCCTCGATCGCCCGGTCCTCCAGCAGTTCACGGTCGACCGACGTGTCGCCCGAGAACGCCACCCGCATCCCCTGCGCGAGCGGCTTGTCGCTCTCGTACCGCCCCGGGTTCGGATACGGACAGGGCGGCAGCCGGCGCGACGGACGCCAGGTCGCCGGGCGGTAGGCCGTCTGACGGCCGATCAGCGGCGGCGTCGCCGGGGTGTCCGACCACTCGGTGAGCGGCCGGCATTCGAGCAGCGGCAGCCGCACCCCGTCCCGCGCCGCCGCGTGCAGGCTCGGCCGGAACGCCTCCGCGAGCACCCGCGCGTCGTCCAGCGCGTGGTGCGCGCGTTGCTGCACGACGCCGAAGTGCTCGGCGAGCGTGGCCAACTTGTGGTTGGGCAGGGGGAGTCGTAGCTCCCTGGCCAGGGCGATGGTGCACAGCCGCTGGCGTGTGGGCGCGGTCGCCTTGGCGCGTGCGTACTCCCGCGAGATCATCGACCAGTCGAAGGCCGCGTTGTGCGCGACGAGCACCCGGTCCGCGAGCCGCTCGGAGAAATCGTGCGCGACATCCCTGAACAGCGGTGCGCCCGCCAGTACATCGGCCGTCAGACCGTGGATCCAGACCGGGCCGGGATCCCGCTCGGGATTGACCAGCGTGTACCAGTGGTCCTCGACGTCGCCCCGCGCGTCCAGTCGGTACACCGCCGCGGACACTATCCGGTCGTCACGGGCGAGTCCGGTGGTCTCCACGTCGACGACCGCGTATCCCCGGGGGTACGCGGCCGGCCACATCGCTGAAATCGCAGGGTCGTCGAGCATGGTCACAGAGAATACGGGCCACGACTGACAGTCCGTGACACGCCTCTGACCGGTCGTCGGCCCGCCCGCAGGGCCCGGGAGTTGACGGGACGTCCGGTCACCCGTTGGTGGAAGCCACCAAAATCCGCTGACAGGACGTCTCATATACTTGTCAGTAACACCATCTAGCCGGGGCCGACGCCCCGCCCTACGGTGCTGACATGCCGCCGAACCTGCCCGATGTCGTGCTCTGGTCGATCCCCGCGTTCGTCCTGCTCACCCTTGTCGAGGTGGTGAGTTACCGACTCCATCCCGACGAGGACGCCGCCGGGTACTCGGGCAAGGACGCCGCCACCAGCCTCTCCATGGGACTCGGCAGCCTCGGCTTCGACCTCCTGTGGAAGATCCCCGTCGTCGCCATCTACACGGCGGCGTACGAGCTGACACCCCTTCGCGTGCCCGTCCTGTGGTGGACGATCCCGCTGATGCTCCTCGCGCAGGACTTCCTCTACTACTGGTCCCACCGCGGTCACCACGTCGTACGGATCCTCTGGGCCTGCCACGTGGTCCACCACTCCAGCCGCAAGTTCAACCTCAGCACCGCGCTGCGCCAGCCCTGGACCTCACTCACCGTCTGGCCGTTCTACCTGCCGTTCATCCTGCTGGGGGTCCACCCCGCGGCGCTCGCCTTCTGCTCGTCGGCGAACCTCGTCTACCAGTTCTGGGTGCACACCGAGCGGATCGACAAGCTGCCCCGGCCCTTCGAGTACGTCCTGAACACGCCCTCCCACCACCGGGTGCACCACGCCTCCCAAGGCGGCTACCTGGACCGCAACTTCGGCGGGATCCTGATCGTCTGGGACCGCCTCTTCGGCTCCTTCGCGGCCGAGACCGAGCGGCCCGTCTTCGGGCTCACGAAGAACATAGAGACCTACAACCCGCTGCGGGTCGCCACCCACGAGTACGCCGCCATCGCCCGCGACCTGCGCGCCGCCCGCGACTGGCGCGAACGGGCCGGACGTCTCTTCCGGGGACCCGGATGGCAGCCCGAATGAGCGACCGGCTCGCGAAGCCTCCCCTGGCCACCTTCGCACTCGCCGCCTTCGCACTCGCCGCCGTCGCCGAGCTGGTGAGCGTCGCCGCGGACGCACGGACCGGCCAACTCCTCGCCAAGCCCCTGCTGATGCCGCTGCTCGCCGTGTACGTGGCCGCGCGGGGCGGTCCGCGGCTGCTCGTCGCCGCGCTGCTCCTCGGCTGGGGCGGCGACGTGTTCCTGCTCTCGTCGGCCGACGGGGCGTTCCTCGCGGGCATGGGCTGCTTCGCCGCCGGACACGTCTGCTACCTGACGCTGTTCGGCCGCCGCCGCACCCGCGTGGATCTGGCCCTCGGATACGGCCTGCTGGTCGTCGTGACGCTCGTTCTGCTCTGGCCCGACCTCCCCGCCGAACTGCGCGTCCCCGTCGCCGGATACAGCCTGCTGCTGGCCGCCATGGCCTACCGGGCCAGTGGTCTCGGCCCGCTCGCGGGCGCGGGCGGCGCGCTCTTCCTGCTCTCCGACACGCTGATCGCCGCCGGCGTCGCCGAGTGGCCGCGGCCACCCGTCGCGGACCTCTGGATCATGCTCACCTACATCGCGGCCCAGGCCCTGCTCACGGCCGGGGTCCTGCGGGCCGCCGTACCGGCCCCGTACACGACTGAGCGGGCCGCCCCGTAGGACGGCCCGCTCACCCGCTCACGCGGTCGCCGTTACCGGCTGACGGCGTCCAGCGCGTCGACGGTGCCGACGCCGTAGAAGCCGTTCTTGCTCTTGCTGCCCTCGCACACCGCGTCGACGGTGCCGTCACCGTCGATGTCGTACGGGTTGCCGCACGGCGTCGCGTCGGCCTGGACGTTCATCAACGTCTTGACCAGCCACGGCGAGGCGTAGGGGTGGGTCGACTTGATCAGCGCCGCGACACCCGCCGCGTGCGGGGAAGCCATCGATGTACCACCCTTGTAGCCGAAGCCACCACCGGGCAGCGTGCTCAGGATCAGACCGTTGACGGCGGGCGCCTCCGGCGTCTGGTACGCCGTTCGGTCGCCACCGGGAGCGGCGATGTCGACGACCCCGAGGCCGTAGTTGGAGTACGACGCCTTCAGGTTCTTCGCACCGGTCGCGGAGACCGTGACCACACCCGGCAGCTGGGCCGGGATGTCCAGGCATGTGTCGGGGTCGATCACGCGCTCACTCGGAACGGTGTCGTTCGGGCTGGAACCGTCCATCAGTTCGTCGGCGGCCAGATCCATGTCCGAGTTGCCGGCGGCGGCGACATTCACGACGCCCTTGCCCTCGGCGTACCGGGTGGCCCGCCCGACGGCGTCGGCCAGGGCCTTCTGGTCCGGGTCGTCGGCGCAGTTGAACAGCCACGGGTCGGTGTAATAGCTGTTGTTCGTCACATCGACGCCGTGCTCGGCGGCCCAGACGAAGCCGCAGACGACCGCCTCGGTGTAGAAGAAGCCGTCGGGCTGCGACACCTTGATGCCGGCGACCTTCACACCCGGAGCGACGCCGGTGACACCGGTGCCGTTCTTGGCCGCGGCGATCGTGCCCGCGACGTGCGTGCCGTGGTCACTCTCGCCCGCGGCGGGACGCCAGGCGCCGTCCGTCGTGTCGGGCGTACCGCCCACACAGTTGGCCGAGGCGCGGCGGTCGAAGTTCGGCGCGAGATCGGGGTGGGTGTCGTCGACACCCGTGTCGATCACGGCGACCGTGACCTTGCTGCTGCCCAGCGACTTCTGGTGCGCCTTGTCGGCCTTGATGGCCGGCAGGTCCCACTGAAGAGGCTCCAGCGCGTCCTGGTCCTCGGACGCCGTCGCCGCGGCGGCCTTGGCCTCCTTGGCGGACAGCGGCTGCTCCGCGTCGATGTCCGTGGTGGTCTGGGCCGCCATCGGATTCGTGCGGGTGGCCCCCGCCGAAGCGACGCCCCGGACCTTGCGGATCGTCTTCACGAACTCCGGGTTCTGCGAATGGACGACGATGACACCTATCTGGTCATAGGCGATCACGACTGTCCCGCCGGCCTCGGCGATGGCCTTCTTCACCGACTTGACGGTGGAGTGCCCGCCGTTGGTGTTCACGACGTACGACATCTTCGGGCCGTCCGCCGAAACGGCGGCCGGGACGTCTGCCGGCGCCGCCGAAGCCGCGCCGGCCGGCAGAAAGCCGAGCGAGGCGACGAGCGCCAGACCGACGGGCAGAGCCAGTGCGCGCCGCTGTCTGGATCTCAGATGAGCCATGGGTTCTCCACATCATCCGTGAGGCCGCCCCTGCGCACGCTGCGCATGGGCGGGTACATGACGAGCGAAGCTATCTCTGATCATCGCTGCTCAGCAACGATTTCGGTCAGAAAAACGCGGGTGTTGAACCACTTCGCCACGCTCTCCGTGCCGTTGTCAGGGGGTGGAGCAACATCACCCCCCGAGTGAGGACACCCATGAACACCCCTACCGCACCCGCGTCACGAGGAGATTCCGTGGCTACCGATGGACCGCCGCCCCAGGGCGAATCGGACTCCAGCACCCCCGCCCAGCCCACGACAGCACAGTTCGTCGAGGTCCAGGGGAGCGCCGAGTTCGGTGAACTGCGCCGTACGTACCGCTCTTTCGCCTTCCCCCTGACCATCGCCTTCATCGCCTGGTACCTGCTGTACGTCCTGCTGTCCAACTACGCCGGCGGCTTCATGGGTACCAAGCTCTTCGGCAACATCAATGTCGCCTTCGTCTTCGGCCTCGGTCAGTTCCTCACCACCTTCCTCATCGCCTGGTTCTACGCGAAGTTCGCATCGCAGAAGCTCGACCCCAAGGGCGCGGCGATCAAGTCCCGTATGGAGGCCGACCTGTGAGCCCGACCATTCAGCTGAGTGAGGCCGCGAACGTACATCTGGCCAATACCGACGCCAGCGAGCACCGGCCGCTGATCATCACGCTTTTCGCCCTGTTCGTCATCGCGACCCTCGTCATCACCGTGTGGGCCGGCCGGCAGACCAAGAGCGCCGCCGACTTCTACGCGGGCGGACGGCAGTTCACCGCCTTCCAGAACGGCCTCGCGGTCTCCGGCGACTACATGTCCGCCGCCTCTTTCCTCGGTATCGCCGGTGCCATCGCCCTCTTCGGATACGACGGGTTCCTCTACTCCATCGGCTTCCTCGTCGCCTGGCTCGTCGCGCTGCTGCTGGTCGCCGAACCGCTGCGCAACTCCGGCCGCTACACCATGGGCGACGTCCTCGCCTACCGGATGCGCCAGCGCCCCGTCCGTACGGCGGCGGGCGCCTCCACCATCGTCGTCTCGATCTTCTACCTGCTCGCCCAGATGGCCGGTGCGGGCGTGCTCGTCTCCCTGCTGCTCGGCATCACCAGCGACGCGGGCAAAATCCTGATCGTCGCCCTGGTCGGCATCCTGATGATCGTCTACGTCACCATCGGCGGCATGAAGGGCACCACCTGGGTCCAGATGGTCAAGGCCGTCCTGCTGATCGCGGGCACCCTGCTCATCACCTTCCTGGTGCTGCTGAAGTTCAACTTCAACATCTCCGACCTGCTCGGCACCGCCGCCTCCAACAGCGGCAAGGGCACCGCCTTCCTGGAGCCGGGACTCAAGTACGGCCTCACGGAGACCTCGAAGCTCGACTTCATCTCCCTGGGTATCGCGCTCGTCCTCGGCACCGCCGGTCTGCCGCACATCCTGATCCGCTTCTACACCGTGCCCACGGCCAAGGCGGCCCGTAAGTCCGTCAACTGGGCCATCGGCATCATCGGCGGCTTCTACCTGATGACCATCGCCCTGGGCTTCGGCGCCGCGGCGCTGCTCACCCCGAAGGAGATCACCGATTCCAACCCGGCGGGCAACACGGCCGCGCCACTGCTCGCGATGGAGATCGGCGGCGGCGGGGACTCCACCGGCGGCGCCATCCTGCTAGCCATCATCTCCGCGGTCGCCTTCGCCACCATCCTCGCGGTCGTGGCCGGTCTGACACTGGCGTCCTCGTCGTCGTTCGCGCACGACATCTACGCCAACGTCATCCGCCGGGGCAAGGCCACCGAGAAGGAGGAGGTCCGCGCGGCGCGCTACGCGACCGTCGCCATCGGCATCGTCTCCATCGCGCTCGGCGCCCTCGCCCGCGACCTGAACGTCGCCGGCCTGGTGGCCCTCGCCTTCGCGGTCGCCGCCTCCGCCAACCTGCCGACGCTCCTCTACAGCCTCTTCTGGAAGAGGTTTACGACGACGGGCGCGCTCTGGTCGATCTACGGCGGTCTCACCTCGTCCGTCCTGCTGGTGCTGTTCTCGCCGGTCGTCTCCAGCAAGCCCAGCTCGATGTTCCCGGGCGTGGACTTCGCCTTCTTCCCGCTGGAGAATCCGGGTCTCATCTCGATCCCGCTGGGCTTCCTGCTCGGCTGGCTCGGATCGCTCCTCTCCAAGGAGGAGCCGGACGTCAAGAAGTACGCCGAGCTGGAGGTCAAGTCGCTCACCGGCACCGGGGCGCACTGATCGATCCCTGATCGTCTTCCACCGAAGCGAGCGCATTCGGCGTGGCCGCGTCGTAGAGTCCTACGACGCGACCACGCCGCTCCTCGTCGCAAGCGGCCCCGGCCGTTGTCAGAGGTCTGCCGTACGCTCGAAGGACACCACGAGGGAAGGGGCTCACCGTGCTCGTCGACACCTATGGCCGGGCAGCCACCGACCTGCGCGTCTCGCTCACCGACAAGTGCAATCTCCGGTGTACGTACTGCATGCCGGAAGAGGGCCTGCAATGGCTCGCCAAGCCCGATCTGCTCACCGACGACGAGATCGTCAGACTCGTCCGCATAGCCGTGACCCGGCTGGGCGTCCGCGATGTCCGCTTCACCGGCGGTGAGCCCCTGCTGCGGCCCGGTCTCGTCGGCATCGTCGAGCGCTGCGCGGCCCTCACCCCGCGCCCCAAGATGTCGCTGACGACCAACGGCATAGGGCTCGGCCGCACGGCCGCGGCACTGAAGGCCGCGGGCCTCAACCGGGTGAACGTCTCGCTCGACACCCTGCGCCGCGACGTCTTCAAAACCCTCACCAGGCGCGACCGCCACCAGGACGTGCTCGACGGCCTGGCCGCCGCGCGCGAGGCCGGACTGACCCCCGTCAAGGTCAACACCGTGCTGATGCCGGGGCTCAACGACGACGAGGCACCGGAACTCCTCGCGTGGGCCGTCCGACACGGCTACGAGCTGCGCTTCATCGAGCAGATGCCCCTCGACGCCCAGCACGGCTGGAAGCGCGACGGAATGATCACCGCCGGTGACATCCTCCAGTCACTGAGGACCCGCTTCACGCTCACCGAGGAGGGCGGCGAGGAGCGCGGATCCGCCCCCGCCGAGCGCTGGATCGTGGACGGCGGACCGCACCGGGTCGGTGTCATCGCCTCCGTGACCCGCCCGTTCTGCTCCGCCTGCGACCGCACCCGGCTCACCGCCGACGGTCAGGTGCGCAGCTGCCTGTTCGCCCGCGAGGAGACCGACCTGCGTACGGCCCTGCGCTCCGACGCGTCCGACGAGGCCATCGCGACGCGGTGGAAGCTGGCGATGTGGGGCAAGAAGGCGGGCTCCGGCCTGGACGACCCGACGTTCCTCCAGCCCGACCGTCCCATGTCAGCCATCGGCGGCTGAGCTGTCCCGCTCCCACTCGGCCAGGGTGACCACATCCTTCAGGAAACCGCGGACGCCGAGGAACGACGAAAGGTGTTCGCGGTGGTCGTCGCAGGCCAGCCAGGTCTTCCGGCGCTCGGGCGAGTGCAGCTTGGGGTTGTTCCACGCCAGCACCCACACGGCTGCCGCGCGGCAGCCCTTGGCCGAACAGACAGGGCTGTCGGGCCCGGAGGATGCGCTGGAAGAATCGAAGAGGTCCACGACCTGAAGCCTAGGCCGTAAAAAGGCGACGCCGAGCAGCCACGGGGGGAGCTGCCCGGCGTCGGTCCGTCGCTCCGACGGGGGATGCGGAGCGCCTACAAAGTATGTCACGGGTAACGGGGTCAGGTGCACCGGAACTTCATGATTGATCTGAGCTTTTCTTGAGCTTTGCGGCCGGGCCCGCTCAATTTCGCTCGTGTGGGGGACCGGGATGTTCGAAGTTCGCGGACCGTGTGCCGGATTCCGCTCCACCCGCCGCCGGAGCGGGAGCGATCATCGGCCGGGCCGGCGGAGCGAGGTGCGTCGACGGCAGCGAACCACCGTTCTCCCGTCCCCCGTTGGCGATCACCACGGCCACGTACGGCAGCAGGACTCCCAGTACGAGGCAGGCAATCGCGACATATCGCTCCACATTCCACAGAGCCACGGCCAGGATCACCGCGAGGGTGCGCACCAGCATCGAGATGACATAGCGCCGTTGCCTGCCGCGCACGTCCTCGTCGAGCCCCCGCCTCGCGCCCGTGATACGGAAAACCTCGGCGCTGCGCTGCTTCCGCATCACGATCCACCATCCGATTCCCTCGCCGGCCGTTCCCCGTGCCGGACCCGCTCAACGGTACGCCCGCCCTGCGCCCACTACGAGAGGGGGTACCGCTCGACGGCGGCGCACCCCGTCCCCGCCCGCGCACGTACGGCCCTGTTCGACAAGCGGCGTATACGCGACACACCCGGACCGGTCCCACCTGCCCGACAGCGGTACGGACCGGCACGCCGTACGCGTACCGGGCCGTACCGCTTTCCCGCGCCGGATCAGGACGCCGCGTCCGCCGTGACCTCGACCGCGGCGAGGTTCTTCTTGCCCCGGCGCAGCACCAGCCAGCGACCGTGCAGCAGCTCCCCGGCGTCCGGTACGGCTTCGGCGTCCGTGACCTTGACGTTGTTCACGTACGCCCCGCCCTCCTTCACCGTCCGACGGGCCGCCGACTTGCTCGGCGCCAGCCCGACCTCGGTCAGCAGGTCCACCATCGGCGCCAGCTCCGCCACCCGCGCGTGCGGCACCTCGGACAGGGCCGCCGCCAGCGTCGCCGCGTCCAGCCCGGTCAGCTCCCCCTGGCCGAACAGCGCCTTCGACGCCGCGACCACACCGGCGCACTGATCGGCGCCGTGGACCAGCGTCGTCAGCTCCTCGGCCAGCGCGCGCTGCGCCGCACGGGCCTGCGGACGCTCCTCGGTCAGCTTCTCCAACTCCTCGATCTCCTCGCGGGACTTGAAGCTGAAGATCCGCAGGAACTTGGAGACGTCCCGGTCGTCCGCGTTCAGCCAGAACTGGTAGAACGCGTACGGCGTGGTCCGCTCGGGGTCCAGCCAGACCGTGCCGGACTCCGTCTTGCCGAACTTGGTGCCGTCGGCCTTCGTGATCAGCGGGGTCGCCAGGGCGTGCACCGACGCGTCGGGCTCGACCCGGTGGATCAGGTCCGTACCCGCCGTGAGATTGCCCCACTGGTCACTGCCGCCGGTCTGCAACGTGCAGCCGTAGCGCCGGTTCAGCTCCAGGAAGTCCATGCCCTGAAGGATCTGGTAGCTGAACTCCGTGTAGCTGATGCCCGCGTCGGAGTTCAGCCGCCGCGCGACCGCCTCCTTCGCGATCATCTTGTTGACCCGGAAGTACTTCCCCACGTCGCGCAGGAAGCTGATCGCCGACAGACCCGACGTCCAGTCCAGGTTGTTGACCATCGTCGCGGCGTACGGACCGTCGAAGTCCAGGTACCGCTCGATCTGCCCCCGGAGCCGCTCCACCCACTCGCCGACGACCTCGGGCTCGTTCAGCGTGCGCTCCGAGTTCGGCTTGGGGTCGCCGATCAGGCCCGTCGCCCCGCCGACCAGACCCAGCGGACGGTTCCCCGCCCGCTGGATCCGGCGCATGGTGAGGATCTGGACCAGATTCCCCAGGTGCAGGCTGGGCGCGGTCGGGTCGAAGCCGCAATAGAACGTGACGGGGCCGTCCGCGAACGCCTTGCGCAACGCGTCCTCGTCGGTGGACAGGGCGATCAGCCCGCGCCACCGCAGCTCGTCGACGATATCCGTCACGTTTCTCGCGTCTCCTTCGATGTGTCCAGGTCCGTCCGGCGTCCGTGACGACGGAACGCCTTCGAGGTTATACGCCCTGGCTGACCGAACTCATATTGAAATCGGGCACCCGCAGCGCGGGCATCGCGGCCCGCGTGAAGTAGTCGCCCCACTCACGCGGCAGCGTCTTCTCCGTCCGTCCCGCCTCCGACGCCCGCAGGAGCAGACCGACCGGCGACTCGTTGAAGCGGAAGTTGTTCACCTCGCCGACGACCTCGCCGTTCTCGACGAGATAGACACCGTCCCGGGTCAGCCCCGTCAGCAGCAGAGTGGCCGGGTCGACCTCGCGGATGTACCACAGGCAGGTCAGCAGCAGCCCGCGCGTGGTGCCGGCGACCATCTCCTCCAGCGAACGCTCACCGCCGCCGTCCAGGACCAGATTGTCGACCGGCGGCGCGAGCGGCAGCCCGGTCAGCTCCGCGCTGTGCCGCGTGGTGATCAACCGGTCCAGCTTCCCGTCCCGGATCCAGTCGGTCGCGCGGAGCGGCAGCCCGTTGTCGAACACCGACGCGTCGTCGCCCGACGCGTGCGCGATCACGAACGGAGCGGATTCCAGGCCCGGTTCGTTCGGATCGCTGCGCAGCGACAGCGGCAGCTCGGCGAGGGTGTCGCCGACGCGGGTACCGCCGCCGGGCTTGGAGAAGACCGTACGGCCCTCGGCCGCGTCCCGCGCGGACGACGACCACAGCTGGTAGATCAGCAGATCTGCCACCGCGGTGGGCGGCAGCAGCGTCTCGTACCGGCCGGCCGGCAGCTCGATCCGCCGCTCCGCCCAGGCCAGGCGCCGCGCCAGCTCCGCGTCGAGCGCCGCCGGGTCGACATCCTTGAAGTCCCGCGTCGCCCGCCCCGCCCAGGCCGACCGCGACCGGTCGGGGGACTTGGCGTTCAGCTCCAGCGTGCCGTTGGGCTGGTCATGGCGGAGCCGTACACCCGTGGACGTACCGAGATACGTCGACGTCAGCTCGTGGTTCGCGAAGCCGTACAGCTCACGGCCGCCGGCCCTGGCGTGCGCGAAGGACTCACCGAGCGCCGGCGCGAAGTCGGCGAAGACCGCGGATGTCGTCTCGGCGGGCTCGTCGGTGAAGTCCTCCGACACCGGCCCGGCCTCGACCAGCGGCCGGGCGTCCTCGGCGGGACCCGCACCACGGGCGGCTGCCTCGGCGGCCCGCACCAGCGGCTCCAACTCGTGGGCGGTGACGGCGGATCGGGACACCACACCGGAGGCGGTGCCCTCCTTGCCGTCGACGGTCGCGATGACGGTGAGCGTACGGCTCCGGGTGAGGCCGTTCGTCGTCAGCGCGTTGCCGGCCCAGCGGAGGTTCGCGGTCGAATGCTCGTCGGCGATGACCACGCAGCCGTCGGCGGTGGACAGTTCGAGTGCCCGCTCGACGATCTCGTGCGGCTTGCTGCTCGTGCTCAACTTCCGGCCTCCTGCGTCGTGTTGAGGATGTTCACGCTTCGGAACAGGGCCGACGGGCAGCCGTGCGAGACCGCCGCCACCTGGCCCGGCTGGGCCTTGCCGCAGTTGAAGGCGCCGCCGAGTACATACGTCTGCGGTCCGCCGACCGCCTCCATGGAGCCCCAGAAGTCCGTCGTCGTCGCCTGGTAGGCGACATCGCGCAACTGACCCGCCAGCTTGCCGTTCTCGATCCGGAAGAACCGCTGCCCGGTGAACTGGAAGTTGTACCGCTGCATGTCGATCGACCACGAACGGTCGCCGACCACATAGATCCCGCGCTCCACCCCGCCGATCAGATCCTCCGTGCCGAGCCCGCCCGGATCCGGCTTCAGCGACACGTTCGCCATGCGCTGCACCGGCACATGGCCCGGCGAATCGCCGTACGCGCAGCCGTTGGAGCGGTCGAAGCCCGTGAGCTTCGCGATCCGCCGGTCCAACTGGTAGCCGACGAGCGTGCCGTCCTTGACGAGGTCCCACGACTGGGCCTCGACACCCTCGTCGTCGTACCCGATCGTCGCCAGCCCGTGCTCCGCCGTGCGGTCACCCGTCACATTCATGATCGACGAGCCGTAGGCCAGCTTCCCCAGCTGGTCGAAGGTCGCGAAGGACGTCCCGGCGTAGGCCGCCTCGTACCCGAGCGCCCGGTCCAGCTCCGTCGCGTGGCCGATCGACTCATGGATGGTCAGCCAGAGGTTCGACGGGTCGACGACCAGGTCGTACGTCCCCGCCTCGACGCTCGGCGCGCGCATCTTCTCGGCGAGCAGCCCCGGAATCCGCTCCAGCTCGGAGTCCCAGTCCCAGCCGGTGCCCGTCAGATATTCCCAACCCCGCCCGACGGGCGGGGCGATGGTGCGCATCGAGTCGAACTCGCCGCTCTCGCCGTCCACGGCGACCGCCGACAGCTGCGGGTGCAGCCGGACGCGCTGCTGCGTGGTGACGGTGCCGGCCGTGTCCGCGTAGAACTTGTTCTCGTGCACGGTCAGCAGCGAGGCGTCCACATGCGCCACGCCCTCCCCGCGCAGCAGCCGCGCGCTCCACTCCGCGAGCAGCCCGGTCTTGTCCTCGTCGGGTACCTCGAACGGGTCGATGTCGTACGCCGACACCCAGGTCTTCTCCGCGTGCACCGGCTCGTCGGCCAGCTCCACACGCTCGTCCGAACCCGCCGCCGCGATCACCTTCGCCGACAACTTGGCCATCGCCACGGCCTGTCCGGCGACCTTGGCCGCCGCGTCCATCGTCAGATCGACCCCGGACGCGAACCCCCACGCGCCGCCGTGCACGACGCGGACCGCGTACCCGAGGTCGGTGGAGTCCGACGACCCGGCGGGCTTGGCGTCCCGCAGCCGCCAGGCCGCGCTCCGCACCCGCTCGAACCGGAAATCGGCATGATCGGCGCCGAGCGCCCGCGCTCTGGCGAGCGCCGCGTCGGCGAGTGCCCGCAGCGGCAGCGCCAGAAACGACTGATCGACCTCATGGGGCACGTCGGCCTCCCTTTCACATGCCTCGGTAAAGGTGTCCGCAGTGAATCATGCGGTACGGGGTGGAGTTTCGCCCCCGTTTATGTAGGGACCCCACAGCGACCGTACCGAGGCGCTGTCCATGCCCGAGTCCACGGACCGGCGGCCCGACCGATAGGTTCTCCACGTACCAGACAGCTACGAAAGGTGCTCCGTTGAGCCGCTCGGTTCTCGTCACCGGAGGAAACCGGGGCATCGGTCTTGCCATTGCCCTGGCATTCGTCGGCAACGGCGACAAGGTCGCCATCACTTACCGCACGGGCGAACCGCCCAAAGCCCTGACGGAGTCGGGCTGCCTGGCCGTCCGGTGTGACATCACCGACGCCGAGCAGGTGGAGCAGGCCTACAAGGAGATCGAGGAAGCGCACGGTCCCGTGGAGGTGCTGGTCGCCAACGCCGGTGTCACCAAGGACCAGTTGCTGATGCGGATGTCGGAGGAGGACTTCACCTCCGTCCTCGACACCAACCTCACCGGCACCTTCCGCGTCGTCAAGCGCGCCAACCGCGGCATGCTGCGCGCCAAGAAGGGCCGCGTCGTGCTGATCTCCTCGGTCGTCGGGCTGATGGGCTCGCCGGGCCAGGCGAACTACGCGGCCTCCAAGGCCGGGCTCGTCGGCTTCGCCCGCTCGCTCGCCCGTGAACTCGGCTCGCGCAACATCACGTTCAACGTCGTCGCGCCCGGTTTCGTCGACACCGACATGACCAAGGTGCTCACCGACGAGCAGCGCAAGAACATCGTCGCCAATGTCCCCCTCGGCCGCTACGCGCAGCCCGAGGAGATCGCGGCCACGGTCCGCTTCCTCGCCTCGGACGACGCCGCGTACATCACTGGAGCCGTCATTCCCGTTGACGGCGGATTGGGCATGGGTCACTGATCACATGAGTGGAATCCTCGCCGGCAAGCGCATCCTCGTCACCGGGGTCCTCACCGACTCCTCCATCGCCTTCCACGCAGCCAAGATCGCGCAGGAAGAGGGCGCGGACGTCATCCTCACCGGATACGGGCGCCTCTCGCTCGTGGAGCGCATCGCCAAGCGGCTGCCCAAGCCCGCCCCCGTCATCGAGGTGGACGTCACCAACCAGGAGCACCTGGACTCCCTCGCCGACCGGATCCGTGAGCACCAGGGCGAGGGGGCGAGCCTCGACGGTGTCGTGCACTCGATCGCCTTCGGCCCACAGGGAGTCTTCAACTTCCTGGAGGCGGAGTGGGAGGACGTCGGCACGGCGGTGCATGTCTCGGCGTACTCGCTCAAGTCGCTGACCATGGCCTGTCTGCCGCTGATGGAGCGCGGCGGCTCGGTCGTCGGGCTCACCTTCGACGCGCAGTTCGCCTGGCCCAAGTACGACTGGATGGGCATCGCCAAGGCGGCGCTCGAATCCACCAACCGCTATCTCGCGCGGGACCTGGGCGCCCGGAACGTCCGCTGCAACCTCGTCTCGGCCGGGCCGCTCAAGTCGATGGCGGCCAAGTCCATTCCGGGCTTCGAGGAACTGGCCGACGTGTGGAACCACCGCGCGCCGATCGGCTGGGACCTGGCCGACCCGGAGCCGACGGGGCGCGGCGTCGTCGGGCTGCTGTCGGACTTCTTCCCGAAGACGACGGGCGAGATCGTGCACGTCGACGGCGGCGTCCACATGATGGGTGCCTGACCGAAGGGATTCCCGCGTCACGGACCGTGGCAGGTCACTGTCCGTGGTCGTACGAGTCGAGAAGCGCACCTCCTCCCCGCACACTGATCGGGGAGGAGGTGTCGCTGTGTACCGGAGAGCATGCAAGGTGGCCGCCTCACTCACGGTGGCCGTGCTGATCGTCGTGGGCCTCGCCGTCACCGCTGTCGTACGGGACGAGCCGCCGCCCCCGGTGGCCAGGCCATCGACGGCGGACATGACCGGCGCCGACCGGTTCGCGGCGGACGCCGGGAGCGACGGCGCACGCGGCGACGACGGTGGCGACGACGACCGTGACGGTGACCGCGGCGACCGCGAGCGCCGTGACCGCGCCCCGTTCGGAGCCGCCTGCCGTACGACGACCGAGGGCTCCCTGGTGACCGCCGTCTGCCACAACCCGTACCCCGAGCCCGACCGCCTCCAGCTGCACATGGAGTGCGCCCGCTGGTGGGACGTCGACTCCGACAGCGCCCCCGTCGAGGCCGGCGCGGCCGGCTACGCCCGGCTCACCGGACGCTGCTGGAAGGAAGTCGCATCGGCCTGGGTCAGCCACGAGCGCGTCACGCCCTGACCGGCCGCCCCTGTCCCGTCTCAGGCCGTCCTGCGGAGGCAGGTGAACGCGTGGCTCGCCGCCTCCGTACCCGCCGTCTCCGGGTCCCCGGCCCTGATCGCGTCCACCAGCCGCGCGTGGTCCAGATGGAACGCCGGCCGCAGCTCGCGCCCCACATCGGAGCGCAGCCCGTCGCGCATCAGCTCGCTCAGGTCCGCGTAGAGCGCGGTGAGCACCTCGTTGTGCGAGGCCGCGACCACCGCGAGGTGCAGGGTCGCGTCCGCGGCCACGAACAGCTCGGCGTCCCCGCCCGCCCACGCCTCCTCGCGGCGCGCCAGCAGGGTCTCCAACTGCCGCATCTCCCGCTCCGTACGCCGCTCGGCCGCCAGCCGCGCCGCCGAGGCTTCGAGGGTGGATCGCACCTCCGCGATGTGCCGGGCGTCGGCGTCGGCGAACCGGCGGTGCATCACACCGGCCAGCTCGCTCGTGGCGACGACATAGGTGCCCGAGCCCTGCCGGATGTCCAGGAGCCCGTTGTGCGCCAGCGCGCGGACCGCCTCGCGGACGGTGTTACGTGCCACCCCCAGCTGCTCGACCAGCTCGGGCTCGGTGGGGATACGTGAACCCACCGGCCATTCGCCCGACGTGATCTGGTTCCGCAGCTGGGTGATCACCTGATCGGAGAGCGCGGATCGCCGGGGAGAGGTCAGGGCCATGGTGCTCCAAGTTCTCAGTGCCGGGATTGGACAACCAATCATCCCATGATTCTATGATGGCTCCATGCTTGACGAGACCACGACCCCGCTCACGCACCGGGAGGCCGTGGCACCCGCGCCCGCCGATTCTCCCGCACCGGCCCCCTCACCCCGGACGACCGTCTGGCTGACCCGGCTCCTCGTCGTGGGACTCGTCCTCGCCGCGGTCAATCTGCGCCCCGCCATCACCAGCCTCGGCGCGCTGCTCGAAGACGTACGCGTCGGACTCCATATGAGCGGCAGCGTCGCCGGGGTCCTCACCTCCGTACCCCCGCTCTGTTTCGCCGTCTTCGGCGTCATGGCCCCGCGCCTCGCCCGCCGCTTCGGCCCCGGCGCCGTCGTCTGCGCGGGCATGGTGGCCGTCACGGTGGGTCTGCTGCTCCGCCCCCTCACCAGCGGCACAGCCGCCTTCCTCGCGGCGAGTGCGCTCGCGCTGATGGGCATAGCCGTCAGCAACGTGCTGATGCCGGTGATCGTGAAGCGGTACTTCCCCGACCGGGTCGGCACCATGACCGGCCTCTACTCGATGTCCCTCTCCGCCGGCACGGCCGTGGCAGCCGCCGCGACCGTCCCCATGACCACGGCGCTGGGCGGCAGTTGGCGCCTGGGCCTCGGTGTGTGGGCCGTGGTCGCGGCAGTCGCCGTACTGCCGTGGGCCGCGCTCCTCGTACGCGACGGGAGGGACGCAGCGACCCCGGCCCCGGTCGCGACCCCGGCCGGCGCGGAGGCGGCACCGGCACCGAGGATCGCCCGGAGCCGTACCGCCTGGGCGCTCGGCTGCTTCTTCGGCCTCCAGGCCACGGGCGCGTACATCACCATGGGCTGGATGCCGCAGATCTTCCGCGACGCGGGCGTCCCCGCCGGTACGGCGGGGCTGCTGCTGGCCGTCACCATGGTGATGGGCGTCCCGCTGGCCTTCGTGATCCCGCGACTGGCCACCCGGATGAAGAACCAGGGCCCGATCGTCATCGCCCTGGGCGCCTGCGGGCTGACCGGTTACGCGGGACTCTTCCTCGCGCCCGCCGCCGGGGCCTGGGTGTGGGCGCTGCTGCTGGGGGTCTCCAACTGCGCCTTCCCGCTGGCGCTCACGATGATCGGCATGCGCGCGAGGACCGGTGCCGGGATCGTACGGCTGTCGGCCTTCGCACAGAGCACCGGCTATCTGATCTCCATTCCGGGGCCGCTGCTGGTGGGGGTGCTCTACCAGCACAGCGGCGGCTGGGAACTGCCGATCACGCTGATGGGCGGGCTGATGGTGCCGCAGATCATCCTGGGCGTGGTGGCCGGCCGGGACCGGACGATCGAGGACGAGTGCTGAGATGAGAAACTGGCGGCATGCCAGTCCTTGATCCGAATCCCCAGAACGGCCAGAAGAAACTGCTGCTGATGTTCGGCACGATCATCGGCATCATGGTCGTGATCGCCGTCATCGCCTCGATCGCCTCCCCCTGAGTCCCGACCACGATCCGGCACGAGAGTCGTCGGCGAGTGAGCCGAAGGGGCGCGTCGGTGTCGAAAGGGAGAGCGCGCAGAGGCCCCGAGGAACGAGGGGCTGAGCACGGTCGACCGTCGACACCGACTTATAGCGCCCCGGAGGCGAACCGAGCCCCCCAAAAAAAAGGGGAGGGATGGTGGTGCTGGCACCACCGTCCCTTAGGGGGTCAGGGTCAGGGTCAAGTGGGTGGGTCTCCGGATGGGGGCCGGCCCCGGTCGTCCGTAGCTTTGAGGTACTTCAACCGCTGACCTACGGAGGCGGCCATGGCGGCCCCTACGCACACCCGGTCCCACCGCCCGTCCCCCGACACCGTCGACATCCGTCTCCCGTGGTGGGCCGTCGTGCTCCCGGCCATCGCGTTCGCCGCGCTTCTGCTGCTGATGGCCGGTCCCGGCGAGGCCAGCGCCGCCGCGAGTGACCCCGGCGTCGGCCGTGTGGTGATCCAGATTCAGCAGACCCTCGCCCGGTAGTGCCCCCGCCGGTAGGGCCACCTTGGGCGGGTGCCCCCTCCAACACCCCGCGCCTGACGGCGCATTTCGTGCGAAGCTGGGATGCATGAGCGTCGAAACACCCCGCAGGATTGTCCTACTCCGGCACGCGAAGGCCGACTGGCCCGACGTGGCCGACCACGAGAGGCCGCTCGCCGAGCGAGGCCGCGCGGACGCCCCGGTGGCCGGTGGGCGGCTCGCGGAGACCGGTATCGCCTTTGATCTGGCCCTCTGCTCGTCGGCGGTCCGCACGCGCGAGACCTGGAAGCTGGCGGTGCAGGAGCTGCCGCAGCGGCCCAGGACCGTCTACGAGGACCGGTTGTACGACGCCACGCTCGGCGACCTCCTGGCGCTGCTGACCGAGACACCGGACGAGGTCGCCGACCTCCTGCTGATCGGCCACAACCCCGGTATGCACGCCCTCGCAGACGCGCTTTCGGCCCGCGCCGAGGGGGGCGCCCTGGGGCGGATGACCGCGAGCGGGTACCCGACCTCTGCCTTCGCGGTCATCGGTTTCACCGGCACATGGAAGACCGTGGAGCCCGACGTGGGGACGCTGCTCGAATACTGGGCCCCGCACGACTGACGGCGGCCCTCCGACCGCCCCAACTCCCTTGCGTACGAAACGGATGAAGCCCCGGCACGGTGTGTGTGCCGGGGCTTCCTGTCCTGTGCCGTAGGCGGCTCAGCCGGACGACGAACCCTCGACCGGCTCCGTATCGGGCTCCGTGGCCGACTCCCTGGCGGCCTCCGCGGCCTCCACCTCTTCCACCTCTTCGCGCGTGATCCCCAGCAGATACAGCACCGTGTCCAGGAACGGCACGTTGACCGCCGTGTGCGCGGCCTTGCGGACCACCGGCTTGGCGTTGAACGCCACCCCGAGCCCCGCCGCGTTCAGCATGTCGAGATCGTTCGCCCCGTCGCCGATCGCCACCGTCTGGGACAGCGGCACCCCGGCCTCTTCGGCGAACCGCCGCAGCAGCCGGGCCTTGCCCGCCCGGTCGACGATCTCGCCCACCACGCGCCCGGTGAGCTTCCCGTCCACTATCTCCAGCGTGTTCGCCGAGGCGAAGTCCAGCCCGAGCTGGTCCTTCAGCGCGTCGGTCACCTGGGTGAACCCGCCGGACACGACGCCCACTTGGTAGCCGAGCCGCTTGAGCGTACGGATCAGGGTGCGGGCGCCGGGCGTGAGCCGTACCTCCGTGCGTACCTTCTCCACCACCGACGCGTCGAGTCCCGCCAGCAGCGCCACGCGCGCGTGCAGCGACTGCTCGAAGTCCAGTTCGCCGGCCATGGCCCTGGCCGTCACCTCGGCGACCTGCTCCTCGCAGCCCGCGTGCGCGGCGAACAGCTCGATGACCTCGTCCTGGATGAGGGTCGAGTCGACGTCCATGACGACCAGCCGCTGCGCGCGGCGGTGCAGCCCGGCCGACACGACGGCCACGTCCACCCCGACCTCGGCGGCCTCGGTCGCCAGAGCGGTGCGCAGCGGTGCGGTCTCTGTGCCCGACACGGCGAACTCCACCGCCGTGACCGGGTACTTCGCGAGCCGGAAGATACGGTCGATGTTCCCGCCCGTCGAGGTGATCCGGGCGGCGATCGCCGCCGTCGACTCGGCGGACAGCGGATGTCCGAGCACGGTGACATGGGAACGGCCGCTGCCGCGCGGCCTGTTGTCGCCGGTCCCGGAGATGATCTCGGCCTGGAGCTTCACGGACTCGGCCCAGCTGTGGACGGTCGCCCGCAGCGCACCCTCGGTGCTGCCGCCGGCCTCCGGCGCGGTGACGAGCACGCACAGGACGATACGGCCACGGGTGACGACCTGCTCGATGTCTATGACGTCGAGGGAGTAGGCGGCGAGGGTGTCGAAGAGGCCTGCGGTGATCCCCGGGCGGTCCTTCCCGAAGATCTTGACAAGAAGCGTGGGGGCGGCGTCGGTGGTCTGACGGGGCTGCTGCGATGCGCTCATGGTGATTCCACCGTAGCGGGCGGGGCGGGTGGGGCGACGCGGCGTCCCGCGTAGCGGACACACGTCCTTCATGTGGGATTTGATCCTGTTCACTTACGTTTCGCCGCGCCCCGAAGATGTTTTCGCGGTCTTCTCCGAGGCCCGACTTTCGTATAAGGGGGCGGGCCTGAAATAGTTCCCCCCGATGTTCGCCATCCCTAGACTCCCTGTCGTGGGAGTAACTCGGGGGACAACCAGTGGGGCATGGAGTGCCGGAACTCGTACTTGAAATGAACGGAAGGACCTGGACGCTTGATCAGTCCAGGTCGTACACCCTGGGACGTGATCCGCAGGGCGACCTGGTGATCGATGACGCCCGGGTCTCGTGGCGTCATGCCACCATCAGCTGGGGGGGCCGTAGTTGGGTAATTGAGGACCACGGCAGCACAAATGGCACTTATGTACAGGGCCAGCGGATCCACCAGATGGAAATCGGTGCCGGTAGCGCCGTACGTCTCGGCAATGGGACCGACGGACCTCGGCTGAATCTCAACGGTGCGGCAGCCGGTGCCTACCAGGCCCAGGCCGCGCCGCCCCAGCAGGCCCAGGCGCCACAGCACGCGCCCGCGCAGCCGCAGCAGCAGGGAGCCCCCGGTTGGGCCCCTCAGCAGCAGCCGCCCCAGCAACAGGGCTGGCAGCAGCCTCAGCCTCAGCACCACCAACAGCAGCAGCCCCAGCACCAACAGCACCAGCAGCAGCCCCAGCACGGCTACGTACCGCAGCAGCACGGCGGTCCCGGTGGTCAAGGCGGTCCCGGCACGGGTGGCGCGGCGGGGGCCTCGCCGGTGTACGGGGACCGGAGCCCGACCACCTTCCACCAGGTGGCTCTCGGCCGGGTGATGCGCATCGGCCGTGCGCTGGAGAACGAACTGGTCGTCTCCGACCTCCAGGTCTCGCGTCTGCACGCCGAGTTCACCTCGACGCCCGACGGCCGCTTCCAGATCCGTGACCTCGGATCCCACAACGGCACATACGTCAACGGCCAGCCGATGCACAAGTCCGGGACGGCCCTCATCGGCCCGAACGACATCGTCGGCGTCGGTCACTCGACCTTCCGCCTCGTGGGCGACCGGCTTGAGGAGTTCGTCGACACCGGCGAGGTCTCCTTCTCCGCCCGCCACCTCACGGTGACGGTCGACGGCGGCAAGCAGATCCTCAAGGACGTCTCCTTCGGTGTCCCCGAGAAGTCGCTGATCGCGGTCATCGGCCCCTCGGGCTCCGGCAAGTCCACGCTCCTCAAGGCGCTCACCGGCTACCGGCCCGCCAACCAGGGCGACGTCCTGTACGACAACAGGAATCTGTACAAGCAGTTCGCCGAGCTGCGCCAGCGCATCGGTCTGGTCCCGCAGGACGACATCCTGCACAAGGAGCTGACCGTACGGAAGGCGCTCAAGTACGCCGCCAAGCTCCGGTTCCCCGGTGACACCGCCGAGTCCGAGCGCGAGGCCCGTATCGACGAGGTGCTGCGCGAGCTGAAGCTCGACATCCACAAGGACAAGCGGGTCACCTCGCTCTCCGGCGGCCAGCGCAAGCGTGTCTCCGTCGCCCTCGAACTGCTGACCAAGCCGTCGCTGATCTTCCTGGACGAGCCGACCTCGGGTCTCGACCCGGGCATGGACCGCGACGTCATGCAGCTCCTGCGCGGCCTCGCCGACGACGGCCGTACGGTCCTGGTCGTCACGCACTCGGTGGCCGAGCTGGCGATCTGCGACAAGCTGCTCGTCATGGCGCCCGGCGGCTCGGTCGCGTACTTCGGACCGCCGGAGGAAGCGCTCAACTTCTTCGGCTACACGACCTGGGCCGATGTCTTCTCGGCGTTCGAGAACTACCGCGACTACGACTGGGCGGGCCGCTGGCGCGGCTCGCAGCACTACCAGATGTACGCCGCCGACATCGACGCCGTCGCCGCTCAGTCCGTGCACATGCCGACGCCGCAGCAGATGCGCCCGCCGAAGCCGCAGAGCTGGGGCTCCCAGCTCTGGACGCTGATCCGCCGCTACTCCTCGGTGATCGCCTCCGACCGGGGCTTCCTCGGCCTGATGGTGATATTGCCCGCCGTACTCGGCGTGGTGAGCGTCGTGATCCCGGCGGAGTACGGACTGGGCCCGCCGGAGGCCCCGGCCAGGTTCAACGGCAAGGCCGGGACGATCCTGCTGATCCTCGCGGTCGGCATGTGCTTCTCGGGTGCGGCCAACTCCGTACGAGAACTGATCAAGGAACGGGTGATCTACGAACGGGAACGGGCCACCGGCCTCTCCCGCTCCGCCTATCTGATGTCCAAGGTCATCGTGCTCGGCATGATCACGGCCTTCCAGGGCGTCATCATCTGCGGCATCGGCTTCGCGCCGCGCGCGCTGCCGGACGAGGGCCTGATCATGCCGCCGGCCGTCGAGATGTGCCTCGTGATCATCGCGCTGGGCTTCACGTCGATGATGTTCGGTCTGGTGATCTCCTCGCTGGTGAAGACCGCCGAGAAGACCATGCCGCTGCTGGTCATGTTCGCGATCGTCCAGGTCGTCTTCACCGGCACGCTCTTCCAGATCCACGGTTCGCCCGGCCTGGAGCAGTTCGCCTGGCTGATGCCCTCACGCTGGGCGATCGCGGGCACCGGCTCGACCCTCGACCTGGCGCATCTGATGCCGCCGTGGGATCCCAAGAGCCCGAACGACCTGGACCCGCTCTGGGAACACTCGATCGGACAGTGGGGGCTCAACCTCACGGTCCTGCTGTTCATCGGAGCCGTGTGCGGGGTCGCGGTGGCGCGGTTGCTGCGCCGCCACGAACCGGAGGTCATGCGCAAGTAACGCGGAGTACTGACAGGCGAACCGCCGGTGGGCGGCACCCCTTCGCGGGGTGCCGCCCACCGGCGTCTGTGCGTGGTCGTGCGGGACCACGGGGTCGGGCAGCGGCTCAGTAGGCGCTGTCGACGTTGTCGATCGAGCCGTAACGGTCGGCGGCGTAGTTGGCCGCGGCCACGAGGTTGGCGACCGGGTGGTACTGGCTGTTGGGCGTGCCCTTGACGTGGTAGGCGTCGAAGGTCGGCTTGATGACCTGGAGCAGGCCGATCGACGGGACGCCGTTCTTGGCGTTGATGTCCCAGTTGTTTATCGCACGCGGGTTACCACTGGACTCGCGCATGATGTTGCGGTGCAGACCCTCGTACGTGCCGGGGATCTTCTCCTTCTTCATGATGGACAGGGCTTCCTTGATCCATCCGTTCAGGTTGTTGGCGTAGGCGGGCTTGCGGTCGGCGGAGCGGTTCGCCTTGGCCTTCTCGGCGGCGCGCTTCTTCGCCTTGGCCTTCGCCTCGGCCTTGTCCTTGGCATCGGTCTTGGCGTCGGTCTTGGAACCGGCCTTGGAGCTGGCCTTGACGTCGGCCTTGGACGTTGCCTTCGCCGCCGATTCCTGCTTCGCGTGAATCTCCGCGACGCGGTCGGCGAGGTTGCTCTGCTTGGTCAGGCTCTCCGTGACGGCTGCGGCCTGGCCGCTGCCGTTCGCGATGTTCCAGGCCACCGGGGTGGTGGACACGGAGGCGGCCACATCCTTGCCCTGGGACTCGGCGGATGCGTTGCCCGGGATCAAGGAGAAGGTGACGGCCGCGGCGGCGACTGCTGTCACGCCGGCGATCGAGAGCTTGTGGCTCTTCTTCAGACGGTTGCCAGTGGTGCTGGACGCGGTCATACGACATACCTCTTCGAATAGCGGGAGTCGCGGAGGCCCGGTCGGGCAGTGCCTTCTCGGCGGCGACGGCTGCAATTCTTAGCGGCAGCAAAACCATGTGGCAAAGGTGTGACGTACGACCCGTGATAGTTGAAAGAGGTGCAAAAGGGACACCTCGCTACCGGCTCATGCCGTGCTTATGTCCGTCTTTATGTCCACTACGTCCCTTCGTAAGTGATCTGGGTCCTATGTGCGGCGTCACATGGGGCAGGTGCCCAACTCACCGGAGGTTGCTGAAGCAATTCGGAGAGTGAGCGTTCTCAGCCGGTAGAACGAGGTGGACGTCGCCGAACTCGTGCCAGAGGTAGAGATGCCGTACGGCCTCGGTATAACCGCGCTCCAGCGCCTCGCGCCCGGCGATCGCCTCCAGCATCAGCAGATGCGAGGCCTCGGGCTCGTGCAGCCCGGTCAGCAGCCCGTCGACGACGCGCACCCCGCGCCTCGGCGTGATCACCAGATCCGTCCAGCCCGACGCCGCCCGCACGACCCCGCCCGGACCGGCCGCCGACTCCAGCGCCCGCACGGCCGTCGTCCCGACCGCGACGATCCGCCCGCCGCCCGCGGCGGCGGCGTTCACCAGCCGGGCCGTCGTCGCCGACACCTCGAAGCGCTCCGGGTACGGCGGCTCGTGCGCCTCCGCCGACGCCACCCCCGTGTCCAGCCTGATCGGCGCGAACTGCACACCCCGGCTCACCAGCTCCGCCACCAGCCGCGCGGTGAACGGCCGCCCCGCGCTCGGCATCTCCGCCGAGCCCGACCCGTCGGGGGAGGGCAGCGCGAAGACCGTCTGGTACGCCGAGAGCGGCTGGTCCCGCTCCGTGTACCCATACCGGATGGGCCGGCCGTGGCGGCCCAGCAGCGCCGCCACGTCCCCGCCGGCCACCCGCGCCCACCACAGCCGCGTGCCCGCCGGGTCCAGCGGCTCCTCCAGCACGAGGTGCCCGCCGCCCGGCAGCCGTACGACCGCACCGGCCGGCCCCCCGGCACGCGCCACGGTCGCCCCCCTTCTCCGCCCCCCGGCCGCTCCCGGAGTCCGCAGCTCCACCGCCCACCGGCCGTCGTCCCCGCGCGTGGAGAAGTGGACGACCAGCCGCTCACCGCGCAGCCGCCCGTCGACGGCCGCCGGCAGCGTCCGCGAGGTGTTCACCACGAGCACGTCCCCGGCCCTCAGCTGCCCCGCCAGCTCCCCGAAGACGTGGTGCGACACCCGCGTGCCGCGCGACACCAGCAGCCGTACGTCGTCCCGCCCCGTGCCACGCTGCTCGGCCGGCACCCGCGCGGAGAGCGAATCGGGCACCCGGAGTCCCTCCAGGCTCATGGCACCTCCCAGCCCCTCCGGACCCGCCCGGAGCCCGGCAGCCCTGGTCACGAGGCCACATCCAGCAACGAGGTGGCCGAGTAACGGCCGCTCGTCGGCCGCTGCCGCAGCAGCCGCAGGAAGCCCGGCACCACGGACCGGGGATCCGGCCGGGCATCGCCGTCGTCCGGTACGGCCGCCGCGTACAGATCCGTCTGCATGTCGCCCGGATCGACGGTCCACACCCGCAGCTCCGGCTCCTCGACCCCGAGCACGGCGGCCAGGTGGTCGAGCGCGGCCTTGGACGCCCCGTACCCGCCCCAGGTCTCGTACGCCTCCGCCGCCGCGTCCGAGCTGACGGCGATCACCGTGCCCGCGCCGGCGGCCCGCAGCAGCGGCAGTGCCTCCTGCACGAGCCCGAGCGCCGCCACCACATTCGTCTCCAGCGCGGCGCGCAGCCCGTCGAGCGCCAGCGCGTCCAGCCGTACAAGCGGCTCGGCGCCCAGCGCGCTCGCGTTGCTCACCAGCAGATCGAGCCCGCCGAGACCGGCCGCCGCCGCGACCAGCTCCGCGCGGTGCGCGGGATCGGTCACATCCCCGGGGATCGCCGTCACCCGCGTCCCGTGCGCCCCGATCTCCCGCGCGGCGTCCGCCAGCGCGCCGGGCGTCCTGGCGTCGAGCACCAGGTCCCACCCCTCCCGCGCGAGCGCCCCGCCCAGTGCGCGCCCCAGTCCTTTGGAAGCCCCCGTGATGATCGCTACCGACATGGCGTCCGCTCCTTCTCGCCTCGCGTGGGCCGCGGGCGTCGCCGAGGGCCGTTGGCCTCGGCGCCGAGGCCCGTTGTCCCCAACATAAAAAGGACAAGCGGCCCGCCGAATCGGCCGCGGGTCCCGCGCCCCCAAGGCACATAGGCCTAGGCCGTCCGCCCTCCGTCGGGTGCGTCCCAGGTCCGATCCGCCCCGCGGCACCCGCCGGTACCGTGAAGTCATGAGCCATCGACCGAGCTCCGGGCTCGCCGCCGTGAGCACCGCACTCCTCGCGATGAGCAGACATCTGGAAGTACGGGACGTCCTGAAGACGATCGTCGCCTCCGCCCGCGAACTGCTCGACGCCGAGTACGCGGCGCTCGGTGTGCCCGACGACCACGGCGGCTTCGCCCAGTTCGTCGTCGACGGAGTCAGCGACGCCCAGTGGAAGGCCATCGGCCCGCTCCCGCGCCAGCACGGCATCCTCGCGGCGATGCTGCACGACGCGAAGCCCGAGCGGCTGGCCGACGTGAAGAAGGACCCCCGCTTCGGCGGCTGGCCCGCCGCCCACCCCGACATGTCCGACTTCCTCGGCACGCCCATCCGCGACGGTGACGAGACGATCGGCACACTCTTCCTCGCCAACAAACGCTGCCCCAAGCCGGCCGGCGGCTGCGGATTCACCGAGGAGGACGAGGAACTTCTCGGCATCCTCGCCCAGCACGCGGCGATCGCCCTCACCAACGCCAGGCTGTACGAGCGCAGCCGCGAGCTGACCATCGCCGAGGAACGCTCACGGCTCGCCCACGAACTGCACGACGCCGTCAGCCAGAAACTCTTCTCGCTGCGGCTGACCGCCCAGGCCGTCTCCAGCCTCATCGACCGCGACCCGGCACGCGCCAGGGGCGAGCTCCAGCAGGTCGCCGACCTCGCCGCCGAGGCCGCCGACGAACTGCGCGCCGCCGTCGTCGAGCTGCGCCCCGCGGCCCTGGAGGAGGACGGTCTCGTCCACACCCTGCGCACCCATATCCAGGTCCTGGACCGCGCGCACTCGGCACAGGTCACCTTCGACAGCTGCGGGGTACGGGCCCTGCCCGCCTCCCAGGAGGAGGCGATGCTGCGGGTGGCCCAGGAAGCGCTCCACAACGCGCTGCGTCACTCCGGCGCGAACCGCGTCGACGTGACCGTCGCCCCGCGGGGCCAGGGCGCCGTCCTCAGCGTCACCGACAACGGCAAGGGCTTCGAACCGCGAACGGTCCGCAGGGCCGGCCGCCATCTCGGGCTCGTCTCGATGCGGGACAGGTCGAGCGGTGTGGGCGGCCGGCTGACCGTGCAATCGGCGCCCGGACAGGGCACCACGATCGAGATGGAAGTGCCCGGTGGCTGACGACAAGAGAATCCGTGTGCTGCTGGTGGACGACCACCAGGTGGTCCGCCGAGGTCTGCGCACCTTCCTGGAGATACAGGACGACATAGAGGTCGTGGGCGAGGCGTCCGACGGCGCCGAGGGCGTGGCCGGCGCGGAGGAGCTGCGCCCGGACGTCGTCCTGATGGACATCAAGATGCCGGGCACCGACGGCATCGAGGCGCTGCGCAAGCTCCGCGAACTCGCCAACCCGGCCAAGGTGCTGATCGTGACGAGCTTCACCGAGCAGCGCACGGTGGTGCCCGCGCTGCGTGCCGGGGCCGCGGGTTACGTATACAAGGACGTCGACCCGGAGGCGCTGGCCGGCGCCATCCGCTCCGTGCACGCCGGTCATGTCCTGCTCCAGCCGGAGGTGGCGGGCGCGCTGCTGGCCCAGGACGACCCCGGCGCCGGACACGGCAGGGGGTCCTCGCTCACCGACCGGGAGCGCGAGGTGCTCACCCTGATCGCGGACGGCCGCTCCAACCGGGAGATCGCCCGCGCGCTCGTCCTCTCGGAGAAGACCGTCAAGACGCATGTCTCGAACATCCTGATGAAGCTGGACCTCGCGGACCGCACGCAGGCTGCGCTGTGGGCCGTACGGCACGGGATCACCGGCTGAGCACCGATGATCCGGCACGATCCGGAACGTCGTGTTCCGATCTGAGATTCATACCGTCGGGTGGATGTACCCCACACGGCGTATCCCCGGCGGTGTCCGGGCGTTCTCCATGGCGTGCCGCGGATTACCGCCGCGGCCCTTGCGATGGAGGATCCTGAAAATGAACAACCTTAAGAAGGCCGCTGCCCTCACCATGATCGCCGGTGGCCTCGTCGCCGCGGGCTCCGGCGCCGCCTTCGCCACCGGCGGCCCGCACGCCGACGCCGACGGCAAGGCGGTGCACTCGCCGGGCGTCGGCTCCGGCAACCTCGTGCAGGTGCCGGTGCAGATCCCCGTCAACGCGGTCGGCAACACGGTCAACGTGATCGGCGTCCTCAACCCGGCGTTCGCCAACCACGGCCTCAACGCCTGATCCACGGCCCTCAAGGCCCGCGGCCCCGGTGCCCGTCCTCGGTGACGGGCGCCGGGGCCGTTCCGTCGGCCACACCCCCGGTCACGCTGCCCCCGGCACCGCACTCAGCGCGCCCCGCGCTCCAGCTCCTCCACATACGCGTTGTACGCGGCAACCTGCGCCCGCCGCGACACCCGCTCCACCGGCCGCAGCGCCTCGCCCCGCGCCGCCATCTCCGACGCGCTCACCGCCCCGCCGTGCCCGTGCTCCCGCGCCAGCGCGACCAGCAGCGCCACCCGCTGCGCCAGCTCCAGCACCCGTACCGCGCGCGGCGGATAGCCCGGAGCCAGCACCTCCCGGCCCCGCTCCGCCCGTGCCCGGTAAGCGTCCAGCGCCGCCTCGGCCACCGGACCCGACCCCGCGACATCCAGCCGCGACAGCACCTCCGTCGCGTCCCGCAGCGCCTCGGCCAGCTCCCGCTCCGCCTCACCGAGCGACGGCACATCCGCCGGCGGCGCCACCCGCACCGGCAGACAGTGCCAGACCACCTCGACATGACGGTCGCCGTCGGGCCCCACCGCGGACACCTCGGGCACCAGCCCGTACGGCGCCCCCGAGGCGACCACCGCCTCCTCGGCGTCCAGCGCACGGGCGTTGAAGTCCGGTGGCCCGCTGAGCCCCAGCGGATGGCCCGGCGCCGGAAGCGCCACCCGGTACCCGGTCACCCCCAGCGCGCGCAGCCGGCCGAGCGCCAGCGTCAGCCCGACCGGCCCCGCCTCGCCCGGCAGCCCCTCGACCCGGTGCACGGCGTCCGGCCCGACGATCGCGGCAGCCGCGTCGTCCGGCGATACGAAACCGGCAAGGAGGGCATTTCCCCAGGCCGCCAACAGTCCTGAGCGTGGTTCGGAAAGCATGGCCCCAGCCTAGGGAACGGACCTAAGGAGTTGACCGCCGGACCGGTGGCGTAGGTTTTCCCTGTGGAGCTGCGCCCACAGGCGCATGCCAGATCTCAAGACTGCATGGGGAGACAACGCGCTCATGAGCGATGTACTGGAGCTGGTGGACGTATCCGTGGTCCGCGACGGACGCGCTCTGGTGGACGACGTCTCCTGGTCCGTCAAGGAAGGCGAGCGCTGGGTGATCCTCGGCCCCAACGGCGCCGGCAAGACGACCCTCCTCAACCTCGCGTCCAGCTATCTCTTCCCCTCCACCGGCAAGGTGAAGATCCTCGGCGACAAGCTCGGCAAGGTCGACGTCTTCGAACTCCGCCCCCGCATCGGCGTGGCGGGCGTCGCCATGGCCGAGAAGCTGCCCAAGCGCCAGACCGTGCTCCAGACGGTCCTCACCGCCGCGTACGGCATGACCGCCACCTGGCACGAGAACTACGACGAGGTCGACGAGCAGCGCGCCCGCGCCTTCCTCGACCGGCTCGGCATGACCGAATACCTGGACCGCAAGTTCGGCACCCTCTCCGAGGGCGAGCGCAAGCGCACCCTGATCGCCCGCGCGATGATGACCGACCCCGAACTGCTGCTGCTCGACGAGCCGGCCGCCGGTCTCGACCTCGGTGGCCGGGAGGATCTCGTACGCCGCCTCGGCCGGCTCGCCAGGGACCCGTACGCCCCCTCCATGATCATGGTCACCCACCATGTCGAGGAGATCGCCCCCGGCTTCACCCACGTCCTCATGATCCGCCAGGGCAAGGTCCTCGCCGCCGGCCCCATGGAGACCGAGCTGACGTCCCGTAACCTCTCCCTCTGCTTCGGCCTCCCGCTCGTCGTCGAGCAGGCCAACGACCGCTGGTCGGCACGCGGTTTGCCGCTGCGCTGAGCCAGGGACGACCCGCACACACCCCCTGTCCGGACCGGACCCGCCGCCTTACCATGATGATGTGGAAATCGACGCGTGGGTATGGTGGCTGATCGCGGCCGTAGGACTGGGAATTCCGCTCGTCCTGACGGCGATGCCCGAGTTCGGCATGTTCTCCGTGGGCGCGGTGGCCGGTGCCGTCGTCGCGGCGCTCGGCGGCGGAATCGTGGCGCAGGTCCTCGTCTTCGTGGGGGTCTCGGTCGCCCTCATCGCCGTCGTACGGCCCCTGGCAGCCAGACAAGGCGCCCGAACTCCCCGTACGGCCACGGGAATCGACGCCCTGAAAGGACGTCAGGCCGTGGTCGTCGAACGGGTCGACGGCAGCGGTGGCCGGATCAAACTCGCCGGAGAGATCTGGTCCGCACGCACCCTCGACGCCGAACAGAGCTTTGAACCGGGGGAGAAGGTCGACGTCGCCGACATCGACGGCGCGACCGCGGTGGTGATGTGAACGCTCCCCGGCACCCGCGCACGCCGTGCGAACTGAGCCAACCAGGCCGAACGCCCCGCAGACACACGCGTGTTCTGCGAAACTCGATCATCTGACAGTCCGGCAGACCGGCCATCCGGCAGTCCGCAGCGAAGGGCAGTAGGAACACGATGCCATCAATCATCATCGTCCTGGTCATTCTGGTGGTGCTTGTATTCATCGCCCTGATCAAGACGATCCAGGTCATCCCGCAGGCGAGCGCCGCCATCGTGGAGCGCTTCGGGCGCTACACCCGCACGCTCAACGCGGGCCTGAACATCGTGGTCCCGTTCATCGACTCGATCCGCAACCGCATCGACCTCCGCGAACAGGTCGTCCCCTTCCCGCCGCAGCCGGTGATCACCCAGGACAACCTGGTCGTCAACATCGACACGGTCATCTATTACCAGGTCACCGACGCCCGCGCCGCGACGTACGAAGTCGCCAGCTACATCCAGGCGATCGAACAGCTCACCGTCACCACGCTGCGCAACATTATCGGCGGCATGGACCTGGAACGGACCCTCACCTCGCGCGAGGAGATCAACGCGGCCCTGCGCGGCGTCCTCGACGAAGCGACCGGCAAGTGGGGCATCCGCGTCAACCGCGTCGAGCTGAAGGCCATCGAACCGCCGACGTCCATCCAGGACTCGATGGAGAAGCAGATGCGCGCGGACCGCGACAAGCGCGCCGCGATCCTCACAGCCGAGGGTATTCGGCAATCGGCGATCCTGACCGCCGAGGGTGAGAAGCAGTCCGCGATCCTGCGCGCCGAAGGTGAGGCCAAGGCAGCCGCCCTGCGCGCCGAGGGCGAGGCCCAGGCGATCCGTACGGTCTTCGAGTCCATCCACGCCGGAGACCCCGACCAGAAGCTCCTCGCCTACCAGTACCTCCAGATGCTCCCCAAGATCGCCGAGGGCGACGCCAACAAGCTCTGGATCGTGCCCAGCGAGATCGGCGACGCGCTCAAGGGACTCAGCGGCGCGTTCGACAACCTCGGCGCAGGTGTGCCGGGCTTCAACACCGGCAAGGAGCGGCGCCAGCAGCCGCCGCTCGACTGATCCGCAGGTCACGGTCCCGTACGACGCACCACCCGTCGTACGGGACCGGCCCCGCCGTCGGGCATGATCGGTGCTACCACCACCGATCACCGAGGGACGTGCTGCGTGACCATCTGGGAGATGCTCGCCGTGTTCGTCGCGGGCACCTGCGCCGGCACCATCAACGCGATCGTCGGATCAGGGACGTTGATCACCTTCCCGGTGCTGCTCGCGACCGGCCTGCCACCCGTCACCGCGACCGTCTCCAACGCGCTCGGCCTGATACCCGGCGCCGTCAGCGGAGCCATCGGCTACCGCGCGGAACTCGCCGGCCAGCGCCGCCGCATCATCCGACTGGGCACCGCCTCCGTCTGCGGCGGGCTCGGCGGAGCGATCCTGCTCGTCTCACTGCCCTCGACGGCGTTCGAGACGATCGTGCCGATCCTGGTCAGCCTCGCCCTCGTCCTGGTGATCCTCCAGCCCCGGCTCGCCAAGACCGTCCGGCGCCACCGCGAACGCAAGAACGTCGCCACCAAGACCGACGGCGGACCGCTGCTCGTCGGCGGCGTACTGGCCGCCAGCGTCTACGGCGGCTACTTCACGGCCGCCCAGGGGATCATCTACATGTCCCTCATGGGCATGCTGATCGACGACGAGATGCAGCGCCTCAACGCCGTGAAAAACGTACTCGCCGCCATCGTGAACACCATCGCCGCGATCTTCTTCCTCTTCGTGGCGGAGTTCGACTGGACGGCGGTCGTACTCATCGCCGTGGGCTCGGCGATCGGCGGCCAGTTGGGCGCGAAGGTCGGCCGACGCCTGTCGCCCACGGTCATGCGTGCGACGATCGTGGTCGTCGGCACGGCGGCCATCGTCCAACTGGTCACGCGCTGACGGACCGCACACGCGAAAGCCCGCCTCCGGCAGTAACACGGAGACGGGCTTCCCGACAGAGCGACAGAGCTTCACCGGCGCGGCTACGCGGCGGCGGCACCGACCCCCGCCAGCCACTGCGGCAGCGCCGACCGCTCACCGGCCCGCAGCGCCAACAGCATCGCGTCGGCCGGAGACGGCACGAACGGCTCGTACAGCAGCGGCATCCCCGCCTGCTCCGGCGTCCGGTCGGCCTTGCGGTGATTGTCCTCGGCACACGAGGCGACCGTGTTGAGCCAGCTGTCCGCACCACCGCGCGACCGCGGCACCACGTGGTCCACGGTCGTCGCCCGCCGACCGCAGTACGCGCACCGGTGCTGGTCACGGACCAGCACTCCACGTCTCGACCACGGCGCCTGTCTTCGAAAGGGCACCCGTACATACCTGCAGAGTCTGATCACCCGAGGCACCGGCAGATCCACCGCGGCGGCACGCACCCGCAGAGCCGGGTGAGACTGCTCGACGACGGCCTTGTCCTGGAGGACCAGCACCACCGCACGGTTGAGTGTCACCGTCGACAGCGGCTCGAAGCTCGCATTCAGTACCAGCGTGTCCCGCATCCCGCCCACCTCCCGTCTGCCGCCCCGCCGGAAGGCGGGCTGGGATCAACTCTGGCCGGGCGCGCCAAGATGGACAACGCAATATCCGCCGATCCGGGTTCCGGAGACGACCCCAATAGCCCCCGCAACGAAAAAATGCCCTGCCCTGATCTCTCCAAGACCAGGGCAGGGCAAACAACAGCTGAACGGTCAGTCGGCCGCCGGAGCGGCGTACTCACCGATCAGCCGCGCACGCGCGAGCGTGTGGAAGCGCAGATTGAAGCCGACCACGGCGGGCGAGGCGTCCGAATCCGGGCCCAGCGCGTCACTGTCCACCGCGTACACCGTGAACACATAACGGTGCGCGGGATCACCCGCCGGGGGAGCGGCGCCCCCGAACTCCTTGGACCCGTAGTCGCTACGGGCGTGCACCGCGCCCGCGGGCAGCCCCACGAACGAACCGGAACCAGCGCCCGCCGGAAGCTCGGTGACCGACGCGGGGATGTCGAACAGCACCCAGTGCCAGAAACCGCTGCCGGTCGGCGCGTCGGGGTCGAAGCACGTCACGGCAAAGCTCTTGGTCTCCGCGGGGAATCCCTCCCACCGCAGGTGCGGCGACGTGTTCCCGGCCGCGAAGACCTGGGCGTCCTTCAGGACCGCACCGGGCGCGATGTCGTCGCTCACCACGGTGAAGGACGGCACCGGCGGGTGGAAGTCATGAGGGAGTGGAGCCCTCGTCGCCTCGGTCACTACAGAACCTCCGGATTCGGCTTCGCGCCGCCGGGCCTCGTGGGCCCCGGCGGCCTTCCGAAGCCGAGACTATGGCCGGTGGGCCCTCAGGCCCAGTTACGACGTCCGCCGACGTCAGCGATCCACTGGTTGAGATAGGCAGCCCAGTCGGTGCCCTGGAAGTCGTGCAGACCCACCTTGAACGCGCGGAACGAGTCGCTGCCCTCGCTGAACAGACCCGGCTTCTTGTCCATCTCCAGGATGACGTCCATCTCACGGTCGTCCGCGACGAACGTCAGCTCCACCTGGTTCAGCCCGCGGTAGCGCTGCGGCGGAACGAACTCGATCTCCTGGTAGAACGGCAGCCGCTGACGCGTCCCGCGGATGTGCCCACGCTCCATGTCCGCGCTCTTGAAGCGGAAGTCCAGACTGATGAAGGCGTCCAGGATGGCCTGTTGCGCCGGGAGCGGGTGCACGTTGATCGGGTCCAGGTCGCCGGAGTCCAGCGCGCGGGCGATCTCCAGCTCTGTCGTCACACCGATGTTCATGCCGTGCAGCTGCTGCCCGGCGATGCTCGTCACCGGGGTCTCCCACGGGATCTCAAGCCCGAACGGCACCACGTGCACCGCGCCGGCCTGCACCTCGAAGGCGCCACCGAGACGCTGCTTGACGAACTCCAGGTCCTGCTTGACCTCCTGGTCACCGCCCTCGACCTCGACGCGCGCCTGGAGACCGACGGAGAGCCCCTCGATCTGCTGGTCGACCGACCCTCCCTGAATACGCACCTCGCCCTGGACGACTCCGCCCGGCACGACGTTCTGCTCGGTCAGCTCGGTCTCGACCGACGCACCGCCGGCGCCCATGCTCGCGAGCAGCCTCTTGAAGCCCATAGTCACTCCTCCTAGATCCTGACCTCTACATACGCGTCACGACCGCGGGCGGTTCCCCCGCTACGCTCGGACGACATGATCGAGCGCCCCGACCGTACGCCGCTGCACCGCGACTTCTTCAACCGGCCCGTGCTGGAAGTCGCCCCGGACCTCCTGGGCCGAACTCTCCTACGCCGCACGGCGGAAGGAACGATAGAGCTTCGCCTCACGGAGGTGGAGGCATACGCGGGCGACATCGACCCGGGCTCGCACGCCTTCCGTGGCCGTACGGCCCGCAACGACGTGATGTTCGGCCCGCCCGGCCACGCGTACGTCTACTTCACGTACGGCATGTGGCACTGCCTCAACCTGGTCTGCGGCCCGGAGGGCCGGGCAAGCGGAGTGCTGCTGCGCGCCGGCGAGGTCCGGGAGGGAGCGGAGCAGGTACGGAAACGACGTGTCTCGGCCCGTAACGACAAGGAACTGGCCAAAGGCCCGGCCCGGTTGGCCACCGGCCTGGCCATCGACCGCGCCCTGAACGGCACGGACGTCTGCACCGGCGGCGACGCGCCCCTGTCGATCCTCACGGGCACACCACCCCCAAGTGACCTGGTACGCAACGGCCCACGCACGGGCGTGGGAGGCGACGGCGCCCCGCACCCCTGGCGATACTGGATCGACGGCGACCCCACGGTGAGCCCGTACCGCGCCCACACTCCCCGCCGCAGGGCAACTTGACGCGCCGGGTCGGGACGCCTAATGTAGTCCGAGCCGCTTTACACGGGTCTTGCTCATCAGCAGCCCGAAGTGGCCACCCACTACCTACGATTTGCCCCTGACGGGTTCTATTTCGGCATGCCGAAATTCGAACTTCTCGGCTCGATTATGAGTTGCTTAGGGAATCGGTTAACGTAGTGGACACGCCGAAAGGGAAACGCGAAAGCGGATACCTTTCAGCGGTCCCGGCGACTGGGAATCAGGACCGAAAGGTTCTGATAGAGTCGGAAACGCAAGACAGCAAGACCGAAGGGAAAAGCCCGGAGGGCCCGGAGACGGGACCGAAGGAAGCGTCCGTTCCTTGAGAACTCAACAGCGTGCCAAAAGTCAACGCCAGATATGTTGATACCCCGACCTCGTCCACATTCTGTGGATTGGG